>NZ_NADT01000167.1:0-449 GCF_003264205.1 Bacillus sp. SRB_8 | reverse complement strand
AGGTACACAAATGAGTATCGTGTGTGTTGGTCTAGAATTGAAATGTAGTATCTCGATTTGCCGTGAATTCCATCAACAGGAAATGGTCCAGAAATGTCACTGTGAATGATTTCCAGCGGCCTGGTGGTTGAGCTTTCAGATGTTCGTTGGATGTTACCTCTTGGCATTTTTCCTAGCATGCAGCCGTCACAGGGAGAGATAGGTGAGGGTCTGCGTATCTTCGCTGGTTGCTTGATTCCGGTGACCGAATTTTCCAAGGCTGAGTTGAGGTCATGATCGTTGATGTGGCCAAGTCGATTGTGCCAAAGGTCGCGTGTTTCTGATACCATATTTGCCGCAGCAATACGTGGCTCTGCAGTGTAGTTGATGACTGGAGGCAGGGTGTACAGGTTGTCATGATCCTTCGGGATCTCCGTGATAAGGTTACCGCCGGAGTCCAGAATCTTGCA
>NZ_NADT01000166.1:0-250 GCF_003264205.1 Bacillus sp. SRB_8 | reverse complement strand
AACCTTTAACTGCTCTAATGACCGCGCTTCGGCGTGAGACGTGAACTCGGGGGACCGGTTGGCCGCAAGGTTACAACCGACAATCTGACCCGGGAAGAAAAGCTAGTTATCTGGTTGATCCTGCCAGTAGTTATATGCTTGTTTCAAAGATTAAGCCATGCATGTCTAAGTATAAGCGAACTTATATAGTGAAACTGCAGATGGCTCATTAAAACAGTTTGAATTTATTTGATGAATGTACGAGAGTACT
>NZ_NADT01000165.1:0-665 GCF_003264205.1 Bacillus sp. SRB_8 | reverse complement strand
GATGCCCGAAATGTGGAGCGACGGGGAGTCTGCAGCCCCAGAAGACGGCATACGATATCGTTCTTCGTTGTACGGCAGCCCCGATGGGTGTGCCCTGCCGAAAGAAGCTAGGGGAGCGGCAATCTCTACAACTGGCAAGAACGGCGGGCAATAAAAAGGCCATCGATGCCATAATCGCGGCGAGGCACGACGTCGACCAAGGCGAGAAATCGCAAACCCGGTCACCAACCGTGACCCAGGTTCCGGTCCAGGTTCCGGAGGTTGACCCAAACCCCAGCGCGGGTGACGACGCCGCCTCAGATGACGACGAGTCGCTGTCCGATCCTGCGAAGTTGGTGGCCATGGTCCAAGCAATTAGGAGCTATACTGACTATAATACCAAATACTTGTCAAATCTAGTCTCTGATCTGGTCATTTTTGCAGACCGTCTGAAGTCACTAGAAAGCGAACGTGAGGAGCGCCAACAAGAATCGAGGACAGTCTCGCAATCCCTGGACGCCATCATGGCAAAATTGGAGACGCTGGAAGATGGGCTGGCCGCCATTAAAGAAAAGAGTCGACTTGGGGAGTCGAACACGTATTCTTCGATGGTGCAAAGATCACCTGCCTTCCACGGTTCTGCACCCCCGACTGCCCCGACGACAGCAGGACCAGGCCCAGCAACG
>NZ_NADT01000164.1:0-300 GCF_003264205.1 Bacillus sp. SRB_8 | reverse complement strand
CTTTCGCCAACACGGGTTGATCGTTTCACCGAAAATCTACTTTCTCTCGATCTACCAATCCAGTTTGCCATCCAGAAACTCCCTCAACCAACAAATCCATGAACTAAAAGTTCGAAATTGCAGCCGTCCAAGCAAGAAGAATCGATCGAAATCGAAACTTATTTGCAAATCCTCAAAGTAACCGATACGCACCGCGAATCCATACAAATCTCCCAATAATCCCAGCCGTCATAGAAAAAAACTTTCTAGACGATTTTGAACCAGCAAACGAACGACAAACTGACTCATAGCCCGCAGGTC
>NZ_NADT01000163.1:0-291 GCF_003264205.1 Bacillus sp. SRB_8 | reverse complement strand
AACCTCTGAAAAACCTTTGACGTCTCTGACGAAAAAAGATCAACCATTTGGTTGGTCGGCCGCGGCCGAGTCCGCGTTCGTGACCCTGAAACGAGCGTTCACCACAGCGCCTGTTATGAAACATTTTGACCCGAATCTCCCGATCATATTGGAGACAGACGCTTCTGATTTCGCGCTGGGGGCCGTTATCTCACAGCGACAACTCGATGGTAAATTGCATCCAATCGCGTTCTACTCAAGGAAGTTGACGGCGCCGGAATTAATTTATGACGTCTACGACAAAGAGCTGCT
>NZ_NADT01000162.1:0-300 GCF_003264205.1 Bacillus sp. SRB_8 | reverse complement strand
CTTCATCTTCTCGCGCCTCGAAGCCATGGGCATCGCGACGACGATCAAGGCCGCCAAGAAGGAAGTCGAATCCGGCACGCCGGTGGTCTGGGACATCCTCGAAGAGGTCATCAAAGAGCACCCCGTGATGCTCAACCGTGCGCCTACGCTGCACCGTCTGGGCATCCAGGCCTTCGAGCCCATCCTGATCGAAGGCAAGGCCATCCAGCTGCACCCGCTCGTGTGCGCGGCCTTCAACGCCGACTTCGACGGCGACCAGATGGCTGTCCACGTGCCGCTGTCGGTGGAAGCGCAGATGGA
>NZ_NADT01000161.1:0-394 GCF_003264205.1 Bacillus sp. SRB_8 | reverse complement strand
AGAAAATTCGATCAAAAAAAAAGTCTCATTTCTCTTTCTGCTTTTTGATTTTATGTTTACCATCTTGCTGGACTAAAAAAAAGAAGCTTTCGAGTATTCCACAATGCATTTTTATGTTATGATTTTAGTCGTTTTGACGACCCTATCTTATCCTATCTTAATTACCACAACCCCCCTGTTCGACAAAAGTTGCATTTGTATACAATAATCGGATTGTAGCGGGTATAGTTTAGTGGTAAAAGTGTGATTCGTTCTATTATCCCTTAAATAGTTAAAGGGTCCTTCGGTTTGATTCGTATTCCGATCAAAAACTTTATTTCTTAAAAGGATTTCCTCCTTTTCCTCTCACTGACAGCTTCGAGAACAATTACACATTATCGTGCTTTTCATCCAA
>NZ_NADT01000160.1:0-341 GCF_003264205.1 Bacillus sp. SRB_8 | reverse complement strand
GATGACCGCCGCACCGCCGGTTCAATTGAATCCACGACTTGGCTAATAGGTTCTTCTCGTAAAGAATTGGCACCCTCTTCAGGGTCTGATTCGGTGAGCGATGCGTGGGAAGATGACAGTAGATCCTGTGAACTGAATGTAGCATCTGACTGAGAGATAGAAGCGTTCTCAGAAATGAGGTCGTCGTCAGTTTGCTCAAGTGTAGTGTCCAATGTGTTAGGTAATCTCTCTGAGGGAGGTAACGGATCAGGGTCGAGAATAACTTGGTTTGCAGTTGACTCCGGTGACCGTTTGCATTCTGATATTTGTCTCTCGAATCCAACATAATAATTGTGTTTATC
>NZ_NADT01000159.1:0-333 GCF_003264205.1 Bacillus sp. SRB_8 | reverse complement strand
CGTCCTTTTCAGGCGATTTTTTCTTTGAACCTGCATATTTTTACGATATCTACTCAACCGAAACGTCGTGACGGGGTCTGAGCGATCCGATTTTTCAGAAAACGCCTTTTTTGCTCATTCTTATACGAGTAGAAATATAACGAAAAAATTAAAATGAAATTCAACGAATGCGAATGGCTTTTTCGAATAGATCTCGAAAAAATACGAGGGATCAAAAAAAAAATTGCGTCAAAAGGACGTTCGAGTCGAAAGTTACGATCATTCGAAAATTCAGCATCTTAAAGGCCGAAGGTGCCCGGGAAAAAAGTAAATTCAAACGGCCGTAACTCGGGC
>NZ_NADT01000017.1:0-171221 GCF_003264205.1 Bacillus sp. SRB_8 | reverse complement strand
ATGATTCGGGGTACAGTTCAATAATTGATCAGGCTGCTTTTTTATATTTTAAATATAGTGCATATAGGCAGTAAAGCTATTACGTTTACGTGATCATAAATGTTAGTACGTTTATTTTTAAACAACGCTAATGATACAATTAGCAAATTTTAAGAGTAAATACAAATTTTTATGATAGAACACTTTATAGTAATAACCAAGAACGATGCGTCACACAGTTCAAGTAAGAAAAGGAGGTGCACCATTGGAGAATATAATGACGAACTATGCAGGTCCAACATTTGAGGAACTAACAGGAGAAGAAATGCAAGCAATTCAAGGAAGTGGAGATGTACAAGCAGAAACAACACCAGTTTGTGCAATTGCAGCAACAACAGCAGCAAGCTCAGCAGCATGTGGTTGGGTAGGTGGAGGAATTGCAACAGGCGTAACAGTAGTGATAACGCTAAAAAGCTGTTAATTAAATTAAAAATGGAGGAATTTATGATGAAAGAAATGACAAATTATGCAGGTCCAACATTTGAGGAACTAACAGGAGAAGAAATGCAAGCAATTCAAGGAAGTGGAGATGTACAAGCAGAAACAACACCAGTTTGTTTCACAGTTGGTTTAGGTATTGGATCGCTAGTATCAGCGTCAGTATGCTAAAAATGAATGCAAGCATACGCATGTGAAACTTGTGTATGCTTCCTATTTTTAATTTAAGGAGGATAAGGACATGACAGTTATGATTCAAACAGTAGACAAACGATTGATACATGCATTAACGATTGAGGAAAGAGCGAAAGAAACATCATACGTACACGAACCAACAGCGTGGGAAAAGTGGCAAAGTCGTAAGTCACTGTTAAAACAAGCAGATGTCGAATTTATGCTTAATCATTATAAGGATGAACAATCTTTTAAAAAGGGCATTCAGCCAGTTGCAGAGCAGGACGTAGAAAGCATGCTTTTAAAAGTAGAAAAATCTGAGTGGTACAAACTATTCAATGAAGTTTTTGCAACGTATGAAGAAAATGAACGTCCAGCAACATATGATTATACATATGCAGTACGTTTCTTCTTACAATATATGAAGCGCTTTTTAAAAGAGGAATTGGATACATCAACTCACTATAAATTCCATATTGATGCAGTTGTATCTATTGTTCAAGGCTATTCTGAAGAGTTAATTGGTTTCATGAGTCGAACATTTGCACATGATATACAGGTAATGAAAGAAACACATGGATTAGATGGTGAAACAGGAAAAGATAGGTTTGCTTATTATATGCAGCATCGTTTTGAAAATGTAGAAAAAGCAAAAGAATTCTTTTATGACTATCCCACATTACTTCGTCTTATCGCAGTAAAAACTACTTTCTTTAAGCGTAATATTTCAGAGTTTATTAAACGATTAAATGACAATGTATATGAAATTACTGAAAAACTAGGGCATTCTTCTCGGACAATTCAGCGTATTGGATTATCGGCGGGTGATTCTCATAACCAAGGTAAAAGCGTTATGCTTGTGTATTTTTCAGAACATGAATTATTAGTATATAAGCCAAAAGATTTACAATATACAAAAAAACTAGAAACGTTTTTTAATTTTTTGAATGAGACTTTAGGCACTGATTTTTATAGTGTGCAGCGTATTATTCGTGAAGACTATGCATTTGAGCAATTTATTGAACGTCAGCCATGTGAATCGGAAGAGGATCTTAGAGGGTTTTATCGTCGCTATGGTGAGCTTATTGGATTAGCTTATATGCTACGCGGAACAGACTTCCATTATGAAAATATTATTGCGTATGGTAATAGACCAGTATTGATTGATGTTGAGACATTTTTACAGCAGCACATACCACTAGAGTTTGGAGAAAGTGCGCATGTAACAGCAAAGGAACGTCAATTAGATTCTGTTATATTGACTGGTCTCGTACCATTTCATATACTAGCAGATCGTTCTGAAAATAAACAACAAGGTATTAATATTAGTGGATTGAGTTATGGGACACAAAAAGCACCTTTTAAAATTTTAAAATTGAATAACCATTCAACGGATGAAATGAAGTTCGAATATATGGAGCATTACATTTCTGGGAAAAATAATACACCTTTATTAAATGGTGAAGAAGTACCATATGAAGCATATAGAGAAGATATTTTAGTTGGATTTGAGAATTTTATGAAAAAATGTATGGCACATCGTCATGTAATAATCGAACAGGTACAGATGTTATTTGTAGATTCACGTGTTCGGAATGTAGTACGTCCAACACAACGTTATGTCGATTTGCTACAGTTCTCATACCATCCAACATGTATGCAAAATATGATTGAACGTGAAAAGGTATTGCATAATTTATTTGCATATCCTTATAGAGATAAACGTATTGCTATTTTTGAGTTACAAGAAATGTTAGAAGGGGATGTTCCACAATTCTTTAATCGGACGTCTCAAAGACATTTATTAAACAATAATGATATTGAAATCAAAGAAATTTATAAAGAATCAATCGTAGATCAAATCGTGAACAGTTTAATGCATCTAGCGCCAAAGCAAATCGAAGAACAACGCTTGCAAATGGAAATGGCAATGGGTATTTACAATCATACAGAACATGTCCCAGAACAATCGAGTGCAGTAATACAAAAAGATGTGTTAGTCGTGGTGAAAGAAACAGCACGAAAACTTTTAAAAGAAGCTGTATATGATGAAAAAACTCATTCCATGACATGGATTGATATTTTATGTAAAACAGATTGGAAATATGAGGCGATGAATAATCAATTATATGATGGGTTACCAGGTATGTATGCATTCTTTAGTGCGCTACAAGCAACTGATAAACAAAGAGACATTGATTATGTTGATGTGAAAAAGCGTATTTTGAATACAATGTTGGTTATTCCAAGTGTTCCTAAAGCATCTGCTTTCTATGGAAATGGTGCACTTATTTATCCATTGTTACTCGATGCCCAGCTTAATAATAACGAAGAAGCATTATTATTAGCATGCCAAATTGCTGATCAAGTTATGACATTCGAAGTAGAGAAAAGTAATGATTGGTTAACGGGACAAACGAGTTTAATTGCGATATTTAAACAATTAGCCGATGTAACAAAAAATCCAACCTATAATAATTATGCATTAACTTTATCCAAGCAGTTAACATACGATAAGGGATTGCCGTATGTTGGGTTTATTCATGGTAATAGCAGTGTGTATTATGTAAAAGCATTAATGGATAAGCAGTCTCCTACTATTTATGAATGGATGAGAGAAGAAGATACGCATTGGAATGAGAATCATTGGCGCGATCCAAGACCGGACAAGCCAAATTGTGTGCATGCAGTATGTCATGGAAGTACAGGTATTTTATTAAATCGTATTATGGTTGAAGAGTTAACTCATAAAGAAGTCGGTGTGAAACAGAGATTACAAGTAATGAATAACTTATTCAATCAGAAAAAAGAAGATTCAATCTGTCATGGAACAGCAGGTGATATTGAGCTACTTTTAACTTTACAGGCTCATGATATTGGAACATATCAAGCATTATTACAACAAAAGGTGTCGCAGTTACTAGCAAACTATTATGAATATGGAGCATTTCGTTTACAAGGTTATGAGACTATTCAATCAAAAGGAATGTATACAGGTGTCACAGGAGTGCTGTACACATTGCTAAGAACGCTAAATCCTACATTACCATCCTTTTTGTTATTGCAACTCCCAACACGAAAGGATAGATGACGAATGCCGAAAATAAAACTTGTACAGCAAGCAGAGCATAGTGAGTGTGGTTTAGCCAGCCTCACAATGCTTTTGCATTATAATAAGCGTTTTCTTACACTTGCAGAACTTCGAACAATTTACGGCGTTCCACGAGGTGGATTTAAATTATCTGACATGGTAAAAATTTTGGAAGATTATGGTCTGCAAGCGAAAGCGTTTAAAACTACAAATGAATTACAGCGATTAATGACACCCTGTATCGCTTATTGGAATGAGAATCATTACTTAGTTATAGAAAAGGTGACGAAAAAACGAGTTTTAATTTGTGATCCAGCAACAGGTCGTCGATGGATTCCACTGGATGAAGCTCAGATGAAATTCTCAAATGTTGTAATAAATGTTGTGGCAGATAAGGGGTATAATGCCCCAAAAACCGAAAAAAAGAGGCACTTCTTGCGAGTTCTCATTGAGCAGCATTTTAATAGACCGTTAATTTACCTTTTGCTTTTAACAATGGGGATTCAATTATTTACGCTAATAATTCCTGAGGCTACTCGGCGTTTAATTGATCAATCATTTACATTAGCAAATGGAAATATGAGTGTAATCATAGCGGCAAGTGTTTTATTGATGATTGGTTATTATTCCTTACAAGTAAGTCGTGGGTTTATTGTAGCAAAATTTCAAAAAATATTTGACGACAAATTAATGTCTTATTATATGGAAAAGCTTTTGAAGTTGCCGTTACATTTTTTTACAAATCGTTCAACAGGTGAATTGATCTTTCGTTCAAATTTAAGCGTATATATACGGCAAATTTTAACGCAAAAGGCAGTTTTACTTGTAGTAGATAGTATATTTTTAACCTTTTATATAGCTTTAATGTGGCATTATACACCAATATTAACAGCTGTAACAGTGGGGATTGCAGTAGTGATGATTAGTATTTCTGTTATGAATACACGTAAGATAAAACATTTTGTAGATCTTGAAATGATTGAGCAAGCAAAAGTGCAAAAAGGCATTACTGAAATGATAGAAGGTATTGAAACGGTTAAATCAACAGGAACAGAATTAACCTTTATGCAACGTTGGCATGAAGATTTCCATAAACAGCTCTCAATTACCCAAGCAAAAGAAAGATTTGCTGCTGTTTTTATCACTGTTCCACAAACATTACAATTTGCATTACCCATTTTGTTACTTGTGATTGGCCTATATTTTGTACAACAACAAATGTTAACAATTGGTACAGTGGTTGCATTCTTAACATTAGCCAGTTCATTTATCACACCAGTTATGAGTTTAACAAATGTATATAATGATTTTGTCTTATTGCAGTCTTATTTTGGAAAAATAGAAGAGATTATTAATCATCCCTTACCAGATGAAGGATCCTACGAAGCTTCTTCTTTTGAGGCATTATCATTAAAGAATGTTTCATATCAATACAGCAGATTTGATGAACCTGTTATAAGAAATGTTGATTTGAGCATTCGTAAAGGAGAGAAAGTAGCTATCGTTGGTGCGAGTGGTTCTGGTAAAAGTACACTTTTAAAAATGATGGCAGGATTAGTTGAACCATCAGAAGGGAAATTGTATTTTAATGATGTGTTACTCAGGGATATCTCAAAAGAAACATTCCATACGCAAGTAGCATATACGAATCAACATGCCGCAATTTTTAATGACACAATTAAAAATAATATCGTATTAAACCAGGATTTTGATTATCAAAATCAACATCAAACGGCACATTTAGGAGATGTTTTACAGAAATCAGATGTGCTAAGTATTATTCGTGATTTACCACTTAATGTAGAAAGTATGTTATCTGAACAAGGAGCCAATTTATCAGGGGGGCAAAAACAGAAGATCGCCCTGGCACGCAGTCTTTACAAAAAACCAGCGCTGCATTTATTAGATGAACCGACTTCAGCACTTGACAATATTTCAGAGCGACATGTGATGAAGGCAATTTTATCTGAAGAGGCAACATGTGTGATTGTGGCACACCGTCTTCAGACTATAAAACAAGTAGATCGCATTATTGTTGTATCAAGTGGTCAAGTTGTAGGTGAAGGTACCCATGAGCAATTAATGAAGCATAATTACTACTATAAACAACTTTATATGGAAGAAAAGAAAATGGAGGACGCATCATGAAAAGATACTGGTATATATCATTATTGCTAATATGCTTTTTGGCAGTAAATCAACAAACTGCAGATGCAGCTGAGTCAGAAGCGTTTTTACTAGAAGAAGGTGTGAATGTTCAATCTTATGCAGAGCAATTAAAAGAGGTTTATCCTGAGCTAACAATTAAAACAATTGATGAAATTCAATTTGTACAAGTGGAAGGAAATACGAAACAGCTAGATATGGCTGCAAAATTACTTACTAATAATGCCATAGCAAGTGGTGATTTAGCAGGTATTGTATCAGAAACATCAAACGTCCCTAATAATATTATTGTGGGAGAGAATTTTGCTAAATTTAATTGGCCATATGCCCGTATTACAAATAATCAAATGAAATTTAATCAATTTAAGGGAGAAAGCAGTGTAGAGATTGCCTTAATAGACAGTGGTTTAGATACAACACATCCATTATTTCAATACAATGTAAAGCCTGGTAAAACTTTTGTAGAAAGTTCATCTTCAACTAGTGACGATTTTGGACATGGTACACAAGTAGCAGGAGTTGTGCGAACGATTGCTCCACAGGCTACACTTGTTCCATATAAAGTATTAGGGAAGCAAGGCGGAGAATCCATTTGGACACTTAAGGCGATGGTAGAAGCGGTTAATGATGGTGTAGATATTTTAAATATCAGTCTAGGAACATATAAATCTGACAATATTGAAGATGAGAAGGTGACACGTTTAGCTTACGAACGAGCGGTAGAATATGCAAAGAAACATAAGGTAGTTGTTGTTGCCTCATCCGGCAACGAAGGTCACGACTTGGACGAACAAGTAGCTGCTGGTAACTATCATTTACCCGGGGGATTACCAGAGGTATTAACGGTAGGTAGTACCACAAAAGATGGAGATCGAGCGTATTATTCTAACTATGGCTCAAATGTTGATATTGTTGCGCCAGGTGGTGATTTTGGACCAATGTATTCCACAAAAGGTGAAATGAACGTCACATATATGTTAATGACGACAGCACCGATGAAACAACAACAAAACTTTATTGACCAAGCTGTAGGTTTACCACAAGGTTACACACTATCGTTCGGTACAAGCTTATCAGCACCACAAGTGAGTGCTACCTTAGCGCTAATGATGGCACAAGATAAGGCTAAAAAACCAAATCCCAATAAATATATTAATCAATTATTAAAAGAAGCTATGGATTTAGGCAAGCCAGGATTTGATCCCGTATATGGATATGGAGAGTTAAAGATCCCAAGTAGTTTGAAATGAGTAAAAGACGAACAGGTGGTGATTGCAAACGGCACACCATCTTTTGACTTTTAATAAAATGATAGGGAAAGGGATGGGAAGTATGCATATATTTTTTAGTTCAAGCCATACTCTATTTCTAGATTTATTAAAGCTAGCATTTAAACAAAAGAGACCAGATTGGTTAATAACTGCTCATATATCCCTAATCGATTTGAAACAAGAGATTATTGGTACTATAACGAAGGAAATTTATAATGTTATAGTCATTGAAACATCTTATGAGAAAATTAATCATTTTGCACATCATATAGAAGTGCTACGAGAACTGGAAATACCTACGATTTTTTTAGTAGACGAACATATTGGAGAAGTATATCATCATACAAAGGAAACTCCGCACTTTCATGTCTTACATAAAAACATTTCGTTAAATCAATTCATAAAAATGATTGAGAAAAATGATTTTTCTAATTGTTATAATTTAAAAGAAACTTCATTGACAGATTTTGAAGAGAAATTACTACTAGAGTTATCTAAAGGGCATTCTGTTAAGTATATTCATGATGTGGAAAAAATACCCTATGCCAAAATTGAAGAGGCCGTAGAACACATAAACCGATATTTTAATACATCGCATTATTTACAAGCAGTTTATAAAGCGCATGCACAAAACTATTTTCAAAAACGCCATTTTAAGTAAGCACGCATAACGATATACGTTTACGTGCATTTTTAAGACGTTTACATAGAATTGTGCTGCGCTCTTTGGCGTTCATTTGTAAATAATATGTTTATATGAATTTTCTTCCTATTTAGATATATTGTCTTTTATACTAATAATTAAGGAGGGGATTTAATGGACCTAACTGCATCAGAACAACGTTTCGTACAGTATTATAAAGGTATAAGTACAATTACTGAATTAGAAGAGATAAAGCTAGCCTATGGATATCGAGTAGTGATGCGTGAAGTGAAAAAGCTTGTGATTGTTTACAGTATTGCTTTATTATTAGGAATATTTTTGGAACTGCTTGTCCTTCAAATAGGATTTTTAATTTTTCGACAGGTATCTTATGGATTACACTGTTCATCGTTTAAAAGTTGCATGGTTTTTAGTAGCATTATTTTCCCATCACTCACTTGGTTTACAATAAATACATCATTTTCAACAGTAACGATATGGATTTTATATGCATGTGCATTGGCATTATTGTGTTTAATGGGGCCGATAAGTTCTCAGAAAACAGCAGTTCGTGGTGAAGCACATCGACGCTTTTTAAGAAAAAAAATGTATAAACGTATGGTCTCGTTAACTGTGTTACTTGTTTTACTCCCGCAACCTATAGCAATACTATTAATTGCTGGTGTACTTATGGAAACAGTCCTTGTATCACTATCTTGGTTAAATATTAAGGAGGAATTTTAATATGGTATATTTTATTGAAAAATTGATAACTATCTTGGGAGAATTATTAATGAAACTTGCAAGCTTTGGATCTCTATATATGTGTTGGGGATTTCTAGATGAAGAAGAGCTACCTGAAGAGTTGAAAGGTAATGATTTTTGAAAATATAATTACAATTCTAATTCTCATATAATCTTAATTTCGATATAATAAGAAAAAAGATTATACTTTATTAGAGGATGGTTTGATATATGTGGGATTTACAAGTACTTATGCTGTCTGTTATACAATGTATTATATTAATAGGGTTTCCTTGGTACTTTTGTCAGCTTACGGTCACAAGGAAATTGATTACACAATCTCTTCTATACATTATCCTGCCTGGGGTATTACTGCTATATTTTATTGATGTATATGCTATTCTTTATGTGGTTATTGGTATAGGTATATTTATTTACCGAAAAAAAAGAAATGGGATTGCTATACTTCACTTATTAGCTAGTATTGTATTAGCTGTTCTAGCGGATCACTTAGCATCATTGTTAATTTATCGATTATTTTCTGATTCACAGTTTCTTAGTTGGTACCCATCTTTACAACTAGTATGTTTTATCATAATCCTTATTATTTTTGCTGTATTATATCGTAGAGGAGTTACATATTTCGGCAAAATTACTTTGCCTAGTCGTTATATTCCAGGCTTAATTGTTCTATTACTTATTATGACAATTTTATTTATGTATGCGAACATTGTAAAAATGGATGACAGTTTTTTTTAAAAAGCCGTGGAGTATAATCTTATCTTTTTTTTCGTTTATATTATGATTTTTATTGTTATTGTAGTATTTATTATTCACTTATCCTTTAAGCATCTTCAAATTCGACAAAAAGAGCAAGAAATTGAAGGATTTATGGAATATGTACATTCTTTGGAGTTAATTAATCGTGATATGCGTAAGTTTAAGCATGATTACATGAATATTTTAACATCGATGCGTCATTTCATTGATGATAGAGACTATGATGGATTGGAGCAATACTTTTATGAGCATATATTACAGACTGAAAAAAAAGAACTGGATCATGAAGTAGCTTTTACCTCTCTCAATCGCCTTCATATAAATAGTTTAAAAGGCCTTTTGACAACGAAGTTAATTCAAGCACAGGCCGCTAATATTCCCGTACATATAGAAATTGTAGAAGATATTGAACATATAAATATAGATATTATTTCTTTAAATCGTATATTTGGTATTTTATTAGATAATGCGATAGAAGCAAGTAAAGATGTTGATGAGCCATATGTTCACTTAGCATTTATTCAAATGGAAAAATCGGTTTTATTTGTCTGCATGAATAGACGTGACATAAATCAGGCAATCAAAATACATGAAATATATCAAGAAGGTTATTCAACTAAAGCACAAGGTCGAGGCTTAGGTTTAGCTATTTTACGTCAAATGGCTAATGAAACGAAAAATTTAAGTTTAAATACAAAACTGAACGGGGATGTATTTATTCAAGAATTAGAGGTACAAAAGGAGTGAGATTATGAAAATTATTATTTGTGAGGATGATATGTCACAATTAAAGCGTATGCGAACAATTATCGAAAATTTCGCAATGATGGAAGACAATGGTATGCAGGTAGTGCTGGCTACTAATAATCCGGATGAAGTAATTGCTTATTTAGAAAAGGATCATGCAGATTGCTATTTTTTAGATATAGATTTGAAACATGAAATAACAGGGATTGTATTAGGGGATATTATTCGTAAGCAAGACCCCTTATGTAATATTATCATTGTAACAACCCATGCAGAGATGACATATTTAACATTTATGTATAAAATTTCAGCTCTTGATTTTATTATTAAGGACCGCACAGACATGTTGAAAGAACGTGTAATATCTACATTACAAGAGGCATATCGGCGGTATATTCAAATCGGTGAGAGCCAAGTTGTCACAAAGAAATTACAAATTAAATCTAATGGTCGTACACGTAACATTGATGTTGAGGAGATTTATTTCTTTGAAGCGTCACCAACGCTTCATAAAGTAATTTTACACTTAGAGAATGAGCATATAGAGTTTTACGGAAGGCTTAAAGATTATGAACAATCCCATGAAAAGCTTTATCGTTGCCATAAAGCTTTTATTGTAAATCGTAATAAAATTGAAAGTGTAGATGTGAAAGAAAGAATAGTGTATCTCACAAATGGCGAAACTTGCTTAGCCTCTGCGAGGTTGATAAAAGGATTATTAAAATAGTAAGATTAGCGAGCAAAGTTATTATTAAATATGCTCGTTGGTCTTATTTTTTTATAACTGGAGATTAGTATTCAAAATTAGATAATGTTAATCATATTCATTGGAGGGAAATATTTGAAAAAGGAATTTTTATTTTTGGAATAAATAATTTTTTCTACCCTATATGAATCAAGCATAAGCAAATATTAGAATTAACCTTGAAGATATTGGATGTGTATGTAAACGTTTGTTTACAGAGATGGGTAAGCAAAGCTTCTTTATAGGAAATCTATTGAGATAAGGTTATATTTAGTAAAAGATAGGCTCATATAGCGGGAGATGGTAGTCCAATTGAATCCAAGGAAGATGAATATACAAAAGTTACACTGCATTTCTAAAAGTGGAATCAATATTATACGATGGCGAAAGAATAAAGAATCCAAAGGGAAATTCTTCTCTTTTTTATAGAAGGATTTGCTATAATATATAAGGATATATACATAGAGGAGTATTGGGCGAAATGAAATCATTTAACATCGATCATTTTATTGCTAGTGTCTTGCAGTGGATATTAAATATAGCTCTAATCATATTATCCATTGTCTTATCTATCTTTTTAATTAATGAAACGATTACTTTTATTCAATACATATTTTCGACGAAGAAGTATACATCTTATAAATTAGTTGAAAGTATTATCGTCTATTTCTTATACTTCGAGTTTATCGCATTAATTATTAAGTATTTCAAATCGAATTATCATTTTCCGTTACGTTATTTTATTTATATCGGAATTACGGCTTTAATTAGATTAATTATTGTATCTCATGAGGAACCGATGGAGACGTTATTATATGCGGGATCCATTCTTGTTTTAGTTATTGCTTTATACATATCGAATATGAGAGATTTGAGAAAAGAGTAGTGCAGACATAAGTTTGCACTACTTTTTGTACCTTGACCTTCAAGTTACTTGAAGGTTTACAATGTAATTAGGGCGTTTGAAATCGAAAAAAATTGAGAAATTAAGTGAAGAGGTTATTTTACTTGGAGGTTATAGAAATGAGTCAGGAATTAAAGTTACGTCCTTTAGAACGGGAAAATTTAAAGTTCGTGCACGAACTTAATAATAACGCACATATTATGTCTTATTGGTTTGAAGAGCCGTATGAGGCTTTTGTAGAACTACAGGATTTATATGATAAACATATCCACGATCAAAGTGAACGCCGTTTTATCCTGGAGAAAGATAATGAGATGGTTGGATTAGTTGAGTTAGTGGAAATTGATTATATTCATCGAAGAACTGAATTCCAGATTATTATTGATCCGAATTATCAAGGACATGGTTATGCAGTGGAAGCGACGCGTTTAGCGATGGATTACGCTTTTTCTGTATTAAATATGCATAAACTCTATTTAGTTGTTGATAAAGAGAATGAAAAGGCTGTACATGTTTATAAAAAGGTTGGATTTATGGTGGAAGGAGAACTTCTCGACGAGTTTTTCGTTGATGGAAACTACCATAATGCGATAAGAATGTGCATGTTCCAGAAGGAATATTTTAGAACGAAATAATGGAGTGAAAAGGCTATAGACGATCATTGTCTATAGCCTTTTTTTATTATATTTAACAACAACTATTTATTGTAAAACAATAAATAGTTGTTGACTTAAAATGTTAGTGGGCTTATTATGATGGTATTGAGAATAGTAAAAAGGAATGCAGATAAATTAATTGTGAAATCAAAGGAGAATATATTATGAAAAAATATTTATTAGCTTCTAGTCCAATATTTTTAGGAGTGTTATGCATCATTATGTTTAATGTAATTGGTTCGGAAGTAAAACCAGACGGAACTTTAGTGGAGCCATTTTACTTAATTCCGTTAGCATATTTATTTACCTTCACTGGAATTGTTGCAATTTTGTGTGTGGCTCTTTTCTCGGCGCTTCGAAAAAAGACAGCGTAATAAAACACTTGCCATGAAATAGAAACATACGATAGGGAAGAAAAATAAAAAGTGAGCTGAATCATTACTGTTATCCTGAAAGACAAGTAGGATCGGCTATTACTTTGGCAGGAGCACAGGGGACAATTCAGGCAGTGCATCAGGCTATTCAAATGCAACAACAAGCACAAGTAGCACAAATGATGCAGAGCCAGTATATGTCGTATTCACAGCTTCCTGTGCAAAGTATACATTATGATGTGTATCCAGCTGGTTTATCCCGCATTAACGGGCAGTAAAATTCCCACCTCAAAATTCGGCAGGAGCAAAGAAGTTAGGTGGGAGATCAACTGCCCGTAAACGCCCGATTGGTGAAGGCTAATAATCAGTGGGTAAGAACAAAACCCCCACTGATTAAAGTTTCACTTTATTTCCATTCCATATGGCGGGACATACTTCTTATGAAAGAAAGCGACTCAATAGAGTCGCTTTTTTATATTCCACCGAGCTTCATTCCAAGGAATGCGAATAGGATACCAATTATGTAAGTAGTACTTAAATATAAAAGGAATGTGTAAATTTTTTTGCGATTGAGAAGCTGAATGGACTCTAATTTAAGTGTCGAAAATGTGGTGAATGCGCCCATAAATCCAGTTCCTAATAATAATTGCCATCCTGTAGAGACTCCGTTGCCAATTATATACCCGAGTAAAAATGCTCCTGTTATATTAATAAGGAATGTAGCAATTGGAAAGGGTGTTTTATTTCTTTTTTTAAACCAATTGCTAATTGCAAATCGTGTAATCGCACCGAAAAACCCTCCAGTTGCCACTAATAAAGCTTCCATCATAAGTGATCACCTTCCGTAAGTGATTTCTTAATTAAGAAATCACCTAGTGTATAGCCAAGTCCAGACATAATGAGACCGCCAAGTATGCTACATGATACATATAAGAAAGCCGTGCTCCATTCAGAATGATTGATTAATTGCACAGTTTCTACACTAAATGTTGAAAACGTCGTAAAGGAGCCGATGAATCCAGTCCCGATGCCTGTGATAACCTCTGAAGGTAAGATGTTTAGCCGGGCGATATACGTAGTTAGCCATGCTAATAAGAAGCAGCCGGCTAAGTTAATGAGTAATGTAGCTAATGGAAAAGAATGATGCCAAAATGTATGAATAGTAAGACCTAAATAATAGCGGGAAAGGGCTCCTAATATGCCGGCGATGCCAACGATAATATAAATCAATTTTCTCACCTCTTTAAATAGCTTGCTCAAAAAAATAGACTCCTACCAGTAGTTATACTGGTAGGAGTCATTAGCTAAGCAGCGGTTATGGCGAACTCCATCACCTATGATTATTACATATAGTGTACTAAACATTGCGTTTAATTTCCAGTGGAGAAGTTGGTGCATTTTGTATTTATATAATAGTTTAAGATAGGGAATCCTTACTCATAAACTGAATATAGTGATATAAGGTTTTCAGTGTGATAAAATATTTCGTATGTCTGTCATTTTTTTATTTAACTGAAAATAAAGAAAAGTAAAATCGTATGTTTTAGAAAAGGAGTCGTTTGTTTGAAAAAGTTATTAAAAATAGTACTTATATGTATTTTAGTAGGTGTGGGAGTTGTAGGTGGGTTTTTAGCTTATATGACACTTACAAAAGAACAGCCGGCTGATGTTATAAGCTTGAAGGTGGAAAACAATAAGGAGCGCGTAATTGCGCATGGAAATGAATTTAAAGTTACAACATTTAATATTGGATATGCTGGACTAGATAAGGATCAAGACTTCTTTATGGATGGGGGAAAAGGATCTGGTTCAAGTAGTAAAGAACAAACGGAAACTAACTTAAAGAATATGCTTTCGTTTTTACAAAATGAGAATAGTGATTTTGCGCTATTACAAGAAATAGATATAAAATCAATGCGATCATTTGATGTAAATGGGCATGAATTTTTGAAAAAAGGACTACCTGATTATGCTTCTTCGTTCGGAAAGAACTATGATACAAAATGGGTTCCTGTACCAATCACAAGTCCAATGGGATATGCTGAAGCTGGATTAAGTACATTTTCTAAATATACGGTTCAAACAGCGAAGAGATTTCAGCTTCCTGGAATGGAGCCGTGGCCAAAGCGTTTATTTGATTTAGACCGAGCGATTGTTGAACATAAAATTCCTGTTAATAATGGGAAATTTGTTAGACTCGTAAATTTACATTTGTCTGCTTATGATGAAGGCGGAAAAATTAGAAAGCAGCAAGTGGAGTATTTAAAAGAATATATGAACAAGCATTATAAAAATGGTGATTATGTAATAATGGGCGGAGACTGGAATCAATTAATTTCTAACGCTCAGTTAAGTGATCCGAAGTTCGTGAAAGAGCGTCCTGAGTGGTTAGTAGAGTTACCAAAGGACTTTACTGATGGTGGCTTTAAGTGGGCTGTAGATCCGTCTGTTATGACTGTGAGAGATGATGTGAAGAAATATGTGGAAGGTGAAAATTTCGTCACGATTATTGATGGCTTTATCGTTTCACCGAATGTTGAAATTGTAAATGTACAAGGGAAAGATTTGAAGTTTGAAAATAGCGATCATAACCCAGTGAGTGCGGTATTCAAGCTGAAGTAATCGATACGTATGAGTAGAAGGGGGGGCTTCATATATGGAGTGGTTAAAGAGAACTTGTTTTTCTAACCTTGAGAAAGAATCACAGAAAAATCATTTATTGCTATTTATCACGATGTGTAGTTTCTTCCTTGGGATAATCGCGATTGGGTATTACGGATATATTTTTACAGAGAGAGCAATAGCATTTTGGATGTGTGGTATTTCTATCGTAGTATTTGGAACGCTGCTTACTTTTATAGAAAGTATGGAAGCAATGTATAAATACATCATGACATGTATGCTACTTATTATGTCTTTCATTATGGTACAAGCATTTAATGAAAGCCCAGCTGTATTTCAAATGGTCTATTTTACATTAGCGGTTTCACTTATTTATTTGAGTGAACGTCTTATTTTAATTCTTGGCGGGGTAGCAGTTGTTGTTACATTTATACTTTGTAGTTATTGGCCAAATCAATTTTTTGCGTATACAGCGTCATCTGAAGCTGCAAATTTCGCAAGCTTGTTAGCGATTGTAACGATCGCTATGTGGGGTGTAACGAAGATTGGTTCTAATCTTTTGGCTCGTTTAAGGGATGAGAAGCAAGCGGTGATGAAGAAAGCTCAGGAGTTAGAAGAAACGCAAAGGCTTATTGAGAGAACAGTTGTGAAGTTAGATAGTAATTTCAATCATTTAAGACAAAATATGAATACATCGATGGAGTCAATGAGTGAAATTAACTTTGCTTTTGAAGAAGTAGCAGTGGGAACTCAATCGCAATCAGAGATGATGTCACGTTCAGTAGAAGTATTGAATGATATGGAGGGAAATATTGACCAAATCATCTCTCAAGTAAGAAATGCGTCGATGCGTGTTGATGAAAGTTTGGAAATCTCAAAGGGTAGTGTAAATACTTTAAGAAATTTTGAAGCTAACATGAGAAGTTTAAATGATGTTGTTTCACAAACAGGAACGATATTTAGAGAATTAATGACACAATCGAAACAAATTAATGAAATTGTAGATGTAATAACGAATATTTCAAGTCAGACGAGTTTGCTAGCTTTAAATGCAAATATTGAGGCTGCAAGGGCAGGCGAGCATGGAAAAGGTTTTGCTATTGTAGCGAATGAAGTATTAAAGCTTGCTGAAGAATCGAATCGTTCTGCGGGGAGAATTCAAGGGATTTTGAAGGAGTTTAGTAATCAAGCAAGTAAAGTAGAAGTGCAGGTAGAGAAGTCAGAAAGAGTACAAGAAGAATGTAACGAAATGTTAGCAAGTGTTTTGACGAATGTAACGGATTTAGGGAAGTTTATTGATGCGATTAATGATGTAATGAGGGAGATTGTTGGTCATCAAGAAAGTTTCCAAGCTAAAACGACGAATATCGTAAAGGACGTTACACATGCTTCTAACGTAATTCAACAA
The DNA here is from genome assembly GCF_003264205.1 of Bacillus sp. SRB_8. NCBI lineage: Bacteria > Bacillati > Bacillota > Bacilli > Caryophanales > Bacillaceae > Bacillus > Bacillus sp. SRB_8. Next base: position 154,419 of record NZ_NADT01000017.1, on the reverse strand, counting down.
ACTTCTGCAGCTACGGAAGAAGTGTTAGCGAGTGTTGAAGAAGAAAAGCATCGAAATGATACATCGGTGAAGACGTTACATACTGTTAGCGAGCAAGTGAAGTTGCTAGAAGATATTTTAGAAAAGTAATATCTCTTAAAAAGGGTACACCATGTGTGCTCTTTTTTCATTTAAATGAATACTTGATAGTAATTTAATTGCTTTTCTGCGCGTTTTCTGCCAAGCTTAAGGAGATAAACTGAGACTTTAATTAGTGGGGCTATACGCTACTGATTATTAGTTGAACCCCGCAAATAGCGGAATAAAATACTTCAAAGAAAGAATTATATAGGTGACGCATATGATCGAAGTTAAGACTTCTGAACTTAGTGATGGAGAATTTAATAGAGGGGTATTTGCAACTCGTGATATTAAAAAGGGTGAGTTGATTCACTCAGCACCAGTTATCTCTTATCCGAATGAACAGCATGAACACATTGAGAAAACGTTACTTGCTGACTACGCATTTGAGTATGGGGTAAATCATACGGCATTCCTGTTAGGATACGGCATGTTATTTAATCATGCATATAATCCGAATGCAACGTATGATATTGTCTTCGAGAATCATACGTTTAACTTCTTTGCTTACAAAGATATAAAAGCGGGAGAAGAGATTCTAATCAATTATAATGGTGAAGTTGATGACGATGAGCTATTATGGTTTGATAAGGAAAAAGAAGAGAACGAAAAATAAGTTAAAAAGTATAGAAAGGGCACATTCTGTGGGATGTGCTCTTTTTTTATTGATGAAAATAAAGTAAAGATTACAAAAAAATACCACTTTTCTTTCGTATGGTATAGTAAGATATTGAAGGGTATTACTTTGAAAAACCTATATATTTTACAAATTGTTGTCTATATGGTTACATGTCAAGTTTAGTAGCCCATTTGGGTTGCTTTATTATGCGATATATATTTTAATATGAGTGGAACCTCTTATAATTTAAGAGGTTTATAGGTGTGCTTTATGTACACTGTATTCACCACGTTAGCTGTTGTTTTGTAATGCATTTTTATGTGGGGATATTATGGACCCGTATATAGCGGGATAAAAAGATTATAGAAATAGAGGAATCGTAAAATGGATATGCACGAGGTTTATAAATATTTAAGTACAGTATTGCCTGAAGGTCATGTGAAGCAAGATGAAATGTTAAAGAATCATACGCATATTAAAGTGGGCGGGAAAGCGGATGTGTTCGTTTCTCCTACGAATTATGATGAAATTCAAGAAGTTATAAAGTATGCGAATCAATACAATATTCCAGTTACGTTTTTAGGAAACGGCTCTAATGTTATTATTAAAGACGGTGGTCTGCGCGGGATTACAGTAAGTTTAATTCATATTACAAATGTTACTGTAACAGGGACAGCGATTGTTGCGGGGTGTGGTGCAGCAATTATTGATGTGTCACGAATTGCATTAGATCACTGTTTAACAGGACTTGAGTTTGCTTGTGGTATACCAGGTTCAGTTGGCGGAGCGTTATATATGAATGCTGGTGCATATGGCGGTGAGGTTGCATATGTGCTAACAGAAGCTGTCGTAATGACAGGTGATGGAGAGCTACGTACTTTAACGAAAGATGCATTTGAATTTGGATATCGTAAGAGTGTATTTGCGAACAATCATTACATTATTCTTGAAGCGAGGTTTGAACTTGAAGAAGGTGTACGTGAAGAGATTAAGGAAAAGATGGATGATTTAACGTATAAGCGTGAATCAAAACAACCTTTAGAGTATCCTTCATGTGGCAGTGTATTTAAGCGTCCACCAAATAATTTTGCGGGTAAGCTTATTCAGGAATCAGGACTGCAAGGTAAGCGAATTGGCGGAGTTGAAGTTTCTTTAAAACACGCTGGATTTATGGTGAATGTTGATAACGGAACTGCACAAGATTATATCGATTTAATTCATTTCGTACAAACAACTGTTGAAGAAAAATTCGGTGTGAAATTAGAGAGAGAAGTAAGGATTATTGGAGAAGATCTACAGTAATCTTTGAATAAAAAACGTATAAAAGTATGAATTATTTCGAAATAACATTTGGGTATTGTTGACAATTTGATTTGGATTCAATATAATGGCTAATAATTTAACAAATAAAATATACGTTGAAAGAGCCCAGTAGCAGTTTGTCACTGTTATCAAAGAGAGCTAGGGATTGCTGGAACCTAGCACAAACAAACTTGTGAATTACACTCTGGAGTATCTTAGGTAACGCTAAGCGGACTAGCAATCGATATTATTGCTAAGAGTGGTATGAATAGCTATGCTATTTATGCAAACTGGGTGGTAACACGGTGAATAATCGTCCCTATGTCTATTGTAGACATAGGGGCTTTTTTGTTTTCAAAAAAATAAAGGGGATGACAAAAGATGAATATTATTGATGAATTAGAATGGCGCGGTGCTGTGAATCAGCAGACAGATGAAGAAGGTTTACGTAAGTTAGTAGAAGAGAAAAAGATTTCACTATACTGCGGAGTTGATCCGACTGGTGATAGTATGCATATCGGACATTTGATTCCGTTTATGATGATGAAGAGATTCCAATTAGCTGGTCATCATCCGGTTATTTTAATTGGCGGGGCAACAGGAACAATTGGTGATCCAAGTGGACGTCAATCAGAGCGTCAACTGCAAACTTTAGAAGTGGTGCAGCATAATGTAGATGCGTTAACAGCGCAAATGAAAAAGCTATTTGACTTTGGCGGGAATAGCGAAGTGAAGATGGTAAATAACTATGACTGGACACATAAAATAAACATTATCGAGTTTTTACGTGATTACGGAAAAAACTTTAGCATAAATAGCATGTTAGCGAAAGATATTGTCGCAAGTCGTTTAGATACAGGGATTTCTTTCACAGAATTCACGTACCAAATCTTGCAAGCGATGGATTTTCATCATTTATACACAAAAGAAGATGTTCAATTGCAAATTGGTGGTAGTGATCAATGGGGAAATATTACGAGTGGTTTAGATTTAATTCGTAAGTTAGAAGGTCATGAAGCGAAAGTATTCGGATTAACGATTCCATTATTATTAAAATCAGATGGTACGAAGTTTGGTAAATCAGCAGGTGGTGCTATTTGGCTTGATCCGGAAAAGACAACACCGTTTGAATTTTACCAGTTCTGGGTGAATACAGATGACCGTGATGTAATTAAATACTTGAAATACTTTACGTTCTTAACGAAAGAGCGAATTGATGAATTAGCAGCGAAGGTAGAAACAGAGCCTCATAAACGTGAAGCACAAAAAGTATTAGCGGAAGAAATGACGAAATTCGTTCATGGAGAAGAAGCATTTTTACAGGCAGTGAAAATTACAGCAGCGTTATTTAGCGAAGATATTAAGTCGTTAACAGCTGATGAAATTGAACAAGGCTTTAAAGAGATGCCGACATTCCAATCTTCAAAAGAGACGAAAAATATCGTAGAGTGGCTAGTTGATTTAGGAATTGAACCTTCTAGACGTCAAGCGCGTGAAGATATTAATAATGGGGCTATATCTATGAATGGTGAAAAAGTAACGGATGTGGGTACAGATGTTACTGTAGAAAATTCATTTGATGGACGATTCATCATTATTCGTAAAGGGAAGAAGAACTACAGCTTAGTGGAATTAGGAGAATAGTTCTTGTGAAAGAGCGGAAGTAGGGAAGATATTTACTTCCGCTCTTTTCATATACACAATTTCGACATAAAAAAGTCAGTATATTTTGATAATTAAAGAGGTTATATTATTCTTTTGTCGAATAAATAAGTTAGAGAAAATTACGGATAAAGTGAAACTTTAATCAGTGGGGGGTTTTGTACATCCCCACTGATTATCAGCCCGCAAATAGCGGGATAAAAATAGCCCGAACCATGCAGGGCATGATTCGGGCTTATATTCAGATTAGTATGCTAAGCTGAATAGACCTTTAATGTGTGATAAGTAACGAACGTTACTTGCTTCTTTCATTAATGATGCTGGTAAACCTTTAAGCGGAGTATTGCTTGCTCCGATTGTAGCAACAGCATCTTTACGTCCTAGACTAGCAAGTGTTCCAGAGTTGATAGGTGCGAACTCTTCGAATGCTTTGCCTTCTAGTGCTGCGTATAAGTTGTATCCAATTAACTCACCCATTTGCCAAGCGATTTGTGCAGTTGGTGGGTATGGACGACCGTCTGGAGAGAAGACAACAGCGCTGTCTCCAGCAACGAATACGTCTTTGTGAGAAGTAGATTGTAGATGTGCATCAACAGTTGCACGACCGCGGTTTACTTCAAGACCTGATTCACCAATTAATGGATTACCTTGTACGCCGCCTGTCCAAACGAATGTGTTAGCAACGATTTTTTGACCGTCTTTTAAGTCGATTTCATTACCAGCAACGTTTGTTACAGGAAGACCTGTTAAGAATGTAACACCGCGTGCTTCTAAGCTAGCAGTTGCACGTTCGATTAAGTGGTCTGGTAATACTGGAAGGATTTTTGGACCTGCTTCAACAAGAAGAAGTTTAACTTCTTTTGGATTTACGCCGTGGCTTTTTGCAAGTTTAGGCATAATGTCAGCAAGCTCACCAACTAGCTCAACGCCAGTTAATCCGCCACCACCGATTACGATTGTAGCATCAGCTTCGTTTTTCGTTTTAGCGTATTCACGAATACGGTCTTCAACGTGTTTGTAGATTTTGTTTGCATCAGCAGCAGATTTTAATACCATGCTGTTTTCTTCTAGTCCTGGAATACCGAAGTAAGCAGTTTTACTTCCTAAAGCAACTACAAGTGCATCGTAAGATAGCGTAGTGCCACCAGCTAGTTTGATTTCTTTGCTATCAACTGAGAATGACTCAACTGTTGCAATTTTAAGATCGATGTCTTTACCTTTGAAAAGCTTTGTAAGTGGCATTGCAATTGCTTGCTCAGCAACGTTACCAGCTGCAAGGCGGTGTAGTTCAGTGATGATTTGGTGCGTTGGGTATTGGTTAATCACTGTAACTTGTGCTTCTGATTTGCTGTAATATTTACGTACGTTTAAAGCGGCAAGAAGACCGCCATAACCAGCGCCTAAGATGACAATTTGTTTTGACATAGTATGATATCCCCCGTCTTTACTAATTGTTGTTATAAGTTAAATTATTTATTGTTACGTTCTGCACTAATTTGAAGGTATGCGTTCACAAAGCGGAACATTTTTTGTGCTTGTGGGTCTTTTAGTAATTTTAATAGACCGAACAGGCCGATAACTTCGTTGCTTTCATCAGCACGATCTTTCGCTTCGATAGCAGTTGCAGCCATGCTTTTCACTGTATCTTTTACAGGTTCTACAAGCTCTGTGATTGCACTAACAGTGTCGCTTTTTAATACTTCATCAGTAGCAACAGTTTGAGCGAAGTCATAAGACTTAGTTAAAATGTTAACAAGCTCAGTTAATTTTGGAAGCTGTTCTACTAGTGTTGTTAATGATTCTTGTACCTCAGGTTTTAACAACTGATCAAGTACATCAAGTTGTCCTTGGCTAGCAGAAATTTGTACAGTTTCTTGTTCTGGCTTTGTTTGAGTCATAGTTTCTGGCATCTCCAATTCTCCTTTACGATAGCAATACTCTTATTTTTGATAGATAAGATAGTAAACACTTGCGAAACTTTATACAAAGTTTCACAAAGCACAATAAAATGCCTTTAAATTTATGACAGCAAGTAAGCTGAAATCATAAATCCAAAACCATAATGTCCTACCTATTATTTATGAACTGTCCGATACATGGCTTGTCCGCATAATGGAAAGTTCCCTTATCGGAAAGTGTATATAATATATATCCTATATTATATACTATATACACGTATGTTAACATAAAAATGATTCCTAATTATTTGATATTGATTCTGTAACCTAGTACTGACAAGGCATGAAAGCGCATAAATTATTTTATCTATCTTAAAAATGTACATATATATAAAGAAAAAAAGGAGGAAATGGACAAATTTATGTTCATTTTTTCCTTTTTTTATTGTTCACCTTCTGTAATTAGCATTGATGTGTTACCGCTTTTTTCAAGGTGGCATTCGCCCCAAGTACAAAGAGAATCAAGAATGGATTCTAAAGACCAACCGTAGTCTGTAAGAGAATATTCTACTTTCGGTGGTACTTGATTGTATACCTTTCTTTGAATAACTCCGTCTTCTTCTAATTCGCGTAATTGCTGTGTTAACATCTTTTGTGTAATACCAGGCATGAGACGTTTTAATTCACTCGTTCTCTTTGTACCTTTCGTTAAGTGGCAAAGAATAACGACTTTCCATTTTCCGCCGATAACCTCTAAAGTCGCTTCAACGGGAATATTATATTTCTTCATATAAAAATCTCCTTTGATGAATGTAGATTTCAGTTCTCCAACAAAAGAAGCCAAATAATTTAAATGTTACTAAAAAGTACCTATAGCACTTTAAAGTACGTACTTTTTATCATGTTGAATATGTTCCATAATAGCATACGTAAGAGGGAAATGAGTAGTACGGTACTAAAAAGTGCCTATGTTACTTTTTGGTACCTATCGTACTTTAAAGTGCGTTCTTCAAAAAAAGAGTGAAGCCATTCATAATAGCATATATCAGCAGTAACATTATTTTTGTAGAAGATAAAAAGGCCTTTTTATCACACTATTATGATTGGATTTCTCGCATTAAGGAGGAGTTCAATTGAATTCATATACAGTATCTTCTTCAGCGGTACAGACGAATCGAAGAAGTATGTTTGCTTTATTAGCACTAGCAATTAGTGCGTTTGGAATTGGTACAACCGAATTTATTAGTGTCGGTTTATTACCATCTATTTCAGAGGATTTACATGTTTCTGTTACAACAGCGGGTTTAACCGTTTCTTTATATGCATTAGGGGTAGCGTTTGGTGCCCCAGTATTAACGTCATTAACAGCTAGTATGTCGCGAAAGACGTTATTAATGTGGATTATGATTATTTTCATTATTGGTAATGGAATTGCGGCAGTGGCAACAAGTTTTACTGTGTTGCTTATGGCGAGGGTTGTATCTGCGTTTGCACACGGCGTTTTTATGTCGATAGGATCCACAATTGCGGCTGCGCTTGTACCAGAGAATAAACGTGCTAGTGCAATAGCATTTATGTTTACTGGTTTAACCGTTGCGACGATTACAGGTGTACCAATTGGAACGTTTATTGGTCAACAATTTGGCTGGAGAGCATCTTTTATGGTGATTGTGGTCATTGGAATTGTTGCCTTAGTCGCAAACAGCATGTTAATTCCGTCTAACTTAAAAAAGGGTACACGAGTATCATTTCGTGATCAATTCAAACTTATCACGAACGGAAGACTCTTACTTGTTTTCGTCATTACTGCATTAGGATACGGAGGAACATTCGTAACATTTACGTATTTATCTCCGCTATTACAAGAAGTAACAGGATTTAAATCGAGTACCGTTACAATCATTTTGTTAGTGTACGGGATTGCAATTGCGATTGGGAATATGGTCGGCGGAAAATTATCGAATCATAATCCAATTCGTGCACTATTTTACATGTTCTTTATTCAAGCAATTGTATTATTCGTACTAACATTTACAGCGCCGTTTCAAGTAGCGGGGCTTATCACAATTATTTTTATGGGGCTATTCGCGTTTATGAATGTTCCAGGACTACAAGTGTATGTCGTTATATTGGCTGAGCGTTTCGTGCCGAGTGCCGTTGATATCGCATCAGCAATGAATATTGCAGCATTTAACGCAGGAATTGCTCTTGGGGCTTATTTGGGCGGTATTGTAACGAACTCGTTAGGATTAATTCATACAGCTTGGGTAGGCGGCATTATGGTAGTAGGCGCTGTTATTTTAACAGCTTGGAGTATGAACTTAGAAAAAAGAGATCAAGCAAAATAAAGGAGAGAAAAATATAATGAAAAATTTACAAAGTAAAACAACATTGCATAACGGTGTGGAAATGCCTTGGTTCGGTTTAGGTGTATTTAAAGTAGAAGATGGACCGGAACTTGTAGAGGCTGTGAAAGTAGCCATTAAAGAAGGATACCGTAGCATTGATACAGCTGCGATTTATGGAAATGAAAAAGCAGTTGGAGAAGGCATTCGCGCTGGTATAAAAGAAGCAGGAATTTCTCGAGAAGATTTATTCATCACTTCAAAAGTGTGGAACGCAGATCAAGGATATGAAACGACACTTGCTGCATACGAAGAGAGCTTAAAAAAATTAGAACTAGATTATTTAGATTTATATCTTGTCCATTGGCCTGTTGAAGGGAAATATAAAGATTCGTGGAGAGCGTTAGAAACACTTTATAAAGAAGAACGCGTGCGTGCAATTGGCGTAAGTAACTTCCAAATCCATCATCTGAAAGATGTAATGGAAGGTGCGGAAATTAAGCCGATGATTAACCAAGTCGAATATCACCCGCGTTTAACGCAGAAAGAACTACAAGCTTTCTGTAAAGAACAAGGAATCCAAATGGAAGCATGGTCACCACTTATGCAAGGGCAATTATTAGATAATGAAACTTTACAAGAAGTTGCTGATAAGTACGGTAAAACAACAGCGCAAATCATTTTACGTTGGGATCTTCAAAATGAAGTTGTAACGATTCCGAAATCAACGAAAGAACAGCGTATTATTGCGAATGCTAATATATTCGACTTCGAATTAACAAAAGAAGATATGGAAAAGATTGATGCTTTAAATCAGAACCACCGCGTTGGTCCAAATCCTGATAACTTTGATTTCTAATAGAGGTAAGTTCAAAGGGTGCAAAAAAGTTTGCACTCTTTTTTGTTTTGTCTATGCATAAAAAACTTTTCTAACTAAATAATACATAGTAGTAAATTTGTTATTTTATAAGGGGTTGTAGACATGAATATAAAACGATCGTTCAAGCTAATGGCCGCTTTTTTGAGTGTTTTATTTGTATTTGCGAACTTATTATTCCCACTTCAAAAGGCATCCGCAGAGGTTATGGATCACACGAAGTATCAAATGGATTGGAGTTATAGTAAGTCAAAGAAAAAACCAATTCGAACAGAGCTTATTAAAACAGCAGATGGCAAAATTGCTTTTTGCTTAAATGTGGATTTGAAATCTCCGAGCGGCCAAGATTTACCTGAAATGGGTAAAGTAGATATTAACGTATACCGTGTACTATTAAACGGGTATCCGCAGAAGAGCCCACAAGAATTAGGTGTTTCCGATTGGAGAGAGGCACATTACGCAACGCAGCTTGCGGTGTGGAATGCGTTAAAACAAATTGATATTAACGATTTAGATTTCCGTAATAAAAATGTAGAAAAAGTAACGAAAGATATAGTTGCAAAAGCAAGCGCTAGTGAGGAACTACAAGAAATTACGATGAGTGTAGTACCATCAGAAGAACAAGAGGCAGTATTAAAAAATGAGTTTTTTGAAACAGGTTTATACACAGTGCAAACAAATGCAAAAAGTGGAACGTATAAAGTGCAAGCAACAGGTGCACCAGAAGGCGCGAAGTTCGTAAATGAAAAAGGCGAGGGAAAAACAGAATTTAATGTAGGAGAAAAGTTCCGCATTTTAATTCCGAAACAAACACCATCGGGTGGATTTAGCTTTAAAGTATCAGGGAATTTAACGAAACTACAAGGAATTGCACATAAAGGAACACCGACAATTCAAAATGCAGTTGTGTTACTTGAGCGTAGTGAAGAGAAAACAAGTCCAGAGTTGGCGGTAAGTTGGAAAAAAGCAAATGGTCATGATAATAAACCAAATAAACCCTATACACCAAATGAACCACATAAACCGAATCAAATTAAAAGATAGTGGAAAAAGCATTGGCGTTTGCCAGTGCTTTTTTGCATGCTTTGGATTTCTTACATCGCCAGCATTAATGTTTTGATCTGTACGGTATAATGAAAACAAGAAATTAGAAAGAGAGATAAAAAATGAAACTTCGTATTTGTGAAATAACGAAAGAAAATCGGTATGAAATTGCTAACTTAAAAGTAACAGAAGAACAGCATAAATTTATTGAAAGTACAGTTGGAACTTGTTTAGTTGATGCTGAAACAAAATATAAAGAAGCTGCAGTTTCAGTAGGTCTATATGATGCTGATATACCTATTGGATATGCAATGTATGGCTGGTTTGAGGAAGAAGAAAAGGCTGTATATTTAAATCAATTTGTCATCGATAGTGCATGCCAAGGAAAAGGGTATGCAAAACCATTATTGCGTTTGTTAATGGAGCATTTTACAACAGAATACAATTGCAAAGTTATGTATTTAAGCATACATCCAGAAAACAAACTTGCACAAAAATTATATGAATCAATTGGATTCCATTTAACCGGTGAAATAGAGGATGAGTGGTTACATGGAAAAGGATTTATAATGAAACGAATGCTGGATTAATAAAAACCTGTCCGAAAGAATAGTATCTTTCGGACAGGTTTTTATTTTAAAATAACATTAAAAGATAAAAATCTAAATATTAAGATTTATTGAATTGAATTCATAAAATTGTAATATTAATCTAATCGAAAAGGCTATCTAACGAGAAAGAAATCATGTACAATTCATTTTGGAAAAACTGTCCATAGATGGATGCCTATGAATGAATTGTAAAAAAAGATATTTTTATACACATTTTTCATGTATAGACAACAATACTTGATAAAACCATCTCTCACCATTATTTTGACATGAAAAAGAGAACTCATCACGAAATATAGAGAAAGGTGAGGAGGAACTTTCGCTTTTAAAAATTTGTCACATAAGAAAGAGGATACATTTAAAGTGAACGATGGTAAGAGGTGTAGGGGCGCGAGGTTGAGTTGTATATATTAAATGATTGTATAAAGATAATTTGATTTTACAGTAAATAAATATATCTATGATGGTTTGCATTACAAAAAGAATAGGGGACACAGATTATGTCGAAGAAAAAGAAGAGTAGGGTATTAGTAGCTGGTATATGCATATCTACATTATTATCACCAGTAGCTTTCGAAGCATCAAAAGGATATGCGGCACCTTTGGAAGAGAATAAAGGTGGGAATTTAGAAGAGAATAAATTTGAGCAGAGGGCGTTTCAGTTGCCGAGTAAAGGTAGCGTAGATGAAGAAAATGAACGTTTAAGAGTTACTTGGAAACTTTCTGCTAATGAGCCGACTGGAATTTATGCAGCGCCAAATGAAGAGATTACAATTGACATAAAAGGAACGCAGTCTATTCAAGCTTTCATAGGAACGGGATCTTATGATGAAAAGGATCCAGAAGAGTTTGATTTAAAACCAGGGAAAAACGTTATTTCATCTCCAAGAGGCGGTATTTTATATTTTTACAATATGAATAGCGAAGGTAATGTAACAGCTACAGTTACGAATGGTGGTAGCCACTTCCCTTTGTTTATTTTAGGTAAACATACGAAAAAAGATTGGGATGAAATGTTAAAAAAATATAAGGATCCTTATGCAGTTGAATTAAAAGGTGAGAGAAGCTTAGTTACTACTACTTATGATTCTGTGCAGAAATATACGAAGAATACGGATCCAACAGAGCTAATGAAATTACACGATAAGATTATTCGTTTGGAAAACGCAGTGGCAGGATTATCTGAGGACGGTGTTGGGGTTGCGAAATCTCCAACTCATTATGTTCAGTTTGTTGAAAAACGGAAGCCTGCTGAAGGGAACTTTATGTTTGCGACAAATTATCATACAGGATATATCCCGACGGCAATGAATAGAGTTTTAGATTTAGAAGTACTTGAAAAGGATGGCTGGGGACCATGGCATGAAGTTGGACATTTACATCAGCAAGAACCTTGGAAGTGGTCTAAAGTAAGAGAAGTCACAGTAAATATTTACTCATTAGCTGTTCAAAAGGCATTAGGGAATCAATTAGAAATGGATGAGCACTATAAAGAATCATTTGAGTATTTAGAGAGACCTAAAGCAGAAAGGGTCATTGATGAAATCAATCCTCTTACAATGTTTTGGCAATTAAATGTAGTGTATGGAGAACATTTTTATCCTAGGTTACATCAAGCTTATCGTTTGTTGCCTCAGAGTGAAATGCCTAATTCTGATGAAGAGAAAAAGCAACTATTTATTTATATGACATCAAAAGTGGCTGGGCAAAATTTAATTCCTTTCTTTGAGGAATGGGGATTAACGCCAAATGATGATACTAGAGAGAAGATAGAAAAATTAAATTTACCTAAATTAGAAAAAGAAATATGGAAAGCTACTGATAGTAATGATATTCGCGAGAGGCAAGTTGAACCGTATAAGGTTCCGTATGGTGAACCTGCTAATGAGGTACAAAACCTTTTAGTTGGTACGGATTCTGATGAAAACGAGGCGAGTAAACTCGTTCAAAATTTAGGTGAGAATGTAAAAGTAACAGGTAAGATCATATGGCCTAAATTAGAGAATGGAAAACAGGAAGTGTTAGTAGAAATTGAAGATGAGAAAGGAAATAAAAATTCAATTCCTGTCCAAGTTAATGGAGTTTATGGTGACAGTATAATTTTTCAAGGACTTTCAAATGAAGTAATGTCGACAGTGATGCTTCGTCACAATGAAAAAAAATTAAATGTAAACTTTACTAATAATAAAATACATTACCGTTTTGAAAAAGAAGAATATATGGGCTTAACGGTATATGATCGAAATGGGATTGAAAAGAAAAGTGTATCGGCAGAAGGGCAAGAAAATGGAAAACGATTTGCGCTTGAACTAAATGGATTGGATTTTGAATATGGTGATGTAGTAAAAGTATTCCATGCAGAACCAGACCGTTTGAAGTGGTATCAAAATAACGCACTTGTAGATCAAGGAAATGCTAAAAAAAAAAAAGAAAAATTATTCCAAATCACTCCGCAAGGGTTCGAATTTAAAGATGGTTTACAAGAAGTAACAGCAGTACCGCAAAAAGTAGTAATTGGAACAGATGCTGAAAAGTTAGAAGCGAAAAACTTCGTACAAGTAAAAGATGGAGATAGCTTACTTGTATATGGATTAAGCTATGGTACTGACGATATGAAGTCAATTATAACGTTACATCATGATACGAAAAAACTGAGTGCAACAGATACAAAGAATCTGATTCATGATTACTTTAAAGATGAGAAGTATTTTGAATTCACACTGTACGATAAAGAGGGAAAAGAGAAGGAAAATATAGCGGTAAAAGGTTTGGAGAATACGAAAGCTTTTGCCAAGGAAGTAAATGGACTTGCATTTGAGTATGGAGATGTTGTGAAAGTATACCATGCAGAATCTTCTCGTTTACATTGGTACCAAAAAGATTTATATGTGGGAGAAGGAAATAGTAAAGAGATAAAGGAATTAGTCTTCAAAATTACTGAAAATGGATTTGAAAGGTTAGACGGTGAGCAAACAGTAAAAGAAAATCCACAAAAAGTAGTAGTCGGAACGGATGTAGAAAAGTTAGAAGCGAAAAACTTTGTTGAAGTAAAAGATGGAGAAGTAGTTGGATTTGTAGAGAAACCAAATACATCAAAAATCGGTGAGCAAAAAGTAAAGGTAGAGACGAAAGATCGTTTTGGAAATAAGAAAGTGACAGAAGTGCCGTTAGAAGTAATTTACGGAGATAGCATTATGTTCTTTGGTACAAGTTATGGCGGAACAAACATTAAATCGGTTGTAACTTTGAACCATGAAGAGAAGAAATTCGGTACAACAGATTCAGAAGGTAAAATGCATACTTCATTTGCGGATGAGAAATATATGGGAATGACTGTATATGATAAAGATGGGAAAGAGAAGAAAGCAGTATCTGTAAAAGCGTCTGAAAATACGAAAGCATTCGCAGAGAAATTTAAGGGAATGTCGTTCGAATATGGCGATATAGTAAAAGTGTATCAAAGAGAGTTTGATAGATTTAAAGTGTATAAAAAGAATGAATTCGTGGATGCACAGTATGGCGTTCATGAAGTGTTCTTTAAAGTTACGGAGCAAGGTTTCGAAAGAATGGAAGCTCAGCAAGAAATAAAGGCAGTACCACAAAAAATAGTAATCGGAACAGATGATGCAAAATTAAATGCAAAAGATTTTGTTCAAGTGAAAGATGGAGAAGTGATTGGTTTTGTAGAGAAACCAAATACAACGAAAATCGGAGAACAAAAAGTAAAGGTAGAAACGAAAGATCGTTTCGGGAATAAGAAAGTAACGGAAGTATCACTAGAAGTAACGTATGGGGATAGCTTGGTATTTAAAGGGCTAAATTATAGTACTGATATTAAATCGATTGTAACATTGCAACATGATCAGAAAAAATTCAGTACGACAGCTGATTCGAATCCGGTGCACCATTATTTTAAAGAAGAAACGTACTTTGAATTTACATTATTAGATCAAAAAGGAATGGAGAAGAAGAAAGCGACTGTAAAAGGTGTTGAAAACACGAAAGAGTTTGCAAAAGCGATTAACGGCTTAGAATTTGAATACGGTGACGTTGTAAAAGTGTATCATGCAGAATCGGATCGATTTAATTGGTATCAAAATAATAACTTTACTGGTCAAGGTAAGGCGAAAGTAGAAAAAGAATTATTCTTTAAAGTAACAGAAAAAGGTTTTGAAAGAATAGAAGCTCTACAAGAAGTAAAGGCAGTACAGCAAAAAGTAGTAATCGGAACAGATGCTGAAAAGTTAGAAGTGAAAAACTTTGTTGAAGTAAAAGACGGAGAAGTAATTGGATTTGTAGAGAAACCAGACACAATGAAACTCGGTGAGCAAAAAGTAAAAGTAGAGACGAAAGATCGTTTTGGGAATAAGACAATAACAGAAGTACCGATTGAAGTGACGTATGGAGATAGCCTGGTGTATCAAGGTGTGTCCAATGTTACACGTTCTATTGTTACGTTAAATCATGACGAAAAGAAATTACATGCAACATTTACGAATGATGTGATTCATTATCGTTTTGTGAACGAACAGTATTTAGGTTTTACGATTTATGATCAAAATGGAAATGAGAAAAAGCATATATCAGCAGACGGTCAAGAAACCTCAAAGAATTTTGCAGAACAAGTAAATGGTACTCCATTTGAGTATGGGGATGTTGTAAAAGTGTATCATGCAGAACCAAGTCGTCTGAAATGGTATAAAAAGAATGAGTTAGCAGAACAAGTAGCTTCAGCAGAAGTTGTATTTAAAATCACTCAAAGTGGATTAGAACTAGTAAAGGGGACATTGTAATAAAAAATGCGCGTAGATATTGGATCTACGCGCATTTTTTTCTATTACTCAGCTTCAGAAACAACTGTGAAGCGTTCGTTTACATGTTTTGGATTTTCGATTTCATCAAGTGCTGCTACCGCAAAGTCTTCGTAACTTACGTAGCTATCACCTTTCGCATTAACAAGAAGGTTGTCTTTGCCAGCTGTATAAGAGCCAGTGCGTTTTCCTAATGCGAATAGTGCAGAAGGGCTAATGAATGTCCAAGTAATATCATTTGTTTGATTTAGGATTTCTAAGTTTTTACCTTGGTTTTGAGCTGTTGCAAGATATTCATTTGGGAATCCTGGTGTATCAAATACACGTGTTGTTTTCTCTTCGTCTACAAATAAGCTACCAGCGCCGCCAACAACAAGTAATTTTGTATTAGGTGCACCTTTCATAGCTTCGATAAGTACGTTTCCTGCATCTACGTGAAGGTGTTCTTGTCCGGCTGGAGCACCGAATGCATTTACAACTACATCGAATGCTTGTAGGTCGTTAGATGTAAGAGTGAATACATCTTTCTCTAAAATCTTTACATTTTCTTCTGTAATTTTTGCAGCGTTTCTTACGATTGCAGTTACTTCATGTCCGCGATCTAATGCTTCTTTTAAAATACGACTTCCTGCTTTACCAGTTGCTCCGATGATTCCGAGTTTCATAATAAATCCCTCCAAAGTGTTTTGTTAAAGTGTATATCTGAAAGTAAATGAATTTGTTGTAATAAGGTTTGTTACAACTTGATGTAATCATTATAGTTACAGGTTGGTGTTTTTGTCAATGGAATTATGTATTGTTTTATTATGTACATTTTATAAATATAAAGTCATAAAACATAACAAATAACACCGTTATGTTACAAAACCTAACGTATGGAAGTAATAACCTGTCGAAAAATGTTGATTTTTGAATATTTTTTAAATATAATTCAATTTATGAAGAAAAAGGGAGGGGACTGACAGTATGAATATTTTAGAACAATTCGTTTCATCAACGAATACGATTCTTTGGTCATATATTCTTATCGCAATGTTAATCGGTTTAGGGCTTTATTTTTCTATTAAATTGAAATTCGTACAAATTACTCATTTAGGGGAAATGGTTCGATTAATGGGTGATGGTTTAACTGGAAAGACACGTAAAAAGGGCAGTGTATCGTCATTCCAAGCATTTTGTATGAGTTCAGCAGCTCGTATTGGAATCGGAAACTTAGCTGGTGTAGCGCTAGCTATTTCTATGGGAGGACCAGGAGCTGTATTTTGGATGTGGGTTATTGCGATTATTGGGGCGTCTTCAAGTTTCGTAGAAAGTACGCTTGCGCAAATTTATAAAATAAAAGATGGTAGTGGCTTCCGTGGAGGTCCTGCTTATTATATGGAAAAAGGTTTAAATAAACGTTGGATGGGAATTTGGTTCTCTATCCTTATTACAATTAGTTACGGTTTAATTTTTAACTCAGTACAAGCAAATACAGTGACATTAGCATTTGAAAATGCATTTGGTATTGAGCGTTATGTTGTTGGAATCGTATTAGCAGTATTAGTTGCGGTTATTATTTTTGGTGGTGTGAAAAGTATCGCGCGTATGTCTGAGCTGATCGTTCCGCCAATGGCACTTATTTATATTGCAGTAGCTATTTTCGTTGTTATTAAAAACTATTATTTAATACCGGATATGTTTACAGAAATCTTTAAAGGTGCATTCGGTTTAGATTCAGCTGTAGGTGGCGGTATCGGTGCTGCAATGAAGTTTGGTATTCAGCGCGGATTGTTTGCGAACGAAGCAGGTATGGGTAGTGCGCCAAATGCGGCTGCAACAGCGGATGTAACACATCCAGCTAAACAAGGATTTATTCAAACAATTGGAGTATTAGTGGATACATTCTTAGTATGTACATCAACAGCGTTTATCGTACTATGTTCTGGTGCATATAAGGCAACAAATTTAGAAGGTATTGAATTAACGCAAGTGGCGTTAAGTTCACAAATCGGTTCGTGGGCAAGCGGCTTCTTAGCGATTATCATTTTCTTATTTGCTTTCAGTTCATTACTAGGAAACTATTATTATGGTGAAACGAATATTGAATTTATTAAACAAAGTAAAACTTGGTTAACGATTTACCGTATTGCGGTAGTGGGAATGGTATTATTCGGTTCTGTTGCGACGCTTCAAGTTGTATGGAATATGGCAGATTTATTTATGGGTCTAATGGTAATCACAAACTTAATTGCGATTACACTTCTTGGAAGATTTGCGTATGCAGCATTAGCGGACTATGTGAAACAAAAGAAACAAGGAAAAGATCCAGTCTTCAGTGCAGATTCTATCCCTGGTTTAACGAATACAGAGTGCTGGGATAAGCCAGCAGTAGCAGATAAAGAAAAAGCTGTATAATAAAAAGGAACGAGCATCAGAGAAATTTGATGCTCGTTTTTTTATGGTGATAAACTAAAGGAAGAGGGAAAATACGAACATTAATGAGTGTTTTATAATAAAATGTATTTTTTTTAAGAAAAGTGCGGATGTGAGTTATAATTTGTGTTAGAATGGAAAATGGCTTTGAGACAAGAGATTTTATGGTTTTTCATATCCGATTGAAGGTTTTGGAGGAGAAATGGAAAGTTCGGATTATTCCTTGTTTTGAGTAGTCAGACGTTCAACGTTAATGAAGAGTTAAATGGAGGATTTTATTAATGAAGTTTGTTATGTTTCTTGTAGGACTACTAGTTGTATTCGTACTCGGCTTTCTTATAAGTTCAGATCGTAAGAAAATCAAGTATAAACCAATCGCAATTATGCTTGTTATTCAGCTAGCGTTAACGTATTTCTTATTAAATACGCCAATTGGTTATATTTTAGTAAAAGGAATTTCAGATGGATTTGGAGCACTTCTTGGATATGCGGAATCTGGAATCGTTTTCGTATTTGGTGGTCTTGTTAATAAAGGAGAGGTTTCATTCTTCTTAACAGCTTTATTACCAATCGTATTCTTTGCAGTGTTAATCGGAATTCTGCAACACTTTAAAATTTTACCGATATTTATTCGTGCTATTGGTACTCTGCTAAGTAAAGTAAATGGTTTAGGAAAATTAGAATCATATAATGCAGTAGCGGCCGCAATTGTTGGGCAGGCAGAAGTATTTATTACAGTAAAAGATCAATTAAGTAAAATCCCAAAACATCGTTTATATACATTATGTGCATCTTCCATGTCGACAGTATCGATGTCGATCGTTGGTTCTTATATGAAAATGATTGAGCCAAAATATGTAGTAACAGCACTTGTATTAAATTTATTTAGTGGTTTCATTATTATTCATATTATTAATCCGTACGATATTACGGAAGAAGAAGATACACTGAAGTTAGAAAATAAGAAAAAACAGTCATTCTTTGAAATGTTAAGCGAATATATTATGCTTGGTTTCACGATTGCGATTACGGTAGCAGCAATGTTACTTGGTTTCGTAGCATTAATTACAGCAATCAATAGCTTGTTTGATTCAGTGTTCGGTATTACATTCCAAGCTATTTTAGGATATATTTTCTCTCCATTAGCATTCGTAATGGGTATCCCGCAAGCAGAAATGGTAACAGCGGGACAAATTATGGCAACAAAATTAGTATCAAACGAGTTTGTTGCGATGCTTGATCTAGGAAAAGTAGCTGGTGATTTATCAGCTCGTACAGTCGGTATTCTTTCTGTATTCCTTGTATCATTCGCGAACTTCTCATCTATCGGAATTATCGCAGGCGCAACGAAAGGGATCGATGAAAACCAATCAAACGTTGTTTCATCATTCGGATTACGACTTGTATACGGTGCGACATTAGTAAGTCTTTTATCAGCGATTATCGTTGGTGTTATGTTATAAAGTGAAACTTTAATCAGTGGGGGGCTTTATCCCCCGCTGATTATTAGCCTTCACCAATCGGGCTTTTACGGGCAGTTAATCACCCACCTAACTTCTTTGTTTTCGCTGAATTTTGAGGTGGGGGTCTTACTGCCCGTTAAAGCGGGGTAAAAAGGGTGGCCCTAGCTCATAGCTAGGGCCACCCTTTTTATGGTGAATTTACATAAAAAAACCAATCGGTTAGGAATATATTAACATATAAAAATCTTTTAAAATTTATATTGCATTTCAATTAGATAACGCTTACAATTTGATTTGTAGGTGGTATCCATTTCAGACGTTAAATACGGTAGAGAAGAAGAGACTACCTGTTATAAATTGCAATTTATGTAAACGCTTACCTATTTTAGAAGACAGTTCAAAAAATTTTAGGGGTTCATATTTTTTAACATTAATGGTCAGACGTCATTCGTTATACGACTGATAACTCATGGAAGTGGAGGATTCACATATGAAGTTAGTAATGTTTCTAGTCGGTTTACTTGTAGTATTTGTACTAGGGTTCCTTATAAGTTCAGATCGTAAGAAAATTAAATATAAACCAATTGCAGTTATGCTTGTAATTCAATTGGTACTTGCGTATTTCTTACTAAATACAAAGGTCGGATTTGTATTAGTAAAAGGGATTGCAGATGGATTTGGCGCTATTTTAAAATTTGCGGAAGCAGGGGTTAATTTCGTATTTGGTGGTCTAGCAAATGATGGACAAGCACCATTCTTCTTAACAGTATTATTACCAATTATTTTCTTAGCAGTACTAATTGGAATCTTACAACATATTAAAGTTTTACCGATTATCATTCGTGCAGTCGGTTTCGTATTAAGTAAAATTAACGGTTTAGGAAAACTTGAATCATATAATGCAGTAGCAGCGGCAATTGTCGGCCAAGGTGAAGTATTTATTACAGTAAAAGATCAATTAAGCAAATTACCGAAAAATCGTTTATACACACTTTGTGCATCATCAATGTCAACAGTTTCGATGTCAATCGTTGGTTCTTATATGAAGATGATTGATCCAAAATATGTAGTAACAGCACTTGTACTAAACTTATTTAGTGGATTTATTATCATTCATATTATTAATCCGTATGATGTGAACGAAGAAGATGACATTTTAGAATTACAAGAAGATAAGAAACAAACATTCTTTGAAATGTTAGGCGAATATATTATGCTAGGTTTCTCTATCGCTGTAACAGTAGCGGCGATGTTAATCGGTTTCGTAGCATTAATTACAGCAATTAACGGTGTATTCGATTCAATTTTCGGAATCACATTCCAAAGCATTTTAGGATACATCTTCTCACCATTAGCATTCGTAATGGGTATTCCAACATCAGAGATGCTAACAGCAGGACAAATTATGGCGACGAAATTAGTAACAAACGAATTTGTTGCGATGCTTGATCTTGGAAAAGTAGCTGGCGATTTATCAGCTCGTACAGTAGGTATTTTATCAATCTTCCTTGTATCATTTGCGAACTTCTCATCTATCGGAATTATCGCAGGTGCAACGAAGAGTATCGATGGAAAACAAGCAAACGTTGTATCTTCATTCGGATTAAAACTTGTATACGGTGCAACGTTAGTAAGTATATTATCAGCGGTTATCGTTGGGGTTATGCTTTAATAAAAACAAACGAAGTCGTTTATCTCTCACTTCGGGGGATAAACGACTTTTTGTTTAACTTGCTTTATCCAAGTCCTTCTTAAACCGTGGTTTCTCTAAATAAGTTCCCAATCTCCACACATATTCCACAGGCCCCATTCGGTATTTCTGTGGCCAATAGGTACTAACGAATAATTGAATCGTATAAATTCCAATGGTTAAAAGAATACCGAAGAAATAGCCAATTTTACCGTATAAGCCAAATCCATATGCGTAAAAAATAGTTGTTGCGATAATAGATTGCGCTAAGTAATTACTAACCGACATTTTTCCCATGTTCGCCATGTATGTTAGTAAACGCGCTACCTTTTTGTAATGGAATAATAAAATAATCGTGCTTCCGTAAAAGAAGGTCATGATTACTGGTGTAAGACTATCTTGTAACATAATTAAAATCGGATGTTTCAAGAACATGGCTAAGATTTTAATTGTAAAAGAGAAAATCCCAGTGATAAGCCATATTTTTTTGACAGCAGGTATATGTTGATCGACCTCAAATAGCCAGCCCTTTTTCCCTACATACATTCCGAGTAAGAAAAGTGGAGACATAAAAATTATTGCGAAAATTGATATGAAAACTAATCCGAATACACCGTTAATCCCCATATAATCAAAAGGATTTTCAGTCAATCTAAAGTTGACATGATTCATATAGCTTCCAGTCTCATGGACCTTATGTTCCTTTTCAGTATAAGGTGCGAGGCCATCATAGGGGTTCGATGTTGATTCCGATTGATAAGATGCGAGCATAATGAGTGCTAGTAAAATAGATGCCCAAATGAGCAACGTTTTCGGTTTTCGATTGATGAACATCATTAAGAAAATCCCGATAACCCCGTAGGCAAATAAAATATCTCCCTCCCAAACAAAGGTGCCATGAATGTAGCCTAGTAGTAAAAGAATGATAATACGTCTTATGTATGTGGGGAAGAATTTTTTTCCTTTCACAATAATACTTTTTTGCAACAAAATAATGCTAAGACCAAATAAAAAAGAGAATAGGGACATGAAGTTGTGGGTGCCGAAAAATTGAATAAACCAATTAGCACCTTCATCAAGTTTTCCAAATATGTAAGTTGGTTTTTCACTGGAAAAGAACCCAAATTGAATTAAGGTCATATTGACAAGTAAAATACCAAACAAAGCGAAACCACGGATTGCATCAACAGCTTCTACACGCTGATTCATTTTTTCTCTCCTCGTATAATATTTTATCCCGCTATTCGCCGAGCAGTAAGACTCCCACCTCAAAATTCGGCGGGAGCAAAGAAGTTAGGTGGGAGTCGGGCTGCTCGTAAACGCCCGATTGGTGAAGGCTAATAATCAGTGGGGATGAACAAAACCCCCGCTGATTAAAGTTTCACTTCATATTGAAAATAATACCATTTATTTACTGGTACTATGTCAAATACAAGGAAATTTAAGGTGATTTTAAGCTAGAGAGAAAATAAAAAAATCACCTTAATACATTCATTAAGGTGATTGAAATATTATTCAGCTGGTGGCGTAAATGTACGTTTCTCTAATTCAGCATCTAGCATAAATAATGCGTTTGAATCGCTTGTAATACGTTTTAATTTTTGGATGATGCTATCAAATGAAGCTTCTTCTTCTACTTGCTCGTCAACGAACCATTTTAAGAAGGTAATTGTTGCGTGTTCACGCTCATCCCAAGCGATATCAGATAAGTGATAAATGCGCTTCGTTACTTCACGCTCGTGCTCAAGTGCTACTTCAAAAGCATTCAATACAGACTCATATTCGTTATTAGGATGATCAAATCCAGTAATAATAGCGCGCTCGCCGCGGTCATTAATGTAGTTGTAAAGTTTCATTGCGTGGAAACGCTCTTCTTCAGCTTGTACAAGGAAAAAGTTAGCGAATCCATCGTAGCTTTCCGCTGTACAGTAAGCAGCCATTGCCATATAAGCGTGGGCAGAGTAAAATTCAAAATTCATTTGTTCATTTAGTGCGTCGTGCAATTTTTTAGATAACATAAAATCCCCCTTATTATTTTGACAAGAACATTATATCACAATTGATAATGTTCTCATTTAGATGTTTCGAATCTTTTTGAAAGCTTTGTGACGTGTGTTTCCATAATGTCTTGTAAATCCAAATCATATTTTTGTGAAAGAACAATAAGATTAGATAGTACATCACCAAGTTCTTCTTTTAGTTCTTGTTTTAGCTCTTCTTGTGTTTTCGTTTGTTCATCAGGGCGATCACGACCGATTTCAATTGCGCGAACAACGCGTGAAACTTCCCCAACTTCCTCAGTTAAGAAATTTAAGCGAATAAAGGAGTTGTACTGTGACCAGCTTCGTTTTTCGTAAAATTCCTCCACCCATCTTTGAAATGCGACGATATCCATTTCTTCCTCATCCCTTCAATATGTTGTACAATACTCATTGTATCATAACAATATATAGTTTCGGGGTGTAGGAATGAGAAAGATTTGTGTGTTTGCAGGTTCAAATTTAGGGGGAAGACCAGAATTTAAAGAGCAGGCAATAGAGTTAGGGAAAATGTTTGTTGAGAACGATTATGAGCTTGTATACGGCGGTTCATGCGTTGGATTAATGGGAGAAGTAGCGAATGAAGTTCTTCGTTTAGGTGGACGTGTAACAGGTGTTATGCCGCGTGGTTTATTCCGTGGTGAAATCGTTCATACAGGATTAACAGAATTAATTGAAGTAGAAACGATGCACGAACGTAAAGCAAAAATGGCAGAGCTTGCGGATGCTTTCATTGCATTACCAGGCGGATACGGAACATTTGAAGAGCTATTTGAAGTTGTATGTTGGTCACAAATTGGTATACATGATAAGCCAGTTGGTTTATTAAACATTAAAGACTTCTACGGACCAATTCTGCAAATGGTTGATCGCGCAGCTGAAGAAGGCTTTATGAACCCGTCGAATAAAGAGTTGATTGTTTCAGCTGAGACGGCAGCTAAATTAATTCATGAAATACAAAATTACGAGCGTCCTGTTTTGGGAACTAAGTGGAAGCAGTTATCATAGTACATTTTTTATAGTGGATTTTGGAAACACATGTCTTTTTATCGCAAAAAGACATGTGTTTTTAATTTGGTTAAATATATTGATAGTGAGATGTGAAATCGTTCCAAGAGGGGAAGTAGATGGAGGTATGTTTTGCTGATTTAAAAAAGAACATCTGAATAAAAGGTGAGTAAGAAATTATTGAGTGATATAGAATTGTTCCGTTAAAGGGTCAGATTGTGGAAGATGGCGAATGTTTTTTATGAAGTTAATAGAGGTTTTTCTAATCGGAATCAGAATAAATTTTATAAATCTAATCCTTTGGGAATTTTTAAGCAGCTATGTATCATAATCTAATCAGTAAAATGAAAATTGGAGGAGAAATGAGCATGGGGCGTTCGGTATTAAAAATGTATAACTACCACTTATGGGCAAATGAAGTTATTTTAAATCGCTTAAAAGAACTACCGCAAGACATTTTCCATAAGGAAGTTAAGAGTGGTTTTTCTTCGGTGGCAAAAGTAATGTCTCACATATACCTCACAGATTTAGCCTGGCTTGAGATTATTTCTGGTAAAAGTATGAGTGATGCAATGGTACACACAGACCAATTGAAAGAACAGCTAGAAACAAAAAATATTGAGGAAATGGAAACTAGTTTTTATGAATTATCTAAACGATATAAAGAACTTTTAAGTAGTCAACAAGATTATGAAAAAGTGTTTGAGGTTGATAATCCGTATGCTGGGCTCCTGGATACGACGGTTTCTGAAACAATACTACACGTCGTCACCCACGGAGCATATCACCGTGGGAATATAGCCACAATGTTGCGGCAAATGGGGCATACCTCTGTTATGCAAGATTTTGGACTATTTCTATATTCAAAATGAATTCTTTTTATTTACTATAGAATATGGTTTGTATGATGTTTTTGGGGACTGCTTTTATTAGTGGTTTAAGCTTAATTATGTATTAGAGAAAAAAGGCATTCCATATTATTTCGGAATGCCTTTATCATTTGGATTACTTTGTTTTTTATACAGGTACCAGCCACCCCAACCGCCACCAATAGCTACAACAACGAGGAAAGCATAGTCTTTAACCTCGACACGTATATTGAAAATATTAGCTATGAGTAAGAGAATCCCAACTGTTATTAACGCAAAAAATGCTCTAATTAAGTAGTCTTTCAACTGAACCACTCCCGCCATTTAAGTAGTAAATGATGAATATGGAAAAGCTTTTTTGGATCTATTTTACTAAAGGGTGTTACCTATATTTTAACATAAAAGGGATTGTAATATATTGATAAAAGTAGAGGAGGGGAGTGCTATTATTGTCGTGATTTGTTGGTAAAGCGATATTCTTTGTCGAAACGTTGATATATCGTGAGTTGCGATCGATATAATTTTATGTATTATCAAGTGCGACCAATCAATAGAAAAAAGCGACTCTGAACGAGCCGCTTCTGCTTTAAGTGGTATCTAGCTCCAGCGGCTAGAATCTCCGGTCATTTCGCTCTCTCGCTCGAAGCAAAAAGCGCTTCAAGGTCGAGAGCTCCAATGTCCTGCGATTCTGAGCGAGCCGCTTCCGCTTTAAAATCTATTATTGATTCAAGAACGCGCGTAGCATCCAAGCGTGTTTTTCTAGTTCTGTGTAGATGCCTAGTAGTAGGTCAGATGTCATTTCGTCATCAGAGTTTTGAGCGATTTCCATGCCTTTTTTCAGTTCAGTTAGCATCATTTCGTAGTCTTTCATGATTGCTTCGACCATCCCTTCTGCAGTTTCTCCGTAAGCTGCTTCTTGAATAGAAGATAGTTCTAAGTATTCTTTCATTGTTGCTACTGGTTTGCCGCCAATTGCTAAAATGCGTTCTGCGATTTCATCGATGTGAGTAGCTGATTCTGTGTAAAGCTCTTCAAATTTTTCATGTAGTGTGAAGAATTGAGGTCCTTTTACGTACCAATGGAAGTTGTGTAGTTTTGTAAATAAAACGCTCCAGTTTGCTACTTGTTTGTTTAATGCTTCGATTACTTGTGTATTCATTATGATCAATCTCCTCTTGAGTTATTATTTTATATGAATTACTAATTTATAATTATTATAATCTAGTAATTTGTATGAATCAACCCTTTTGCTGGAATTAATTTGAACAAATTATGAACTGTTGTAAATAAAAAATCCCTATTACTGTGAAGTAATAGGGATTTTTATTGTTATATAGCTTGTTTCTTCTCTTCTAAATCTTGCCCATCCCAACACTCAGTATTCTTTAAGCCAGGGATAGAACTTGCGACGAAAACAGGATCTTTTCCTTGTTTCTTTTGTTTTATATAGTCTACTAATGCTGCGTAGGCGAACTTGCTAAGGAATGAGATGGCAATTAAGTTTGTGAATACCATTAGTCCCATAAAGAAATCAGCTAAACTCCAAACCGTTTGAAGGGCAGCGATAGATCCGAAGAACACCATTCCGACAACTGCAACACGATAAATCAGTAACCATGTTTTGCTTTCTTTAATGAATGCGATATTTGTTTCACCATAATAGTAGTTTCCTAGTAAAGAACTGAAAGCGAATAGGAAAATAATAATCGCTAAGAAAGTGCTTGCCCACGGTCCAATTTGTGAACTTAATGCTTGTTGTGTTAATTCAATACCTTCTAAATTCGATCCTTTGTAAAGTCCAGAACATAATACGATAAACGCTGTTGATGTACATACTAAGAATGTATCTACGAAAACACCTAATGCTTGAACAAGTCCTTGTTTTACAGGGTGAGATACATCTGATGTTGCTGCTGCGTTAGGGGAGCTACCCATACCTGCTTCTGTCGCGAATAAACCGCGCTGAATTCCGAATTTGATTGCTGCTCCAATACCACCAGCGATAGCTTGGTCTAAACCAAATGCGCTGTTAAATATTTCTGTAAAAATGCTTGGTAACATAGTGAAGTTGTTAATTACGACAAAAACAGCTACGCCGATATAAATGATTGCCATTGGAGGAACAATCATTTCTGTAATACGTGAAATGCTCTTGATACCACCAAAAATAATAACTGCAACTAATAAAGCTAATAGAGCTCCTACGATCGTTCGCTCTAGTCCAAAAGCATTTTCAAATGCTATTGTTACCGTGTTTGCTTGTACAGAATTGAAAATTAATCCGTACGCAACTGTAATAAGAAGTGAAAACCAAACACCCATCCAGCGTTTGTTTAACCCTTTTTCCATGTAATACGCTGGTCCACCACGGAATCTGCTTCCATCTTTTACTTTATAAATTTGCGCGAGCGTACATTCTACAAAACTAGTAGCTGCTCCAAGGATAGCGATAAACCACATCCAAAATATTGCGCCAGGTCCACCCATTGAAATGGCTAATGCTACACCAGCTAAGTTCCCGATACCAATACGTGCTGCTGCACTTAAGCAAAATGCTTGGAATGGAGAGATGCTATCTTTCTTTTTTTCTTTTCGATTAAATCCTTTACTAATTAAACTGACCATCTCACGGAAATGAGTAATTTGGACAAATTTTAATTTGAAAGAGAAATAAAGACCGAAGCCGATTAACATTGCAATAAGAATATATGACCATAAAATATTATTCGTTACCTCAAGGAATCTGCTAAAGATATCAACCATATAATACACTTCCTTTTTTTCATAATAAGAAAATTATATGCAAAAAATATACCAGAATCAATTTTTCTAAAAAATCATGTTACTTAAATGTGTTTTGTGTTATGATTATGTTACATCGTAATATTTTTAGAATTATTTACATTTTAAAAAACTAAATTTAAAGCGAAAAAGAGGGGATAATTTGAAAGAAGAATCTTTATTGAAAGTAAGTCTTAAGAGTTTGAAAATAAGAAATAATTTATTTTTTATCATTACATCTTTAAGTATCTTTTTAGGAGCCACTTATTATTACAATAAAAGATTTCCAAGTCATAGGTATCCTGAATGGTTAGAATTTCTAAAATTGATTGGATGAACAAAAGACAGAAAAACAGAAAATTAAAATAAAGAAGTTATGGAGGAGCTAAATATGAATATTAGAGAAAGTGAACTTCCGGGTATTGGTTATAAATTTCAAATCGTTACGAAAGGTAACGAAAAGATGGTGATCGTCATTCATGATGATGGGCGTAGAGAAATGTATCATTTTGATTCAGATCATGAAGAAAGCATCTCAAGTATTTCATTACGTGACTCAGAGGCGAGACAAATTGCAGCAATATTAGGTGGAATGGTATACAAACCTAGAGCATTAGAAAATGTTGAGATGGTCTTTGAAGGTTTAGCAATTGAGTGGTTTAAAGTGGAGAATGCAGCTCCGGCAATCGGAAAAACAATTGGCGACCTTGAAATAAGAAAAACATATAGCGTAACGATAATTGCAGTTATGAAAAAGAATATGAAAAAGCTATTTAATCCAGGTCCAGACACGGTGATTGAAGAAGGAGATATGCTTGTAGTTTCTGGTGAGAGAGAAGAAATTAAAAAGATTATTAATGAATTACTTTCGAATAGGGGGACTGACTAGATGGATACTTTAATTTTTGAAGTTGGTACAGCTTTAGTTTTAGTAGCAATTGCGGCGGTAATTGCTGGAAAGTTTAAATTCTCAGTAATTCCTTTTCTAATCGTTCTTGGCATGTTAGTAGGTCCGCATGCGCCGACAATAGGTGTTATCGACCTCAAATTTATTGAAAGTGCAAGTGTGATATCCTTCCTTGGAAGGATTGGTGTTCTGTTCCTTCTTTTCTATCTGGGATTAGAGTTTTCGATGAAAAAACTAATTAAATCTGGACGTTCTATCGCGATTGGCGGAACAATCTATATTTTGATTAACTTTTCACTAGGATTATTATACGGATTTATAATGGGATTCCCGTTACTCGAAATCTTAATTATTGCGGGTATTATTACGATTTCTTCTAGTGCTATCGTTGCAAAGGTATTAGTTGATTTAAGAAGAACTGGTAATAATGAAACCGAATTAATTTTAGGAATTATTATGTTTGAAGATATATTCCTTGCTGTATATTTATCAGTAGTTTCTGGCTTAGTTCTTGGGGATCACGCTTCCTTCTTAGGTGCCCTTACTTCAATTGGAATTGCTTTAGGATATATGCTTCTATTCTTTATTGTGGCTAGAAAAGCAACGCCGTTATTAAATAGATTGCTCAATATTAGTTCAGATGAAATTTTCATTATTGTAGTATTTGCTTCGTTGTTCTTTATTGCAGGTTTTTCAGAAACAATTCACGTTGCAGAAGCAATCGGGGCACTTCTTTTAGGGTTAGTTTTCTCTGAGACAGAGCATAGTGATCGAATTGAACATCTTGTTGTTCCATTTAGAGACTTCTTCGGAGCTATCTTCTTCTTCAGTTTCGGATTAAGTATCGATCCGTTTTCATTGGGCGGAGCAATATGGTTAACGTTAGGTGCTGTACTTCTGACGATAATCGGAAACTTTGTAGCAGGGATGATTGCGGGACGACAAGCTGGATTATCTCATAAAGCATCAACAAATATTGGATTAACAATCGTTTCAAGGGGAGAATTCTCAATCATTATGGCTAATATCGGCATCGCGGGTGGGTTAATGTCGGTATTGAAACCATTCTCAGCACTATATGTGCTTATACTATCCATTTTAGGTCCCCTTCTAACGAAAGAGTCAAAGAATGTATATAAACTTTTAAATAAAATCTTTAAGTGGGATACGAAGACTAGATAAATTTTGAAAAATAAAAGTACAAGATATTTACTGCTTGTACTTTTATTTTTTGCAATGAAAACAGTAAAGAGAGGTAAATGATGTTAGGAGAGTTGATTCATTCAGTTTTAGTTTTTCTAGAAGGACTTGGTTATTGGGGAATTATGCTGGGATTAATGATAGAGGTTATCCCAAGTGAAATCGTATTATCTTATGCAGGTTATTTAGTATCAACAGGAAGCATTACATTTTGGGGGGCTGTCGCGTTCGGTACAATTGGTGGTGTAATCGCACAACTATTCATTTATTGGATCGGTCGATACGGAGGAAGACCTGTTCTTGAGCGATATGGAAAATATATTTTGATTCAGAAGAAACATATTGATTATGCTGAAGCGTGGTTTAATCGTTACGGAACTGGTGTTATTTTTACAGCGCGTTTTATTCCTGTTGTGCGTCATGCTATTTCGATACCAGCGGGTATTGCGAAAATGTCACATGCTAAGTTTATTACGCTAACTACACTAGCTGTTATTCCATGGTCAATTGTATTTGTATATTTAGGTTTTAAATTAGGAACAGAGTGGGAAAGTATTAATAAAGTAGCTGGGCCATATGTGAAATACTTTGCACTTGCTGCTATTGTTTGTGCAATTGGTTATTTTATATTAAAAAAAATGATGAAAAAAAAGTGATTACGGAAAAAGAATCTATGCTGACATAGATTCTTTTTTATCGTCATTTTTTAAAGGATGAAAGTGTATGTTTAATATTTACCATATTGTGGCATATATATAGGAAAAGGGAGTTTAGGAAGGGGATTATTGAGAAATGGAACTCCAGTTTCAAAATGTATATCAACAAGTTGAGAATTGGTATGTGTTGGATTCGGAGCTTCCTTGGGATGTCAAAAAGTTAAGAAATGATTTGTTTTCTCTTATTGAAGTAAGTGCAACGCCAGTTATTTTTTGTGATACGTGTGATGCGAATCATGTACTTTTATCATTAGGAGAAGAAGAAGAGGAGTTTTTATTCCCAGTAGGTGGTTTTTATCATAAAGAAAAACAATTAATTTTCGTTTGTATGTGGGAAGAGTATGAGCAAGTGCTCAAAACGCTATTGCATGAATTCAGGCATGCGATGCAGCATAAGGACGATGTACTATATGTTGGAAATGAACTATACGAAGAAAGATGGATCGAGAAAGATGCGAGGCATTTCGCGGAGAGGAAGCTAGATGAATATAAAAATAGAAATTTAATCTGAAGCATAGTGGAGGAAAATCACTGTGCTTTTATTTGTTGCTAATTAAAAATAAGTAGTTGACCTTTAATAAGTTTAGTTCTAAACTAATAGTATCAAATGAGCGAGGTGATGGAATGAAAGCAGGGGAAAGACTTGGAGTACTATTATGGTTTCGTTTATCACGCTTTTATAATAGAAGTATTCGTGAGACGAATCAGCATTTGAAAAAGTGGAATGTATCTGCCGCTCAGTTTGATGTATTAGTTCAAATTGGAGGAAACGATCGTTTAACGCAGCAAGAACTTGGAAATAAGTTGTTTGTTACGAAAGGAAATGTTACTCAACTTTTAAATAAGATGGAGCAACTAGATTGGATTCAGCGTGAACAAGAAGGTACTACGAAATATATTTCATTAACAGAAAAGGGAAAGGTTCTATATGAAGAAATAGTCCCGCCGCAAGAAACATTTCAAGCAGAGCAATTTGATAAGTTAAATAGAGAAGAACAAAAACAATTATTAGAATTACTGAAGAAGTTGCAGTGATAAAATTAAAAATAAATATCTCGATTTCGAGATAATATGAGGTGAAGGATATGTTTAGAAAAGTTGATCATAAAAATATGGGAAGAGCAAATCACGGTTGGTTAAATACACATTTTCATTTTTCCTTTGCAAATTATTATAATCCAAACAACATGAATTTTGGAGCAGTACGTGTTATGAATGATGATTTAATAGCGCCACAAACTGGTTTTGATATGCATCCGCACCGTGATATGGAGATTATCTCTTACGTTATAGATGGTGAATTAACACATGAAGATAGTATGGGGAACCGCGGGACAATTGAGCGTGGGCATGTTCAATATATGAGTGCAGGTACTGGTGTATTTCACAGTGAGCATAACTTAGGAAGTGAAACATTACGTTTATTGCAAATTTGGATTTTACCAGACCGCGACGGTCATAAACCAAACTATGGTGAGTTTAAATTTGATTGGAGTAAACGTGAAAATGAGTGGTTCCATATGGTATCTCCTTCTGATGGAGATGCACCAATTCATATTCACCAAGATGCAAATTTATATTCTTTATCATTAGAAGCTGGTAAAGAAATTCATTTTCCTGTTAAAGAAGGACGTCAATTGTACCTTGTACAAATTGAAGGTAGCAGCGTTGTAAACGGTGAAACACTTGTAATGCGTGATGCAGCGGAGGCTGTAGAAGAAGATATTCACATTCAAGCGAAAGAAAACTCTCACTACTTAGCGATTGAAATGAAAATGGAATAAAGTGAAACTTTAACCCATGGCGGTTTTAAGTATGTGAATAGCGAGATGAAAAGTTATAGGGAAGAGGATATCGAAAACGATATCCTTTTTTGTGTGAGTTAAATTAACAGAAAAAACTTTCTCAATTTTTGAGAGCAGGTATTGGAAAGATTATTCAGAATATTTATAAAGGTGTTAAAAACTTTTAGGGAAATGGGGAGTGTTAGATTGAAAAAGCAAGTAATTTCATCAGCATTAGCATTAACTGTTATCGCAAGTGGGTTTGGGGCATTTGGAGCAACTACGACGAAAGCAGAAGAGCAAAAAATCCAGTATCACCAAGAGTTTAAAACACCAGCTTACATAGGTGAAGAATGGAAAGCGCCGGAAGGACTAGATAAAAAAGAGACGGTCTTTCAATATTTAGAGAGTAAAAAGGATATGTTTAAACTAGCGGGAAATATTGACAAACATTTCAATATCGTTGGTGAAGAAAAAGATGCTGATTCTGGTACAACACATGTGAAGTTAGTTGAGAAGCATAATAACATTCCTGTGTATGGTTCAGATCAAACAGTTACGCTTGATAAAGAGAATAATGTAAAAGCATTTTTCGGACAAGTTATTCCGAATTTAGATAATAAAAATATTCCTGCATCTGCAAGTATTAGTGCGGAACAAGCAGAAACGATTGCAAAAGCTAATATTGAGAAAGAAATTGGTAAAGTAAAGAATTATGATGGTGTGAAAAAAGATTTATATGTGTATGAAAAAGATGGTCAATACTATCTTGCATATCTTGTAAAAGCGTCGGTTTCGAAACCAGCTCCAGGATATTGGCATTACTTTGTTGATGCAACAAATGGAAATGTTATTGAGAAATATAATGCTGTAGATAACATTACTGGATTTGGTTACGGAGTATTAGGTGCTAGACAATCATTTGAAATTGCTCAAGATACGAAAACAGGAGCGTTCAACTTATTTGATGGTACACGAGGACAAGGTGTCCATACATTTGATGCAGAGAATATGAACGAAGACTGGTTTAATTTATTCTCACAAATTCTTGGATATACAGGAGAAGAAATTGGAAGTAAATCTAAGTTCTTCGAAGATAAAGCGGCAGTTGATGCGCATGTGAATGCAGGAAAAGTATATGATTATTATAAAAAGACATTTAACCGTAACTCTTTCGATGATAAAGGTGCAAAACTTATTTCTGCTGTTCACGTAGGTGAATCTTGGAATAACGCAGCGTGGAACGGTGTGCAAATGATGTATGGTGATGGAGATGGTAAGACATTTATTCCATTATCAGCAGGGCTAGATGTTATTGGCCACGAATTAACGCATGCTGTAACTGAACATACAGCAAACCTTGTATATAAAAATGAATCAGGAGCGTTAAATGAATCGTTATCTGATATTATGGGCGTCATGGTTGAGAAGAAGAGCTGGGATTTAGGTGCTGATATTTATACACCTGGTAAACCTGGAGATGCACTTCGTTCTCTAAAGG
Source organism: Bacillus sp. SRB_8 (assembly GCF_003264205.1). Classification (NCBI taxonomy): domain Bacteria; kingdom Bacillati; phylum Bacillota; class Bacilli; order Caryophanales; family Bacillaceae; genus Bacillus; species Bacillus sp. SRB_8. The sequence goes on along the minus strand of NZ_NADT01000017.1, from coordinate 120,757 downwards.
ATCCAGCATCTATTCCAAACCCATTAAAACCAGGTGAAGGTTACCCAGATCACTATAATAAACGTTATACTGGAACAGCTGATAATGGCGGCGTTCATATTAACAGTAGTATTAATAATAAGGCGGCGTATTTAGTGTCTGAGGGCGGCACGCATTACAATGTGAAAGTAACTGGAGTGGGCCGTGAAGCGACAGAAAAAATTTACTATCGTGCTCTTACAAAATATTTAACTGCAAACTCTGATTTCAAAATGATGCGTCAAGCTGCACTTCAATCAGCAGAAGATTTATTCGGTAAAAACTCTAAAGAGGTACAAGCTGTAACGAAAGCTTATGACGCTGTAGGAGTAAAATAATAAGAGAAAAAAGACCTGACTGGATTGTCAGGTCTTTTCCTTATTTAGTCACGAATACCTAATGCGATTTTCGCCATACGCGACATACGTTCTTTTGTCCATGGCGGATTCCATACAACGTTTACTTCTATTTCATTTACTTCAGGTACGTTCGTTGATAATAATTTTTTAACGTCTGATACGATTTGGCCAGCCATTGGACAACCGATAGAAGTCATCGTCATTGTAATGACAGCATTATTATTTTCATCCGCTGTAACGTCATAAACTAATCCGAGATTGATAATATCAACACCTAGCTCAGGGTCAATAACAGCTTCTAAGTTTGCATATAACTTTTCTTCAAATGCTTGTTGTGACATGTGTAGCACCCCCTAAATATTAATGATATCGGTTCTCATTATAACGGATATGCGGGATAAGTGCAGGAAATGAGCTCAAAAAAATATTCCTCCCTGAGAGAGGAATATTTTTTTGAAAAGCTATTCAGTTTTAAAATGAGATACAAGCTGATCTAATTCTTCAACTGTTTGTTTCATTTGTTTTGCAGTTAGGGTCATTTCATTCATAACAATGACTTTCTGTGCAGCGGATTGTGCTGTTACGACAGTCTCACTTGAAACTTCATTAGAAATTGAAGCGATGTTATTAAGTGAAGCATTCATTTCTTCAGCACTTGCGGCCATTTCTTCAGCAGTTGCTGATATATCTTGGATTTGAGTAGACACTGTATTCACTTGACCGACGATTGTTGTGAAGGAAGAGCCCGCTTCACGAATGACGTTAATACCTTCAAATGCTTCAGAACGCCCTTGAGACATCATAGAGCTAGCAGTTTCAGTATCATTTTGAATTTGGTGCAGCAATTGGTTAATATCTGTTGCTGCTGTTTTTGATTGTTCAGCAAGTTTACGAACTTCATCAGCTACGACAGCAAATCCTTTTCCTTGTTCACCGGCACGAGCAGCTTCAATAGAAGCATTTAAAGCAAGTAGATTTGTTTGTTCAGCGATATTAGAAATAGATTGTACAGCTGTATCAATATATTTTGTATGAGTGATTAGACGTTCGACTACTTCTGATGTAGAATTCACAGCTTCGTGTATCGTGGTCATTTGTGAAATAGATTTTTGAATTACAGTACTTCCGTCGTTAGCGTGTTCTGACGTGGCTACAGCTAGTTCGGCTACAGACGAAGCTGATTCTGCAATACGTTGAACACTCATTGCCATATCATCCATTGCAGTCGAGCTTTCTTCCATACTAGAAGTTTGTGATTGGATGCTGGCATTTAAATTGGACATCGAGCTTTGAACTTTTACTGTTGTATCACGCGATGTATTGGTCTTTTCTAGCATATTTTCAGAAGCATTTTGTACTTCCACAGAAGTTTTTTGAACACGATTAATGATGTGCTGCAAGTTTTCTAACATGTTATTAAATGATTTGGCAATTGCACCGATTTCATCATTGCTATTTACTTGTAGACGTGCTGTTAAATCACCTTCGTGAGAAGCTAATTCTTTTAATTTCTTATCAATTTGTTCAATTGGTTTAACAAGCTTACCAGAGAACCACCATGTAAGAATGAGTGCAACAATAATACATATAACAAGTGATAAGAAAACAATATATTCAATTAGCAGTGACGATTGATCAATTTTTTCAATGGATTGTTCACGTAACTTAGCTTGTTCGTTGCTATAGTTTGTGAAGTCACCAATAACTTTATAAACAGTACCATTTTCTGAAGAAGCAAGTTGTAATGCTTCTTCCCATTTTTGTTCTTTTGCAAGAGAGAAAACTTTTTCTTCAATTAAAAAATTAAAAGAAAACCTTACGCCAAAAGGAACAAAGCTTTCTTCTTTCCTTTTGGCATTATAGCAGACAGAGGAAGAGAGAGAAAGATATATTTTAAAGTGAAAAAAGAGGGCTGAAAAGTAATCCCTCTTTATTATGAATTTTGTTTAAAAAAATTATAGAAGATAATGGAAAGAGGCGGATGAGTAGAATTAAAATGGATATATTTATATATCAAAAATTCTTAAATAAAAATAAGAAATACTATTGTAATTAGAAATAACATCCTGTATACTTCTAATTAGTTGATAACGATTATCACTATCAACTAAACGTTACTCTTCGTTATGTTGGTCATACCCCTTTTTGACGACGTAAGTCAGAGACGAATGTTGAAATATCTTGTGTCCTATTCTACAGAATTATGGTAATCTCCAACCTCAACTTATATGCGTAAGCATGCAAAAAAAGGATCCTATCCGTGAAGGGATCCTTTTTTGCATGTTGTCACAATTAATGTATATAGACCGGGTATACGCTCTTCAATTCCCTCTGGTGCAGTAGAAGGGAAAACCCACTTTTGATGAGATCCGTGTTCTTCAATCAATTTTTCAACCTTGAAATTTGTTTCTGCCATTGATGTAATTATTTCTCCTAGTGTCCAGCGCCTAATTTTTGTTCTCGGTAAAGCGTATTTCTGTGATCCCGTAAGGAGAGTACTATAAGCTACGTCATCTTCAATAAGTTCCTCGTCGAAATAATTTCCATTTGCTCGAAATGATGGATGATCTACTCCTAATAATTTTGTATAAACGGGATGATAGTCACGTAGTATAAAGGTCCCATCTTGTTTTAGTAAGTGAGAGATTATATGAAAGAGTGGCTTTAAGTCTAAAAAGTAATGGAGCACGCCAAGTTCCAGTAACACGATATCAAATGATTGGGATAGATTTAAATCTAGTACATCGGAAATGATATATTGAATAGAGACACCAGCAGCTTCGGCTAGTTCGGTTGCGTATTTTTCATTACTTGCTGAAATGTCTACAACTGTTACATCGGCTCCTAAAAGAGCAAGAGCAACTGCTTTATTTCCTTTTGATCCGAGTAAATTAATAATACGCTTTCCTTTTGGAGATTGTATGTAAGGTAAATAATGATTTACCTCGCGCACGGGATCTTCCATGAGCTTTTTCGCATAATCCTCTGGCGCCCCGTGGCGATTTGTCCAAGCTTCATAAGCAGCTGCGTTCCAACTTTTTTCATTAATAGTACTCAGTTGTTTTTGATTCAATTTTATCACTCCTTTTGTGAACGTATAGTTATTCGGTGAATGAGTAGGATTTCCTGTTTTTTTGAATAAAAGTTTGATTTTTCTGTTGTTAAGTCGTAAAATACGTTTTATACATAAAAGCGTTGAAAAGGAAAAGTAGAATGGAACCATTCTTTCCAGAGAGCTTCGGTAGCTGAGAAGAAGCAAGAATATTCATTTGAACAATGGCCTTTGAGCTTCGTCCTGAACTTATCAAATGATAATAGTAGGCGGCGACGAGAGTTGGTACTCGTTATCAAAACCACAGTATAAGAGCATATAGCTCCGTACTTGTTAAGGTTAGTTATGCGAATGACTGACGAAATAAGGTGGTACCGCGACTGTTTATACAGCCCCGCCCTTATCTTTTTTAAGATAAGGGCGGGGCTTTTTATATTTTAAAGGAGGAATATAAGATGAGTATTTTTATTGGAGGCGCTTGGCCGTATGCAAATGGTTCGTTACACCTTGGACACATTGCTAGTTTGTTACCAGGAGATATTTTAGCACGTTATTACAGGGCAAAAGGTGAGCATGTGTTGTATGTTTCAGGAAGTGATTGTAATGGAACACCGATTACAATTAGAGCAAAGCAAGACGGTGTGACGGTGAAAGAAATTGCTGATAAGTATCACGAAGAGTTTGAGCGATGTTTTCGTAGCCTTGGTTTTACTTATGATTGCTATACACGTACAGATAGCGAGCATCATCATGAAACTGTTCAAAAAGTCTTTTTGCGACTATTAGAAGAAGGTTATATTTATAAAAAAGTAGTTGAACAAGCTTATTGCGAAACGTGTACGCAATTTTTACCGGATCGATATGTAGAAGGTATTTGTCCGCATTGTCATGAAGCAGCAAGGGGCGATCAATGCGATGCTTGTTCCGCTATTTTAGATCCACTCGATTTGTTAGAAAAGAAATGTAAGTTATGTGGTAGTACGCCATCAGTACAGGAAACAGAGCATTTCTATTTTGCATTGCATAAATTTCAGCAGCAAATTAAAGAGGCGGTAGAAATTGCAAAGCAGAAAGGAACATGGCGCGACAATGCAATTCAATTAACAGAGAGATATTTAAAGGAAGGATTACAAGATAGGGCAGTGTCACGTGATTTACCAATTGGGGTACCAATTCCAGTGGCAGGATATGAAGATAAGAAAATTTACGTATGGATTGAAGCAGTGACAGGATATTATTCGGCGAGTAAACATTGGGCTGAAGAAACAGGGAAAGATGATCAAGAGTTTTGGGATAGAGATGCGAAAACGTATTATGTACATGGTAAGGATAATATTCCGTTTCATTCAATCATTTGGCCAGCGGTATTACTTGGAATAGGAGAAGAAGCGATCCCGCGTCATATCGTTTCGAATGAGTATTTAACAGTAGAAAAAAGAAAATTATCGACAAGTAAAAACTGGGCAGTATGGGTACCTGATATATTGGAACGCTACAATCCAGATTCTATTCGTTACTTTTTAACAGTTAACGCACCAGAAAATCGTGATACTGATTTTTCATGGCGTGAATTCATTTACAGTCATAATAGTGAATTGTTAGGTGCATACGGGAACTTTGTGAACCGGACATTAAAGTTTATTGAAAAATATTATGGTGGTACTGTACCGAAGGGAAGTATTGATGTAGAGCTGAAAGATAAAGTAGAAGGATTATATAAAAGTGTAGGAGAGGCGATTGAACAAACTAAATTTAAGGTGGCACTAGAAACAATATTTGATGCAGTACGCTTTGCAAATAAATACTTTGATGAAAAGCAGCCTTGGAAACAAAGAGAAGACGACCCAGTTTCATGTGAGGAAACAATTTATAATTGTGTTTACCTAATAGCAAACTTTGCACAACTGCTTGAACCATTTTTACCGTTTTCAAGTGAAAGAGTTAGAAATACATTATCGAGTGTTAAAGTAAATTGGGAACCTCAAAATACGTTGCCAAACCGAATTGATAATGTGCAGCCATTATTTGAGCGAATCGAGGTAAAACAAATTGAACATGAGGTAGAGAAGTTATATGGAGCGGTAAAGTGAAATATAAGGAAAAGACCTTTCAAATAAATGAAAGGTCTTTTGTTATGCTGTATAACCCTCTTTCTTATCTTTCAAAAAGAAAAGCACAGCAAGGATTACGAGAATAATAGCCGCAATATCATATGTTATTTTGAAGGTAGTAATAAAGTTTAACATATCGTAACTTTATTCACATTTATATACAAGTTGATGTTGTCATGCACTATGAACACGATTATGTTTTTTTTCTTTCCTAGCAGTAAGTAGTTGTGGTGTGAAAATACCGAGTAATATAACCACAATCCCAATCCACTGCATTGGCGATACAACTTCATGAACAAGTGTAATAGAAGCGATAATTGCTGTTGGTAATTCAGCTGCACCTAATATTGTACCAAGTCCTGTTCCGACTTTTGGTACCCCAATTGAAAAACAAATGACAGGTATAATAACCCCGAACAGTCCAAGGAAGAAAGCATATTTCCATAGGCCTGCTTGTAAAGCGCCGTCCGTTAAAAAGGTAGGCGGGAAAAATAAGCATACAATAAGAGTAGCACTCGTTGTCATAAGAAAGCTTTTCGTATAAGGCGGAACATCTGTAGCAACGCGCCCGCTTACAAATACATAGAATGAGAAAGAGACGGCAGCTAATAGTCCGAAAATAATACCTTTCGTAGAAAAGTTTTGTCCAAGACCTTCAAATACTCCACCAGCAAACAATGTACCAGTAAATAAAATAATAATAGATATAACTTTCTCACGGCTTGGGAATGTCCGGTTGGCAATCGCTTCGATGACTACACCAATCCAAGTGAACTGAAAGAGTAAAACGACAGCGATAGAGGCTGGCAATTCTTCTACGGAAATAGCATAGAAAATACCTGTCATACTCATTGTTGTTCCGACTGTTAGTAACGAAAAGAATTGTTTTTTTGATACTTTATGACGTGAAAAGAACAGAACGAGTAAAAGGAGTCCAATCCATCCGAAGACATATTGCCCTCCTAGTAGTTGGTGTGCGGAAAATCCGTCGATGAATCCGAGTTTAAAAATAGTTGAAAGTACGCCGTAGCTACAAGCGCCGAATAAAACTAGTAATGAATACTTAAATTTCTCCATGTGAAAACCTCCTTATATAAAGTGAAACTTTAATCAGTGGGGGTTTTCTTCATCCACCACTGATTATTAGCCCGACTCCCACTTAACTTCTTTGCTCCAGCCGAATTTTGAGGTGGGAGTTTTACTGCCCACAAATAGCGGGATAAATAAAAAACGCCCGTTATCCTAATAAGGAAAACGGGCGAACGAAACAGAGTCAGAGACTCTACAAAATTCCGCCACTCATACGAAGTATGAGTTTGGGGTATGAAATTATAGTAGTAGTTTACATTGCTTTTGGAAAGATAATTGAGCATTTTACACCTTGAGGTGTGTTTTGTATTCCATAAGGAAACTGATGTTTATCTAGTATTTGTTTTACAATATATAATCCAAGACCGCTACCTTGTACTAAACCGTTGTTTCCAGGATTAGCGCGATAGAAAGGCTCAAATAAATGAGCGAGTTTGTCCTCATCAATTTGTGAACCTGTATTTAATACTTCTAATGCGTAACCGTTTGGTTTTTCATAAAGCTTTATATATACATGCTGATGATCGATTGTATAGTGAATTGCATTTGAAATAATATTAAAAATAGCAGTTTGAATAAATTTAGAATCAGCTAAAATTTGTACGTCTTGTTTAATATTAGATTGAACATTTAATTGCTTTACAGATATAAAATAATCTACTTTCTTCATAACGTTCTCAATGATGTTAGATAGTGAAATAACTTCTAAATTCGGTTTGAATTGAGGATTTTGTATTTTGGATAATTCTGACATCTTTTCCGTTAATATGTTAATGTCCTGCATCATCTCGTAGGAACGCTTTAAGTATTTGTCTCTATCTTTGTATGCACCGATTCCATGAATCATGCCATCTAGTTGGCCCATAACGGCTGCGATAGGTGTTTTTAATTCATGGGATACCATAGACATAAATTCTTTGCGAGATTGTTCTAATTGTTGTTCTTTCTTGAGCTCAGTTCGTAAATCTTTATTTGTTTCATGTAGATTCTTCACAATGGTTGGGACTTGTGAAGCGGCTACTTGCAAATTAAAATCTGTTTGATCTGTATTTTTGTTAGGTGATTGTTGATCTGAAAAGTCCAGATTTATAATATCTTTTAAAGTATCACTCATATATTGAAAAGGTTTGGCAATTAGTTTGGCATAAAATAAAGAACCGAGCAGAGATAATGCAAGCATTGTTGCACCAATATTTGGAGCTAATTGTTGCAAGGCATCTGCTAAACTAGGATTATCATGTGTTTCGTTTGTTTTCTTTTCTGCATTTTGTGTATGTAAGGAATCAGTGTTAGCGGCTGTTTGTTCTGCTTTAGTATGTGATTCAGTTTTGTTACTTTCCTCCGAAAGATTTGCTACATTTTCTTTTGCTTTTGTAGTTTGGCTAGGTTGCAAAAGATGATTAATAGCAGTAGAGAGTGTTTTGAAATCTATAATAGATGATTGGAAATTTGAGATACTACTCTCTGAAATAGCTTTATTTTGTTCATTTTTCGTAACTGAATCCGCATGTTCCGCAGTTTGATTTTCAGGGTTTTTCGCATAACGCTCTTTATCATAGTTTAAAGCTAGAAAATAAATGATTTGATAAAGACAAATTGATAAAAGAACACAAAACAATAGGGTTTTGATGAAAATATTTTTGGTGATGTTGTCTTTGTTACGATTCGATTTTGTAGCCAATGCCTTTCACCGTTTTAATATAAGTAATACCTAATTTTTTCCTTAAATTTTTAATATGTGTATCTATAACTCTTACATCACCATAATGTTCATAGCCCCATACCTTATTTAACAAATCACTTCTTGATAATACTTTTCCTCGATTTTGTAACAACGTATATATAATCTCAAATTCTTTAGTTGTTAGTTCAATTTGATTACCATGAACATAAGCTGCATATGCTGTAGAATTTAACATCAATTCATGGAATTGTAGTATAGTTGCAGTTTCGGCTTCCTTCGTTGTTGTCCTTCTTAATACAGCTTCTACACGTTTAATAAATACCGTATAATGGAACGGTTTCGTAATATAGTCATCAATACCCAACTCAAACCCTTTAATTTCACTCTCTTCATTATGTAAGCCTGTTAACATAATGATTGGTACATCAGACTGTCCTCGCATAATTTTACAAATACTATAACCATCTATATCTGGTAACATTACATCAAGGAGGACAAGGTCGTATGAATTTTTTTGGAAAAGAAGAATCCCCTCTGTTCCAGCGCCAACTACATCAACGGTAAAATTTTGGGCGGTTAAAAATTCACGAATAAGTTCTTGTATATCTGGGTTGTCTTCAATCACCAGTATATGCGTCATAGTAACACCTCCTAAATAACGCTTTTTACTGCAATATTCGAATTCATCATTTTTTTTGATGACTCAGGTTGTATATACATATAATAAGCCCCCGCTATAAAATAATCATAAAAATAGCAAGGGGAATTGTTTATTGGACTGAATATTTCAGGATTACAGTAGTTCTAGTATAGTATGCAATGTGAAATTTATAAAATATTATAACTGTATAATTTAAATATCTATGTTTATTAATGTTTTTATGCTATTTAGTGCAGTCTACTTTCATTATATATGCAAGTAGAGTTGTTTAGCTACTGTAAATGAATAAATAAAATAAGCCAAGATATAAAATTCTTGGCTACATGTAAATCTTGTTCATAGGTTATTTTACAGTGACAGTGGCACGTTCGTGAATACGTTCAAATAACCAATGTATATCATTGTTATACATGCGAATACAGCCAAGTGTTGTAGCTTTGCCAATCGCTTGATTATTGTTATTCCCATGAATAGCATACGTTGTGCCATATGTTCCTGCCATATTTAATCCGAGCCAACGATCACCAAGTGGATTACGTGGATCGCCACCTTTAATACGTCCTTTATAATAAGGACGGTTTTTAATTTTGTTTACCACTTGAAAAGTACCTGTAGGTGTAGGTGTTGCTGTTTTGCCAGTAGCGACAGTGAAGCTTTTTATAAGCTTTCCATTTTGATAGAAATCCATTTTATTTAATTTCGTGTCAACGATAAGTTGATCGTTAGTTGAAGCTGCCTCTGCAGACATATATGGAACAGTTAAAAAAACTAACGATAACATAATAGTTACTAGTAATTTTTTCATTGATATTCTCCTTTTACTATTTTAGTAGTATTACATACAATGAATTTGTAATACTCGTAATGCTTGGTGTACATTTTCATTTAGCGCTTCAAAAAAAGTGGTGATTTTTGTATTATGTTTGTTGTTTTTATCAATGAGCAATCTTTCATTTAGTAAAAGCTCGCCGTGTAGTCCGAAGCTCTGTACTTGAATACTCATTTCATCTTCTGTTTCAGAAATCATAGGTAAGAAATAGTGAAACGCTTTCGTTGGAATGATATAACTTTTTCCAATCATGCTTTCATGATTAGAGTTAGTCCATTTTTTCGTGACAATTTTAATATTTTTTTTAGAAACGACAAAAGATAGCGTTGTAGATTTTGTTAAACTTACGTCAAATTCATTTGTTTCACATATTTGTAAATTAAAAACGGTTTCATTTTGATGAGATTCAACATTCGTATTAATAAAATCGTGCATTTTATAAGCTTCCATTTCTTATTCACCCTTTTTTCAATTTCGAAAAGCGACTTATATTTATTCAGTTTAATGTTTAGTCATATATTAGCTAAATTTTTCAACAAATTCCGATATAATCTTACAATACGTATATGAAGCTAATATGAAGTTCATATGAGTTTGTGGTGGTTTTTTATAGAGAACAAAATAAGGTGGTTTTCGAGTGTTAAAAACTGGATGAAAAATGTATATTAATGGATTTCCTTCGCGTGATATATAGTTGTTAGCTTGTTTTTAAATGCTAATAGATATAAGTGAATAGAGAACAAAAAACTTTAGTGTGAGCCTTACAAAAATGTAATAAAAATGTAAGCTATTGTGATAGTTATTTCGACAATTTTTTTATACAATAATAGTAACAAGTTGTACGTGAATGAAAGGGGAGATGACATGGAATGGGTTCATGAATTATTTCAGCAATATGGGTATTATGTAGTACTTGTAGGCCTGCTGTTAGAATATATTGCACTTCCGTTTCCGGGAGAGCCAACATTAGCATATGCGGGGTTTTTAGCACAGAAGGGTGATCTAAGTTTACCTATTTTAATTATCCTATCCTTTATTGGGACAAGTGTAGGAATGACGATTCAATACTTTTTAGGGAATAAGCTTGGTATGCCTTTTGTTCAAAAATACGGGAAGTACGTATTTTTAACACAAAGAAAAATTGATTTAACGAGAATGTGGTTCGATAAATATGGATATTTCCTTATCTTTATTGGCTTCTTCATTCCTGGTGTACGTCATTTTACAGGATACTTTGCAGGTATCATTAACTTACCGTTTCGCCGCTTTGCAATTACAATTTATTCAGGTGCTTTATTCTGGGTATCGTTCTTCTTAATTGGCGGCTACTGGTTAGGTGGTAACTTACATGATATTTTCGGATTACTGGGAGATCATATCGGCAAAATCATTTTCGGAGCGATTGTCATTGTAGCAATTACGTTAAGCATTCGTTTCCGCAAACAACTAAAACGAGTATTTTTACAAAACGCAAGTTAATATGGAATCCATTCTATGTCAGATTTTAGGGAGGCAGTGCAAAAGCACTGCCTTTTTTATTGTATTTTCCAGTTTGCTTTTATTTTTCCATCGATACCGTCACCGGTGGCTGGTATATAATACGTTCCTATTTTTTTTCCGTATGTGATTATTAAAATCTATTATCTAAGTTATATATTTAGGAGAATATAGATTTATTTTTGACATGTATATAAGTCAAAATGACAATTATAATTGACAAATATAAGGATATTATTTACAATTTTAATTAAATAAATGAAAAAGAGGGAAGACATGAAGCTTCAAAATCGAGTGAGGGAATTTCGAGCAAAGCACCGTTTATCACAAGGGGATTTAGGGAAAGCGATTGGCTCATCACGGCAAACCATTAGTTTAATTGAGCGCGGAGATTATGCACCATCTATTGTGTTATCGCTAAAAATCGCACAAATTTTTGGAGCGCCAGTGGAGGAGATATTTATGTTGGTGGAGGGGGAAGAGGACGATGAAGATGAAGAGTAAACGAAAAAAACAATTTGATTTTGTGGGGAAAATAGCATTAAGTATGATGGGTGGCTTTTTAACATCTTATATAGCTTTAAATTTACTCTCGAATGAACCGAGAGAATTATCATCTAATACATTTATAGGTGTATGTACTATTTTTGGAATCTTAATGATGTACTACACTTGGAAGAATACACGTATGTTAGCGGAGGCACGCGATGAAGAAGAGAGCGTACAAGGCAGAAAATTAGGCATTATAAGTATATATTTACGTGTAGGTGATATAGTTACGCAGGCATGGTTTGTATATGCAGTTATTACATGTAGACGTGCACTGTTACAGGATACAAATGTGTCATTTGCAGTGTGGAATTTAGTAGCTTCTATTGTCTGTTTAACTATTGTAGTGGTTATCGGGCTCATAACAAAAAATCGTTATAATAAGCTATATCCTGAACAAGGTGTAACATATATGGAATCTATGAAAATGTGGACGAAAAACGCAGATGAAGGATTAAAGCACATTGTGCATGAGGCTGAATATAAAGCATATGAATTTACGAATACAATATTGGCATATGTATGGTGGGCTGCCGTTATATATACAGCGGCTAGTGATATCGATTTTGTATTAATTGGCTTAATCTCATTTATTTGGATATTGCATCTCGGAAAATTCATGTACGAAATGCAGAGAAAAATGATTTATTAAGGGGAGAAAAAGGTGGATATTTTAAGAAGGCCAGCTGGTTCCATGACGGCGGCGCTAGTTCTGTCCATTTTATACGGAGTAATTCGAACTGGGAAATTAGAAGTAATGTTGAATATATCGGCAGTATTTGGAATTGTATTATTAGTGTTAGCCATTCATGAGCTAGGGCACGTAGTATTTGGTTTGATAGGTGGTTTGAATTTTAAATTTATGACAGTAGGACCTATCACTGTTCAAAAAGAAAAGGGGAAATTACGCATTCGAGAAAATAAATTATGGGCGTACTTTGGTGGCGTGGTGATGTTAGCACCGTCTTCTATAGAGACACCGAACCTTTCAAAGAAATGGGCGTGGATGACTTTAGGCGGACCAATTATGAGTTTATTATTCGGTATTACTTCAGGTTACATATACATGGTGAGCTATTATCAATATCTTTTATATTTTTCCGTTTTCCACTTTGTGATTTTTGCAGTTACAATCGTGCCGATAAAAGGAACGCTTCTGAGTGATGGCATGCAATTTCTCATTTTAATTAAAGATGATAAAAAAGCTAAGCAACATTTATATACGATTCAAATATCGAGTGAGTTATTTAGTTATAAAAGACCGAAAGATTGGGATGAGAGATTAGTAGAACTTAGTGAGGAAAAATTAAAAGAGGATAAAAGTATAAGAGAGATAATGAGCGGACTTATGCTCGTCTTTTATGCCCGAGCTGATCAAAAGGGAATGGAAAGAGCGATACCGTATATAGAACAAATTGTTCAGCTATCTGTAACGAAGGAAAATAAATTTTTCGTTGGTAGTTTTCATAGTTGGTATCTTTTATATAAAGCTCTTTATCAGATGGATAGCCTTTCTCTGCAAGAAGCAAAGGAACATGCAAAGGCCATTACCAAAATGGATTTAAACGGATATTACCGTACACAAGGAATTATTAAATATTTGGAGGACGATATGGAAGCTTCCCGCATTTATATGAAGAAAGCTGATAAAGAATTGGAGAGTGCTGAGAAGAGTGGAATGGGATATTTACAAGTAGAGAGAGAATGGTTTGAGCAGCTACAGGCGAGGGTATCTTACGATGGGTGAGGTATCCTCTTTTTTATATGTCATCTTATTCGATTTCATAAAAAATGAAGTACAGGTAGAATAAAAGAGATTGGAGGAGATACATATGGAAATTTTATCGATTATTTTGATAGTCTTGCTCATTTATGCTGTTTTTAAAGTGGCGTATGTAGCATTAAAGATACTCGCGATCCTATTAATTATCTTTTTAATCGTTGAGTTCGGCAGTAAGTTACTTGGGGGATAGGCATGTTGTGCGTTTTGAGTGTCGAACCGTCGATATAATGAAAAAATCGCTGATATAAGTGGAGAAACGATCGATATATTTTAAAAATCGTTGATATATTTAATTGAATACTAAGTGGGGTATATGGGAAAGAAGTTACCGTGGAGGTAACTTCTTTTTATTTTGGTGATGGGGTATGAACAGGAAAGAACAGTAAACAAAAAAGCTGGAAGAATATCTTCCAGCTTACGAGTTACTTTCAATTTGACGACCATTTTCTTCTTCAGTGTCCTGTAATAGATTGAATACATCTGCTAGGCAGAATGCGATAAACCAAGTCCATAGACCGTGGAAGAAAGCTGAGCTTAATTGAAGTGGTAATGTATAGTTTGTCATTGAGTAGGAAATACATCCACCAACGATTCCGATCATTGTTAATAACATTGTTTTTTGAGCATTTTCTTCTGGATTGAAGAGGAAGAAAATGTATCCGCCTAAAATTGAAGCGCTTACAAGGGTTTCGATTCCATTAAAAATGATATTCTCTCCAAGCTCTGTGTTTGTCCAGAAACAGATCACGCCGCCGACGATCGCAAATAGGACAGCTAGTGTGTATCGTATATATTGATTCATATGTTCATCTCCTTATGTAATAAGATGATTTGGAAGTCAAAAAGGTAGGTATAGTATATTGAAGTGAATTTTAGTTGTACGTATCTTTTATAAAAAGATCAGTGAAGAATAACTAAGGTGATCGGTTTTTTTAAACCGTTACGTGTATGGTGTCTGAAATATACCCGACTGCTCGTTTCTTTTTGCTTATAAAAATAAGAGAAACTTCCAAGTCTATATACTCTTTTTTGTAAGTCTAGTTTTATTATAACATATTTAGTGATACAATAATAGAATTATCTGATTTTGTAATAAGTGTAAAAAATAAAAAACGCAAGGAATTGTAGTTCCTTGCGCTTTTTTATATACGTTTGAAACGGCCGACAATTTCAACTGTTTCAGTAATGTTCATAAATGCTTTATTATCCACTTGGCGGATAATACGTTTCATTTCGCCCAACTCGTAGCGAGTTACGACAGTGTAAATCATTTTTTTCTTATGGTTTGTATAGCCGCCGACAGCATCTACCATTGTTACGCCACGTATGCCGTGATGTAATAGTGAGCTTTTTATTTCCTCACCTTTTTCTGTAATTGTCATTATCGTTAATTTAATATGTTTTGTATGCACAGCATCAATTACTTTGCTGACTACAAACCGACTAATTAACGTATAAAGCGTAATATCCCATCCGAAAATAAATCCTGCTGCAACAAGTAAGATTAAGTTGAATCCAAAGATGATTGCTCCAATTGAAACATCGCGATGTTTCGCTACAATCAATCCAACAACATCAAAACCACCTGTTGAAGAAGCAAATCGGAATATGATTCCTGAGGCAGCACCGCAGATGACACCACCGAATACAGAAGACAGCAAAATATCATCTGAAACTTGGTGTACTGGGATAATGTTCATCGCTAAAGATGATACAGCCACAAAGTATGCCGTTAAAAAGGTTGTCTTCTTTCCTAAGTAAAAGTGACTTAAAATAAGAAGCGGAATGTTTAGTAAAAAGATAAGTGCTCCGATATTGTAGTGCATTAAATAACCGATAATCATCCCTACACCAGCGAACCCACCGCTAATCATATTATGCGGGATAAAAAACATATTCATAGAAATTGCATACAAAATAGAAGCTATAAAAATAACAACTAACTGTATGATGAATTCTAAATGAAATGTTTTAGCTGCTGGGAAGGATAAAAAGGCGGTGTCGGGAACGTAATCGGCGTCTCCTAGTTGACCCATAGTATGTTTCATCTCCATATTCATTTTTGATTACAAGAAGAGAATAAAGCTTTTTTCAAAAACTGGCAATAGTTTTATTATAATGCAAAAATTTTATAAATTTCTAACAAATTAAACCTATTCAAAGATACGTGTGAATATACTAAAGAAAGCGAATACATTGGTTTTCTAGCATAATTTTTTGAGAAAATATGCAAAAAAACTTTTGAGAACAAAAGGAAATAGAGAATGTTTGCTGAATATGCTAAAATGACTTTATTAAGGATGTGAAGCGATGGAATTTTTATTGCAGGATGCAATTCTATATATATCGTTTGTAACGACAGCGCTTTGTGTATTAGAAGTCTTTTTTCTTGCTAACGTTTCTCGCTTTGTGCGTCAGCAAGCATCGAGCGGTAGACAGAGAGCTTTTAAACTAGTAGATACGTGTGAAGAGGGTACAAGAAATGTACCGCTATTTTCTATTTTTTATAAATATGGAATGATTCGTTCTGTCCGCAGACAAGAATCGAGTGGAGAGAGTGACGAGGTAGGTCCGTATACACCAATGTTTCGCTAATTAATTACGAAACATTGGAGGAATGAACATGTTAAAATCATACCGAGCTAGGCTCATTAGTTTATCATTATTACTTGTTTTTGTTTTATCTGGCTGCAGTAATGCAGGCACAATTGATTCACATAGTACGGGAATTTGGAACCATTATTTCGTATATCCAATCTCATTTATGATTCAATTTGTTGCTCATCATATACCTGGAGCTAGCTTCGGGATTGCCATCATTATCATGACGCTCGTTATTCGTTCAGCAATGATTCCATTAGCTGTTTCGCAATATCGTAGCCAAGCGAAAATGAAAAAAATGCAACCTGAATTACAGAAGCTGAAACAGAAATACGGTGATGTGGGTAAAGATCTTGAAAAACAAAAGCAGTATCAAAAAGAAATGTCAGAACTAATGAAATCAGGCGGTTGGAATCCGTTAGCTGGGTGCTGGCCAATCTTTATACAAATGCCGATTTTCTCTGCTTTGTATTATGCGATTAGCCGAACTGAAGAGATTCGTACATCTTCATTTTTATGGGTGAACCTAGGACATGCAGATCCATATCATATATTACCGATTATCGCAGCGTTAACAACATTTATTCAAATGAAGGTGTTCCAATCAAATGTAACGCCTGGAGAACAAGTTCAAATGCTGAAAATACAGCAAATTATGATGCCTGCAATGATTCTATTTATGGGATTTGCGGCGCCATCAGGACTGGTGCTGTATTGGATTACAGGTAACTTATTTACAATGACACAAACAATTGTATTAAGAAAAATAATGGAACGTGAAGAATTACAATTACAAAAAGCTTAGAAAAACGCCGCTCGTGATGAGCGGTGTTTTTTTATTTAAATCGTTAAGGAAATTTTAAGAAACCAACATTACTATTGGCATTGTATACGAAAGTGTACATGCTTTAGAAATATGAAGGAGGAAATTTCCTATGAAGAAGAAAACAGTTGGGTATGTAGCAATTGCAGGTGCTTTATCATTTGGAATTATAGGAGGAGCTTGCATACCAGCGTTTGCGGCAACGAATACTCCAGCGGCCGAGCAAGTTACAAAAGGAACTGCGAAGAAGAATTTAGATGAAGCGACAAAACAAAAAGTAAAAACAATTATGGACGATACAAAGAAACAATTAGAGGAACTAGGTGTGAAACTTCCAGAGAAGGAGAAACGCAAAGACATGCTTGCGGACTTAGATGAGGCGACAAAAGAAAAAGCGAAGTCGATTCTAGAGCAAGAAAAATCCGGGAAATTAACTCGCGAACAAGCAAATGAGGAATTAACAAAGCTAGGCGTGAAATTCCCAGAGAAAGGTAAGCACAAAGATATATTCGCGAATTTAGATGAGGCGACACAAGAAAAAGCGAAGTCCATTTTTGAGCAAGAAAAGTCCGGAGCATTAACGCATGAGCAAGTGAAAGAGAAATTGAAAGAATTAGGCGTAACGCTTCCAGAGAAAGGGAAGCACGGTGACATGTTCGCGGATTTAGATGAGGCGACAAAAGAAAAAGCGGAAGCAATTTTGAAGCAAGAAAAGTCTGGAACACTAACTCGTGAGCAAGCGAAAGCGAAGTTGAAAGAACTAGGTGTGAAATTCCCAGAGAAAGGGAAGCACGGTGATATGTTCGCGAATCTAGATGAGGCGACAAAAGAAAAAGCGAAGTCTATTTTTGAGCAAGAAAAGTCCGGGAAATTAACTCGCGAGCAAGCGAAAGAAGAATTGACAAAACTAGGTGTGAATCTTCCAGAGAAAGGGAAGCATGAAGACATCTTTGCAAACTTAGATGAGGTGACAAAAGAAAAAGCGAAAGCGATTCTAGAAAAGGAAAAGAAACAATTAGCAGATTTAAATGTGGATCTTCCAAATCATAAATTTTTTATGAAA
Organism: Bacillus sp. SRB_8; assembly: GCF_003264205.1. Classification (NCBI taxonomy): domain Bacteria; kingdom Bacillati; phylum Bacillota; class Bacilli; order Caryophanales; family Bacillaceae; genus Bacillus; species Bacillus sp. SRB_8. Next base: position 102,638 of record NZ_NADT01000017.1, on the reverse strand, counting down.
AAAGATGATAAATAATTGAACTATGTAGTATCTTTCGTGTGGGCAACCGAAAGGTACATACGACAAATGCGAGGACCGATTTCTGTAAGCAGAAATCGGTCCCTTTTAATGATTCATTGAAATTCTTTTCATTGTTAGTATGTATCCAAAGATGCAGTAGAAGATTGCAAAACCGATAAACACTTCAGTATATTGGTATTTACCTAATACGTAGAAGGAAGCAGCTGGTATAATAGCTACCGCTAAAATGCTATAACCAGGATACTTATATCGATACATGATAGCGAATATAAAAGAAAGAACCGTAGCGATGATACAAAAAATAGCAATCATTATTAGTACACCTCCTACATGGATTGTACCATTTTTAGGGAATTAGAGAAGTGTCGGAACTTCTGTTATAATATAAGAAGAGAAATGTTTCTTATGTTATATAAAAAATATATTGATTTTTTATAACAATTCAATATAATGGGAAACAACTACAAAATTCGACATCAAGAAGTGATGATGAGGATATGATCAGTTTTTTACGATTATCAGAGAGGGAGGCCTTTGGCTGTGAGCTTCCTAATACGGGAAAATCGATTACCACCTCTGAACTGCAGCAGTGAACGGATATCTAGTAATTGCATGCCGGCAAAAACCGTTATTTAGACTTGAGAAATTGGTGAAGTGTGTCACTTTACTAATTGAAACAAGGGTGGAACCACGAATACAACACTCGTCCCTTTTTTAGGGAGGAGTGTTTTTTTATTTCATTTTTGCATCACACTAGAATTGGAAGGAGGATACGCAGCATGCATCATGATGAGAAAAACAAAATTGGTTTAACAGTAGCACTTTCTATCGTAGTAGGAACTATTATTGGGTCTGGTGTGTTTATGAAACCAGGGAGCGTATTAGATTACTCAGGGAGTTCTAATATGGCTATTCTTGCTTGGGTAATTGGTGGTCTGTTGACGTTAGCAAGTGGTTTAACAGTAGCCGAAATTGGAGCGCAAATTCCGAAAAATGGTGGGTTGTATACGTATTTAGAGGAGATTTACGGAAGTTTTTGGGGGTATTTATCTGGCTGGATGCAAACAATTGTTTATGGACCAGCTATTATTGGAACGTTAGGTTTGTATTTTAGTTCTTTAATGATCAATTTTTTCTATTTAGATAAAGTCTGGAATTTACCAATCGCAATTGGAACAGTTGTGTTCCTAGGCGTTATAAATAGTTTGGGAACAAAATATGGGGGCATCGTCCAAACGGTTACGACAGTTGGGAAGATGATTCCAATTATATTAATTGTTGTGCTAGGGTTTTGGAAAGGGAATAGTGATATCTTCAACGTAGTTGTACCGATATCAGAAAATCAAAGTATCGGGATGGCAATTTTAGCAACTTTATTTGCCTATGATGGCTGGATTTTGCTTGCTTCTATTGGCGGAGAAATGAAGAACCCAACAAAGTTATTACCGAAGGCAATGACAGTTGGGATTTTAATTGTAACAGCTGCTTACGTGTTAATTAACTTAGCGTTATTAAATGTATTACCAGCAGCGAAAATTGTAGACCTTGGAGAAAATGCAACAGCGACAGCTGCGGGTATGTTACTTGGAGAATATGGCGGGAAAATTATTAGTATCGGTATTATCATTTCTATTTTCGGTTGTTTAAATGGAAAGATTTTAACGTTCCCACGTATTCCGATGTCGATGGCAGAGCGTGGACACCTTCCGTTTTCTAAGTTTATTGCAAAAGAAAATTCGAGATTTAAAACACCAGCAAATGCGATTACTGTTGAAATCATTTTAGGAATTATTTTAATGCTTATTAGTGATCCGAATAAGCTATCTGAGATTTCCGTATTCATTATTTATATTTTCTACGTAATGACGTTTATTGGTGTCTTCATTTTACGAAGACGTAACAAGGATAAAGAGCGTGCATATAGTGTACCGTTATTCCCGATTGTACCAATCGTTGCGATTTTAGGGTCATTGTTTGTACTTGGAAGTGCGATTATTAACGATCCGGTAAGTTGTTTCTTATCAATTGGAATGGTATTTACTGGACTTCCGGTGTATTGGTACTTAAATAAGAAGAAAGAAACTGGAGTTTAATGATTGAAGGGCAGGCGTATAATACGCCTGCTTTTTTCGCTGTAAAAAAATTGTACTTGCGTCCACTTTCTCTTTTGGTTACTATAATGGTAGTAACCAAAAGAGAAAGTGTGGGAGAAGACTTGAATTTTCGTGTATATATTTTAGCTATTGCGGCTTTCGTAGTCGGAACGGTTGAGCTAATTATAGGAGGAACGCTTGATTTAGTTGCCAATGATTTAGGTGTGTCGATTAGTGCAGCTGGTCAGCTTATTACAATATTTTCAGTAGTATTCGCTCTATCAGGGCCAGTTTTATTAGCATTAACAGGCAAGTTTGAAAGAAAGAAATTGTATGTTGTGGCATTATCAATTTTCTTAATTGGAAATATCATTTCGGCATTTAGTGTGAATTACGGGATGTTAATGTTCTCGAGAGTAATTTGTGCAGCGAGTGGATCGCTTATTATTGCACTATCGGTTACACTTGCTTCTAGTGTAGTAGAGCCGCATTTTCGTGCGCGTGCAATTGGAATCATTTTTATGGGTATTAGTGGATCACTCGTACTTGGAGTACCGCTCGGTCTTGTGCTCGGAAATGCATATGGATGGCGTGCACCATTTGTATTAATTTCAATATTAACGGTTATGGCGATTGCTTGTATTTCGTTGTTCTTAACGAAAGTACCAGCGACATCGGTATTATCAATAAGAGAACAAATTGCTACGTTAAAGGATAAAAAAATTGTAAGCGCACAGTTAACATCATTTTTATTTTTAACAGGTCATTTAACGCTATACGCATATTTAACACCGTTTTTAAAAGATGTGATGCATGTTGAAGCAAATTGGATTAGTGTGTTTTACTTCATTTTCGGAATTGCAGCGGTACTTGGAGGTGGCCTTGGCGGCTTGCTTGCTGATAAATGGGGATCGAAGAAAAGTATTATTTCCATCATTATCGTATTTGCATGTGCAATCTTTATGTTGCCGATGATGACATTCTCATTCCCGCTTTTCATTATTATGATGGGGCTTTGGAGTATGCTGAGCTGGGCAATTTCGCCAGCACAGCAAAACTATTTAATTGAAATTGCGCCAGAATCAGCTGGTATTCAGCAAGGTTTAAATAACTCTGCACTTCATTTAGGAATTGCACTTGGCTCAACAGTGGGCGGAGTTGTTATTGAGAAATCATCTGTTGTATATAACGCTTGGGTAGGCGGCGTTTTCATTATATTGGCACTGCTTTGTGCGGTTTTCTCTATTACGAGAGGACGCTCGAATCAGCTTACGAAAGAAGAATCTATCATTTGATAGGTTCTTTTTTGTGTAAAACATTGCAGGGGTTAGTAGAGAAATGGAGAAGGGAGTATATAGCGAGGTGATAGTATATGGAGTCTAATTTTTCAATTATTGGTTTTCTAATTTCTTTAGTCCCATTATTTCTTATTATTTTTGTATTTAGATGGATTCGTTTCATCTATCAAAATTCTGAGAAACAAGTAGAGCAAAATGAGAAGATTATTGAGCTTTTGATGGAGATAAAGGAGCAAAAAAAATCGTAAAATGAACGCTCTGTATTTACAAATCAAAACCATCCGAAAAACCAACTAAATAAAATTGAATTAGCGAAAGCGTAAAAAAGAGCTGTACCAAATGAGTATGTAAAACTCCGTTTGGTACAGCTTTTTTTGTATAAAAAATTATATTATCTATTCAAATGGTAGAATCGATTTTGGGATTTGTTAATATCTCAACTTCATCAACAATTCCTTAATTTCCTCATCCTGCATAAAGAGATCATGGTGCTTCTCTGTAATCTTCGCAAGTGCAACGTCATGATAGAAGAACTCCGTAAAGAACTTCACGAAAGGTTGTGACATTGTTTTCATCGCTTGCCATGATTCTTGCTCTACACCAGCAAATAAAATTTCACTATCGTCAACGATGAGTAGTAAATAACGCTCTAATGCGTTAGGTTCTTGAGCTGGGATTAAAAAATGCATGTTTTCTAAGTCAGTTTCCACTTTTCCAACTATGAGGGACTCGACTTGGACGCCTTGTTTTGCTTTTTGTTCTAGTAAAGGAAGATATTCTAAAAGGGTATCGTTCCATGCGGAGATGCGTATGGATTCTTTCGCATCTTCTACAAGTTGCCTACTTTGTACTTTAATAGAAGACTGCATTTTTAAACTCCAAACGCGGTCATCTGTAAATGATTTTTTAGAAATATTATTTTCAAGTTCTTTAATATTAGATTGGAATTCTGTCGTTAACTTTTCAATTGCTAGCTTGAGTGGTAATGCTGTATACAATTTTTTCTTTTCAGAAACAGAATCCATTACCATCCCTTTATCAATGAGTCGTGCTAACACTTCGTATATTTTTGCTTTTGGAACACCTGAATGTTTAACGATAGTTGTTGCATCTAATGGGTCATTGCTTGATACGACAACTTCATAAGCTTGGCTTTCATATTGTGAGAAACCGAATTTTTGTAGCATAGTTCCCTCCGAACGAATGAGATTATATGTTAAGGATAATGAACTATTTGTTTTTACACAAGTGTTGAGATAACAAGTAAGTTGATTGAAATGAGAATAAATTTCAAGTTTTTAAACTATATAGATTGAGCTTTCTGATTTATCCATTATACTTAATATAGTGATTAGTATGATTAAATTTCATCGAGAAGGGGATGCTTGAGGGAAGATGTTGAGAAGTTTACGTTTAAAAATTACAGTAGTATTTTCGGTACTTATTTCTATGATGTTCGTAATATTAGGTACAGCTATGTATCAATTACAGAAAGAAAAGGAAGTGCGTTCCTTAGACCAGTATTCTCAAAATACGATGGACCTTGTGACAGAGCAACTTACGACATTTGTTCAAAGAACTGATGAAGATATGGGGTATTATGCGAACAGTGAGATGATTCGTAATATGATTCAAGATGGGGTTACTCCAGAAGAGGAAGCGTTTTTAACGAAAGAGTTTGCAGAGTATAAAAAGAATCATCCCGGTATTTTAGATTTATATATTGGTACGAAAGATAAAAAAACATTAAGTGCCAATCTTGCTGAAGGTGGGCAAGTGCCAGAAGGATATGATCCAACGACAAGAACGTGGTATAAAGATTCAGAGGCTGATGTGAAAAGGGTTCATTGGGGACAACCTTCTTATGAAATTGCGACAGGAAAGTTAAGTGTAGGGGTTTCTAAAGCAATTACAGCTCAAGATGGATCTGTATTAGGCGTTGTTGCGATGGATGTATCGCTCGGAACAATTCAGAAATTGCTTCACAATATTCAATACAATAATGACGGAGAAATGTTTATTATAAATGATAAAAATATGGCTCTTGTTTATCCAGAAAAAGTAGGGAAAGATGTTTCTAAAGAGCCACTTATGAAGAGTTTAAATAAAGAGGTAACAAAATATGATGTCACTACATTAAAAGGTGAAGATGTAGTTGTTTATAGTCAGTCATTTGATGCGATGAAATGGAAGATAGGAATCTTTTATCCGAAACAAACGATTGATGGATTGTTAAGTAGTACGAGAAATACAGTTATTATAATGGCGTGTATTAGTTTATTAGTTGGAATAGTAGCATCATATTTATTCTCAAGAAGATTAGCAAGACCATTACAACTATTAACAAATCACGTTCAAAAAGTAGCGGAAGGTGATTTAACACTACAAATGAAGGTGACAAGTAAAGATGAGGTTGGTATGCTTACGACTCACTTTAATGATATGGTTGAGCAAATGAATGAAATGGTAAGTAAAATTAAAAATAGTGTATCGACAGTACAGAAATCGACTCACAATCTGCATTATTTAACGAATGAAACTGTAGCAGCTAGTAGAGAAGTATCAGGTGCAATGGATGATGTGAGCGGAGGCGCGTCTACTCTTGCTAATAGTGTAGATGAAGTTTCAGAACAGCTCGAGAATATGGCGCAGTCAGTGGAACAAATGAATAACTCCGTTGGTGAAATAAAAGGAGTGGCTGGCAAAGCTGAAGAGGCATCTAAGCAAGGATTAAATACGATGCGTAATTTAGTTCGTACAAGAGAACAATCATCTTCTATCGTTGTTCATACGGAAGAAGCGTCCGGTAAGTTAGAGCAAAGGGTTGGATCGATTCAAAATGTGGTAGAACTTATAAAAGGTCTTTCGGATCAAACGAATTTACTGGTTTTAAACGCTTCAATTGAAGCAGCACGTGCAGGTGAGCAAGGTAAGGGCTTTGCTGTTGTTGCTGAAGAGGTTCGGAAATTAGCTGAACAATCAAAAGAGGCAACGGGTGAGATTACAATAATGATTAGCGATGTGCAGTTAGAAGTAAAACGAGTTGTAGAAGTTGTAAGTAAATTGAAAGACATTGCGGATATACAAAATAAAGTTACGACAGAGGCGGAGACAGAATTCCGCACAATTATGTCAGTTGTAAATACTATTAGTACCTCAGTTGAAAAAATTGTAGAAGAGGTAAATAACATAGGTCACGAGCAAGAAGAAATTACAGAAGTTATGCAAACAATTGCTAGCACGAGTCAAGAGAGTGCAGCTGTTTCTGAAGAGGTAAATGCAGCAACTGAGTCACAAGTGAATCATTTAGAAAAAGTAGCTCATACGATGGAAAGTTTGACAGAGAATATGCAGGACTTAGAAAGATTGGTTGAGCAGTTTAAAGTAGAAGAGTAACGTATTAGTAAAATGATGAGAATTTCGGTAAAATAGACAATGGATATATAAGAAGCAGTAATAGGAGGAAGATTATTATGGCAATTGTTGATGTATCGATTATTCCAGTAGGAACAGGTAATCCAAGTGTTAGTGAATATGTAGCAGAAGTACAAAAGGTACTAGAGAAAAATGCTGATCGCGTGAAGTATCAATTAACACCGATGAATACAGTAATTGAAGGAGATCTTCCTGTCATTTTAGAAGTCATTCAACAAATGCATGAAGTTCCATACACGAAAGGTGCACAGCGCGTTGCGACAACAATTCGTATCGATGATCGCCGTGATAAAGTAAGTACGATGGAGAAGAAATTAAACTCTGTTCGATCAAAATTATAAGAAAAAGCAGCGATCTTCGCTGCTTTTTTCATATAGGAGGAAAATAAGATGAGTGAAAAGTTTAATGAGCAGTTTGATGGCTTGCTAGAGAAATACACGGAACTATTACTTGGAGAGAGCAACGAAGAGCGAAAAGAGCAGGTACAGAAATGGGCACTTTATTCTTATATGGCTAAGACGATGCCAGCTTTAGTGAAACATTGGAATGAGACGTATCCAGATGCAAAAGAAGAGATGGTACAGTTAATTACGAATATTAAAAAGCTGAATGATGAGAAGCGAAATGAGAAGTAAGAAGGCTTGAGATAATGTTACCTCAAGTTTTTGTTATTAATATCCTTATATAATTTACATGAAATATAAATGGTTTTGTGAGCATGTCGAATATTTTCGGCATGCTCATTTTTTCCCTAGTAAACCCGTTTTTTCTGAATGTCGAAAAATATTTTCTTTATATTTATAAACGAGAATATAGAGTTTTAAATGTTTTGATAGTATTTTATAAATTATCTAAATAATTATTTGTATCAAATAATTTTAAACAGTGATATAATTTTGAAGAGGGGTAAAAAACAGATAAATTATAGTCGTAGGGGTGAATTACATGGAACAATTAATGCGAAATTCGTTTCTTTTCTTATCTAAAAATAAAGCGCTAACAAAACTGGCTAAAAAGTACGGTTTACGCTTTGGTGCAGGTCGCTTCGTCGCAGGGGAAACGATTGAATTAGCGACAGCTGCAATTAAAGCATTAAATAAGCAAGGTCTTTGTGTAACAATCGATTATTTAGGTGAATTCGTTGATAACGAAGCGGAAGCAAATGAAATGGCTAGCGAATCGATTGAAGCGATTCGTGCAATTGGAAGAGAAGGTCTTAATTCACAGCTTTCTTTAAAAATGACTTCTATGGGATTAGATATTTCTGACGAAATCGTAATGAACAATATGCGCCGTATTTTAGAAGCTGCAAAAGAAAATGGTGTGTTTATTACAATTGATATGGAAGACTATACGCGCTGCGGAAAAACAATTGATATCTTTAAACAATTAAAATCTGAATACGATAATATTGGTACTGTTATTCAAGCTTATTTATATCGTACAGAAAAAGATATTGAAGATTTAAACGCTTATAATCCTAATTTACGTCTTGTAAAAGGGGCCTATAAAGAACCTGAAGAAGTAGCGTTCCCGGAAAAGAAAGATGTAGATGACAATTATAAAAAAATTATTAAAATGCACTTATTAAATGGAAATTACACTGCAATTGCTTCGCATGACGAAGCGATTATTGAATATACGAAAAAACTTGCGGAAGAACACAACATTCCAAGGGATCAATTTGAATTCCAAATGTTATTTGGTATTCGTACAGAGCGTCAACTTGAGCTAGTAAAAGAAGGTTACAAAATGCGCGTTTACGTGCCTTATGGAAACGACTGGTATGGCTATTTCATGCGCCGTCTAGCAGAACGTCCAGCAAACGTTGCGTTCGTATTAAAAGGTATGATCAAAAAATAACCAAGGAGAAAATACTCCTTGGTTATTTTAATTGCTGAAATGCGTAGTGCGCCATTTTCTTTGTATCAGGATATAGCTGCGTACGAGTAGAAGATAACACGACGTTAATGACGCGTTTACCGTCTTTTTCATCAACTGTTACGACTGTGTATTTTCCGAGTGCTGATAAACCGCTTTTACTTCCAATCGCATATGAATCATCATATAGTTCTTCCCGTCCATAGTTTGCGATTTTCGGAGAACGCTCTGAAGTATGTAGTGTTGTATGTATTGAATTCATATATTCTAAAACGATCGGATACTTCAAGGCTTCTTTCGTAATAATAGCAATGTCATATGGTGATACTTTATTTCCAAGTGCATCAGCACCGCTTGCGTTTTTGAAAGTCGCATGTTTTGTCCCAAGTTCCTTCGCCCTAGCGTTCATCATTTTCACAAACTCATTTTTTGATCCTGCGATATGTTCTGCAATTGACTCAGCGATTGGGTCTGCACTAATAATAAGCATAAGTTTTAATGCCTCATCACGTTTTAATTTTTCACCCGCGCGAAGCTTAATCTTCTTACTTTGACTTTCCGTTTTAATCGCATTCTCTGTAACCGTAATTTCTTCATCTTCTTTCACATTTTCTAGTAAGAGTAAGGTAGTCATCATTTTCCCTATACTAGCCGGATAAGAGCGTTCATCTTCCCGTTTTCCATACAAAATTTCACCTGTGTCTGCATCGATTGTAATCCCGTATTGCCCAGTAATGTTAGGCTGATCTGCTCTTACAACTTGTTGCCTTTGTGCATAAGAGAAGAAAATCATCCCTGTAAATAGTGTGGCAATCATTACAATCATAATTATTGTTCGTTTCATCGTCGTTCCCTCTTTTGTTTTCCATATGTACAAATAAATTGGGCAGAAAAAGCAGCCATTAATCATTATGCCACGTCCTCTGCCCAAAAATATAGCGTTATTTTTCGCCCATATTATGCTTCTTATATTGTTGGTTATTACTTTGACGCCCTTTTTCAACACCGTGATTATGCGGACCTGCATTTCCAGTTACACTTGCTGCGCTAATTCCAGCTTTTGAAGGGTTCTTCTTAAGTTTTGCCATATATATTCCTCCAGTTTCGTCAGATTATAAAAAGGAAAAGTGCATTTTGATGAAGAAAATACACATGTATAGCATAGCCAAATGAAAGAAATATATTTATTTCAGAAAATTTTATCAATAAATATATTGCGAAAATTCAAACTGTATCATATATTTATTAGTAGAGGCTCACTCATTGATTGCGACTTATGTCGAAAAATTGAATGAGCATTCATTCAAGAATAGGGGGAGAAATGGATGTTCCAAATTAAAAAGGCTGCTGTTCTAGGTTCAGGCGTAATGGGTTCAGGGATTGCGGCACACTTAGCTAATATTGGTATTCCGACATTATTGCTTGATATTGTACCACCTGCGCTTACGAAAGAAGAAGAGGCGAAGGGACTTACATTAGAACATAAAAGTGTGAGAAATCGTTTTAGTAATACGGCTGTGCAAAAACTATTAAAGCAAAAACCAGCTCCTCTGACAGTGAAAGGAAATTTAGCACTGATTGAAGCAGGTAACTTAGAAGATGATCTTGAGCGTCTAGCTGATGTAGATTGGATTATTGAAGTAGTAGTTGAAAACTTAGATATAAAGAAGAAACTATTTGAAAAAGTAGATGCTGTTCGTAAACCAGGCTCAATTGTGAGCTCAAATACATCAGGCATTTCCGTTGAAAAAATGGCAGAGGGTCGTTCAGACGACTTCCAGAAACACTTCTTAGGAACACACTTTTTTAACCCACCACGATATTTAAAACTTCTAGAGGTAATACCGACGAAAGAAACTGATCCACAAGTATTAAGCTTCATGAAACTATTTGGCGAAGACGTTCTTGGAAAAGGCGTTGTTATCGCAAAAGACACACCAAACTTTATTGGAAACCGCATCGGTACGTATGGATTGCTTGTAACGCTTCAAGAAATGATTAAGCGTGGCTATAGCATTGGAGAAGTTGACTCTGTAACAGGTCCATTAATTGGTCGTCCGAAGAGCGCAACGTTCCGTACATTAGATGTTGTTGGTTTAGATACATTTGTACACGTTGCAAATAACGTATATGAAAATGTACAAGAAGAAGAGCGTGATGTATTTAAAGTACCTGCTTTTATGCATGACATGCTTGATAAAAAGTGGCTTGGAAGCAAAACAGGTCAAGGATTCTTCTTAAAACAAGGAAAAGAAATTTTAGAATTAAATCCAGAAACGATGGAATATGGAGCGCGTAAAAAATTAAAAGCTGCATCTATCGAGTTAAGTAAGCAAGAAAAAGGATTAGCGAATAAATTGAAAGCGCTTGTATACGCGAAAGACCGCGCAGGAGAGTTGTTATGGAACATCATTACACCAACTCTTTTATACTCTGCAAAACTTCATAAAGAAATTGCTGACGATATCGTTGCAATTGACCAAGCGATGAAATGGGGCTTCGGATGGGAGCAAGGACCATTCGAAATTTGGGATGCAATCGGCGTTGAAAAGTCTGTTCAAAAGATGGAAGAAAACGGCGCAGTTGTTCCTACTTGGGTGAAAGAAATGGTAGAGAAAGGTTTCACTACTTTCTATAAACATGATAACGGCGATAGCTACTATTACGACAATGGTGAATATAAGCTAATCGAACGTAACAAAAAAGCAATTTCTCTTAAGCAGTTAAAAGAGAAAAACGGTGTGTTAAAGAAAAATAGCGGAGCGAGCTTAATTGATTTAGGCGATGGTATCCTTTGCTTAGAATTCCATTCGAAGAGCAATGCAATCGGTATGGATATTACGCAAATGATTAACTACGCTGTTGATGAAGTAGAGAAAAATTATAAAGGTCTTGTTATCGGAAACCAATCGAAGAACTTCTGCGTTGGTGCGAACCTTGCAATGATCTTAATGGAAGCACAAGATGACAACTACTTTGAAATTGAGTGGGTTGTGAAAAACTTCCAAGATGCAATGACGAAAATTAAGTACTCCTCTAAGCCAGTTGTAGCGGCGCCATATGGTATGACGCTTGGCGGCGGTACAGAAGTTTGTTTACCAGCAGCGAGCATTCAAGCTTCTAGCGAAACATATATGGGCTTAGTAGAAGTAGGTGTTGGCTTAATCCCTGGCGGAGGCGGTAACAAAGAGTTATACATTAAACACTTAAACAAAATGGCAAACGGTGTAGAATTTGACTTACAAAAAGTTGCGAATAAAGTATTCGAATCTGTAGCGATGGCGAAAGTTTCTACATCAGCACAAGAAGCTGTATCGAACAACTTCTTAGGCGATAAAGACGGTATTAGTGTGAATGGTGATCACTTACTATATGATGCGAAACAAAAAGCACTTTCTTTATATGAAGCAGGTTATAAAGCACCTATCCGCAAAAAGATACCAGTTGTTGGTGAGACAGGATATGCAGCGCTTGTACTTGGTGCAGAGGCAATGCATTTATCAGGTTACATTTCTGAACATGATCTGCACATTGCGAAGAAACTGGCATATGTCATTGCGGGCGGAAAAGTGCCGTACGGAACAGAAGTTGATGAGCAGTATTTATTAGATGTAGAACGTGAAGCATTTATTAGCTTAGTAAGTGAGATGAAATCACAAGCAAGAATGCAGCACATGCTTGTAAAAGGAAAACCATTACGTAACTAATAACGAGGGGAGATATCGTTCATGAGAGAAGCTGTCATTGTTGCGGGAGCAAGAACACCAATTGGAAAAGCAAAGAGGGGTTCATTAAAAACAGTTCGTCCTGACGATCTAGGGGCGTTAGTAGTAAAAGAAACGTTAAAGCGTGCGAATTATGAAGGACCAATCGATGATTTAATTTTCGGTTGTGCGATGCCAGAAGCAGAGCAAGGTTTAAATATGGCTCGTAATATCGGCGGGCTAGCAGGACTTTCTTACGATGTTCCAGCTATTACAATTAACCGTTACTGTTCTTCAGGTTTACAAAGTATCGCTTACGGAGCAGAGCGCATTATGCTTGGTCACTCTGAAGCTGTATTATCAGGCGGAGCGGAATCAATGAGTTTAGTTCCAATGATGGGACACGTTGTTCGTCCGAATAGTCGCCTTGTAGAAGCAGCACCAGAATATTATATGGGTATGGGGCATACAGCAGAGCAAGTTGCTGTGAAATATGGAATTTCTCGTGAAGAACAAGATGCATTTGCAGTAAGAAGTCATCAACGTGCTGCGAAAGCATTAGCTGCAGGGAACTTTGCGGATGAAACAGTATCTGTAGATGTGACGTTACGCTCGGTTGGATCAAACAACAAACTGCAAGAAGAAACAATCATTTTCGCACAAGACGAAGGTGTAAGAGCAGAGACGACGCTAGACATTTTAGGTAAATTACGTCCAGCATTTAACGTTCGCGGTTCTGTAACGGCTGGTAACTCTTCACAAATGAGTGACGGTGCAGCATCTGTACTATTAATGGATCGTGAAAAAGCAGTGAGCGATGGCATGAAGCCACTTGCAAAATTCCGTTCATTCGCAGTAGCTGGAGTACCACCAGAAGTAATGGGAATCGGCCCAATTGCTGCAATTCCGAAAGCGTTAAAATTAGCTGGTTTATTGCTATCTGATATCGGTCTATTTGAACTAAATGAAGCATTCGCTTCTCAATCTATCCAAGTTATTCGTGAACTTGGTCTAGATGAAGAAAAAGTAAACGTAAACGGCGGTGCAATCGCACTTGGACATCCACTTGGCTGTACAGGAGCAAAACTAACACTATCTCTTATTCACGAAATGAAACGTCGCAACCAACAATTCGGTATCGTAACAATGTGTATCGGCGGCGGAATGGGAGCAGCGGGAGTGTTTGAATTACTATAAAAAAAGTGGAAGCGGCTCGCTCAGAATGTGAGGGCGCTAAAGCAAAGAATGGAAGCAACAAAGGTTTATAAAAAAATGAGAGCCAGCTTCTTTCAAAATGAGAAAAGCGGCTTATGAAAATATGAAGGAGGAAATTTTTATGGAAAAAACAGTAGGAAATGCGGTTAAAGGCGGTAGCTTTTTAGTAGAGGAAATTACAATTGATCAAGTGTTTACGCCAGAAGATTTTTCATCTGAGCATAAAATGATTGCAAAAACGACAGAGGACTTTATCGTAAATGAAGTTCTTCCGGAGCTTGAATATTTAGAACAACACGAGTTTGATCGTTCTGTGCGTCTTTTAAAAGAAGCTGGTGAACTTGGTTTACTAGGCGCTGACGTACCAGAAGAGTACGGCGGAATTGGTCTTGATAAAGTAAGCTCAGCGTTAATCGCAGAGAAATTCTCGCGCGCTGGTGGTTTTGCAATCACTCACGGTGCTCACGTTGGTATCGGATCGTTACCAATCGTATTATTCGGTAACGAAGAGCAAAAGAAAAAATATTTACCACTACTTGCAACTGGTGAAAAATTAGCGGCATACGCATTAACTGAGCCAGGTTCAGGATCTGACGCATTAGGTGCAAAAACAACTGCACGTTTAAATGCAGAAGGTACGCATTACGTATTAAATGGTGAAAAACAATGGATTACAAACTCTGCATTTGCTGACGTATTTATCGTATATGCAAAAATAGACGGTGAGCACTTCTCAGCATTTATCGTAGAGAAAGACTATGCTGGTGTATCTACAAGCCCTGAAGAGAAGAAAATGGGTATTAAATGTTCTTCAACTCGTACGTTAATTTTAGAAGATGCGTTAGTACCGAAAGAAAACCTACTTGGTGAAATCGGTAAAGGCCATATTATCGCGTTCAACATTTTAAATATCGGTCGTTATAAATTAGGTGTTGGTACAGTTGGATCTGCGAAACGTGCAGTAGAAATTTCAGCACAATATGCAAATCAACGTCAACAATTCAAACAACCAATCGCTCGCTTCCCATTAATTCAAGAGAAACTTGCGAATATGGCAGCGAAAACATATGCAGCTGAAAGCTCTGTATATCGTACAGTAGGTTTATTCGAAAGTCGCATGAGCACATTATCTGAAGAAGAAGTAAAAGACGGTAAAGCAGTAGCAGCTTCTATCGCTGAATATGCAATCGAGTGCTCTTTAAATAAAGTATTCGGTTCTGAAGTGTTAGATTATACAGTAGATGAAGGTGTTCAAATTCACGGTGGTTACGGATTTATGGCAGAGTACGAGATTGAAAGAATGTACCGCGATTCTCGTATTAACCGTATTTTCGAAGGAACGAACGAAATTAACCGCCTAATCGTACCAGGTACGTTCTTACGTAAAGCGATGAAAGGTGAATTACCATTACTACAAAAAGCACAAAAATTACAAGAAGAGTTAATGATGATGATGCCAGAAGAAGTAGGCGATAAGCCATTAGCACTTCAAAAATATTTAGTAAAGAACGCGAAGAAAATCGGTTTAATGGTAGCTGGATTAGCAGCTCAAAAATACGGTAAAGCATTAGATAAAGAGCAAGAAATTCTTGTGAATATCGCTGACATCGTAAGCAATCTTTACGCAATGGAATCAGCTCTTCTTCGTACAGAAAAAGCAATTAAAACAACTGGTCTTGAAAAGAATAAACAAAAAGTGTTATACACTGAAGTATTCTGCCAAGAAGCATTCAACGAAATCGAAGCAGATGCGAAAGAAACACTTATCGCAGTTGAAAATGGCGACATGCTGCGCATGATGTTATCATCATTACGTAAATTAACTCGCCACACACCACTTAACGTAATTCCGAAGAAGCGTGAAATTGCTGCAAAAATTTTAGAAGATGAGCGTTATACAGTTTAATAGCTGTAAAGAAAAGTAGTCGTATAAACGGCTACTTTTCTTTTTTTTGTAAAAATGAAATTTTTAGTGACAAAAAACTAATACCATTAGTATAATAAAACTAATGGTATTAGTTTTCGTGAAAAGGGAGCTGGAAATATGAGAGTGATACATGAAAAAACGGTATATCAATTGTCATTTTTGCCAAGAGTGTTTCCTGTGAATTGTTACTTTGTCGAGGAAGAAGATGGTTTAACTTTAATTGATGCGGCTTTGCCATATAGCGCAAAAGGAATTTTACAGGCGGCTGAGAAAATAGGGAAACCCATTACTAAGATTGTATTAACACATGCGCATGATGATCATATTGGTGCATTAGACGCATTAAAGGAAGTACTTCCTAATGTTCCAGTCTATATTTCTAAGCGGGACGCAAAGCTGTTAGAAGGAGATACGTCGTTACAAAAGAATGAACCAAATATACCGATAAAAGGCGGTGTACCTAAAAAGGTAAAAACGGTACCTGATGTTTTATTGGAAGATGGCGACCGAGTTGGATCGCTTCTTGCGATTATGACACCGGGACATACGCCAGGATCCATGTCGCTTCTTGATGTACGAAATAAAGCTCTTATTGTCGGGGATGCCTTCCAAACAAGAGGGGGTATGGCTGTTTCGGGGCAAATGAAATTTTGGTTTCCGTTTCCTGCAATGGCAACGTGGAGCAAAGAAATATCATTACAAAGTGCAGAGAAGCTAAGCGAATATGAGCCTTCCTTACTTGCGGCAGGACATGGGAAAATGATAAAGGATCCAGGCACTGTCATAAAACTTGCTATTAAGGAAGCTAAGCGGAATATAGAAAGTAGGAAAGAAGGTTAATTTATGTCACCGAGAATCGGACTTACATTACAGAAAATTGTAGAAACAGCGGCAGAGATTGCAGATACAAATGGAATACAAGAAGTAACGTTAGCTTCATTAGCGCAAACATTAGGGGTACGTTCACCCTCGCTATATAATCATGTGAAAGGTTTACAAGATGTACGGAAAAATCTCGGTATGTACGGAATAAAACAGCTGCATAACAGACTGGAAGAAGCGGCTGAGGGTAAACGTATGGATGAAGCAGTTCATGCTTTAGGAGAAGCGTATGTAGCATTCGTACGCAAACATTCTGGATTGTATGAAGCAACTTTTTTACGAGATGAAGAAGTAAGAAAAGCAGGTGACGGAATTGTAAAGCTTTGTCTTCATGTTTTACAACAATACGGCTTAGAAGGAGAGAATGCACTTCATGCGACACGTGGATTCAGAAGTATTTGTCATGGATTTGCGTCGATTGAACAGCAAGGTGGATTTGGTTTGCCGCTAGATTTAGATACAAGTTTACATGTATTATTGGAAACGTTTATTAAAGGATTACATGTAATGAGAGATTGAATAGGAAGCAAAAAAACGTGAATTTGTTACTGATCATGCTTTTTGTATAGTAGGCTGCGGTTTGCTGGAGGCAAAATTACAAGTGGTAGTTGTGTTCTTAATTCTTTCGTTAATTATAGGTGTTGCAGCTTGAGTATGAATAAGAGGAAACCTTAGAAGCGATTCTAAGGTTTTTTTAGTGCATATAATCCTAAAAGAAATAAATACTAAATCGTGAATGAACAAAGAAAGGTAGGAGTATTTTATGCAAAACTTAACAGAGCTTGAAGTAGAAAATTTACGTCATTTAATTGGTGGACATGCGACGATTATTAACAAATTGGACCAGTATGCACAGGCTTGTACAGATCCAGAGTTGAAACAAATGCTACAAAAGGATGCGCAAGATGCACGAAATACGAAACAGCAATTAATGACTTTTTTAGGATAGGGGGAAAAGAGAAATGAATGAAAAAGATATGGTAAATGATTATTTAGCAGGGTTAAATTCAAGTTTAACAAGTTATGCAAATTATATTTCTCAGTCTGATAATGAACAGTTACATCAAACGTTAATTCAAATTCGTAATCAAGATGAATCCCGTCAACGTAATATGTATGAATATGCAAAGCAAAAAAGTTATTATAAGCCGGCAGCACCTGCTAATCCAATGATTGTGCAGCAATTGAAAAGTCAATTAAGTGCGGAATAGTGTGATGAAAAAAACGAGCGAATGGATTCGCTCGTTTTTTTGTTTGGTATATGTCAATAAATACATAATAAATATTTTTTCAGTTGTAACAAATATGACGAAAATTAAATATAACAATTCACAAAAAGGACAAAAACTTTGCTCGATATTTCACAAAGTATCCATGGTTTCTATCGTGAGAACCTCTATAATTAGGGGTGTAAAGAACGAAAGAAATAGACTACATGATCAATTAGGAGAGATTGCTATGAATAGAAACACAAGAAAAATTGCAATTATCGGTACTGGATTAGTTGGATCAAGCTGTGCGTATTCCATTGTAAACCAAGGGATTTGCGAAGAGCTATTGTTAATTGATATAAATCATGAACGTGCAGTTGGAGAAGCGATGGATTTATCACATTGCATTAACTTTACAAATACAAGAACAAAAGTATATGCAGGAAGTTATGAAGACTGCAAAGATATGGACATTGTCATTATTACAGCAGGACCAGCGCCGAAGCCTGGACAAAGTCGTTTAGACACTTTAGGAGCAAGCGCTAAGATTATGGAGGGTGTTGTTGGCGGCGTAATGGAAAGTGGATTTGATGGCATTTTCTTACTCGCATCGAACCCAGTTGACATTATTACATATCAAGTGTGGAAGCTATCTGGATTACCTAGAAATCGTGTGATTGGTACAGGTACATCACTAGATTCTTCTCGCTTAAGAACAATTTTATCTGAAATGTTACATGTAGACCCTCGTAGTATTCATGGGTATTCATTAGGAGAACATGGTGATTCTCAAATGGTTGCTTGGTCTCACGTAACTGTTGGTGGAAAACCGATTTTACAAATTTTAGAAGAGAAAAAAGACCAATTTGGTGAAATAGATTTAGATGAAATTGTTGAGAAGACTGCAAAAGCTGGATGGGAAATTTATAAGCGCAAAGGAACTACTTATTACGGAATCGGAAATTCTTTAGCTTATATTGCGCGCTCAATTTTCAATGATGATCACCGTGTTATCGCTGTTTCAGCTATTTTAGATGGTGAATATGGCGAATACGATATTTGTACAGGAGTACCAGCAATTATTACTAGAGACGGTGTAAGAGAAGTGGTAGAACTAAACTTATCAGAAGATGAAGAAAGTCGCTTTGCAAAATCAAACGATGTTTTACGCGATTATATGAAAACAATTGGTTACTAAATTATAGGAGAAGGTGAAACAAATGAAGGAATATATAATGTCTCGTGTGTTTAAAGCTTCTGCCGGAATCGCACAGGGTATTTTCGTATCCCTTGGAATTGGTTTACTGATCGAAAATATAGGAAGAATTGTTGATATCCCATTACTTATTACAATCGGAGTTGTTGCAAAATCACTTATGGCACCAGCAATTGGAGCCGGGATTGCCTTTATGCTCGGTGCAAACGGACTCGTAATTTTCTCAGCAATGGTAGCTGGAGCAATTGGAGCAGGTTCCATTTCAATTACTGAAGCTGGTCTCATCATTAAAACAGGTGAACCAATCGGTGCATTATTAACAGCGACTTTAGCAGTTTATATTGGTAAACGATTAAGTGGAAAAACTGCTTTAGATATGATGCTCGTTCCATTTGCAGCAATATTAGGTTCTGGTTTAGTCGGTATTTGGTTAGCTCAAAATATTAGCCCAGTTTTAAATACAGTTGGAGCATTCATTAAAGATAGTTCAGCTGGTAGCCCGTTTATCGCTTCTATTGTGATTGCTGTAGTTTGGGGATTGTTACTTATCTCTCCAGCTTCATCAGCTGCGTTAGCGATAGCGCTTAGCTTAGATGGTGTTGCAGGCGGTGCAGCACTTGCAGGATGTGTTGCTCAATTTATCGGATTCTCTGTTATTTCAGCGAAAGAAAATAATTTAGGTGGCATATTAGCCCAGGCACTTTGTACTCCAAAAGTGCAGTTACCGAACATTACTAAAAATCCAATGATTCTCGTCCCAACTGTCGTTGCCAGTGCAATAGTTGGCCCAGTATCGGCACTAATTTTCCAACTGGAAGCAGGAAAAGAAATTGCAGGTCTTGGATTAAGCTCTCTTATCGCACCAATTAATTTAATTTCCAGCCAAGGGTGGGAAGTTGTCCCAGCGATGGTAATCACTTATATCATCATTCCAGTAGCTGTTTCTTATATACTGTACATTGCTCTTAAAAAAGCAGGTCGTATTCATTCTGGTGATATGACTGTACCGCAATCTTAAATTGAAAATCTCCTTTTATATAGAGAAAAGCAGACTGGAAGCCACAGTCTGCTTTTTACATTTTTTGATTTTGTTTTACTGGAACACGTACGGTTTCTTTTGCTAATAACAACTGAACGCCGAAGTAAAGTACGCTTGCAAGCGTCATTCCAGAAATGGCGTCTACAAATGCATGCTGCTTCGTAAATAATGTTGATAAAATAATAAGCGTACCGAAGAAAGTAAGGATGTAATATTCCAAAGTATGCTGTTCTCTACGCTTAAAGGCAGCTAACATAATTACAAATGTCGTAAGGACATGAATGCTTGGGAAACAGTTTACTGGTTGATCAATACTATAAATATAGCGGACTAGTTCGGAAAATACGTCTGTTCCAACGACGGTTGGGCGTGGTACAGTTGTCTGCCAAAAAAAATAAATCGAAAAACAAGCAAGTTTTCCAAGAATTACACTACTTAAAGTGACATAATATTGCTTTCGATCAGCAAAACAGTAATAAATAAGTGCACCGTATAAGTATGGAAACCAAAGTAAGTAAGGAATAATAAATGCTTTCACAAATGGAATCCAATCATCTACTACAGTTGTGACATCTACTGCGTGAACAGTAGATTTATTTAATACATCGTAAAGGGGACTTACGAGTACGAGTAGAAGTATATAACTTAACGGAAGAAGAGATGAAAGTTTAAATTTCTTCATGATAATCTCCTATGTTTTAGTAATGTAAATAAATTCAATTGATTATAATATAGAAAATCCAATTGGGCTATCGATTTTACTTACATTTTCTTGAATTCACCTTACATTTTTGTCACTTGACTTAAAAGAGGGGGAGGGTGCTATATGAAGCGTTCATTTTATTTCTTAGTTTTTATATTGTTATGCCTAGTGAGTACTGGGTGTGCAAAGGATAAAGAAGGAGAGAAATTAGAATACAACGGGAGAGCACTCGTAATTGGAGTTGTTGGTGAAAAGCCGAAAGATACGTTTAGAAATATAAAGTTTGAAAAAGTGAAGTTAGAAGAACTGAAAAAGGAATCTGGAGCAGTAGATGGTTTTCTAATAATGAAAGAGCACTTTCAAGAAGCTTCGAAAGAGCAGTATAAAGATTTATTTTTATCGTTAAAGAAACCAGTGTTTTTTATTGGCTTACAAGATAAATCATATTCGACTTTTATTACAAAAAATATAGAGTATAACAGTGCACCAAAAGATGTAAATGCTATGTACGCGCAAGGTTTTGCAAATATTGGAAGTGGCGAAGGGCAACAATGGGGAGTAGGTTTATCGAATGGTGGAAATACAGAAGAAAGTATTCATAATATGTATATAGTAGTATTTCAAACCATTTCGGACTATTTAAGTCGATGATGAAGGAGCCTGTAAAAGGACTTCTTATTTTTTAAATAAAGTGAAACTTTAATCAGTGGGGGTTTTGTCCATTCCCCACTGATTATTAGCCCGCACCAATCAGGCTTTTACGGGAAGTTATCTCCCACCTAACTTCCTCGCATTTGCCGAATTTCGAGGTGGGAGTCTTACTGCCCGTTAATACGGGATAAACGTTTGTTTAAGATATATGTTCGGTATAGAAAATCATGTATTCCAAAGGTGATATAGAAAAACATGAAATTAATCAAACGTTTGTTTAAGAGGTATGTTCGGTATGGAAGAATTCATGTATTCCAAAGGGTGGGGTAGAAAAACATGAAATTAATCAAACGTTTGTTTAAGGTATATGTTCGGTATAAAAGAATCTACGTATTCCGAAGGTTGAGGTAGAAAAATATGAAATTAATCAAACGTTTGTTTAAGATATATGTTCGGCGTGGGATGAGAAAAAATTTTAAAAAAATTATATATTTATTTTTTCTTAATAAATGGCGGAAAAATAAGAAAAATTAGCAGGATTATTAAAAATTATCACGAAATAAGTAAAAGTTTAGCGAATAATCGTTTGAAATAATAAAATGTTTTCTATATGATAAAGGTAAAGGTTAGTAAAAAAGTAGGTGAATTTATGACAGTAACATTTTATTCATATCCAAAATGTGGCACATGTCAAAAAGCAAAGAAATGGTTTGAGGCAAACGATGTAGCATATGAGATGATTCATATTGTTGAAAATCCACCGTCAAAAGAAGATTTACGTAATTTACATGAGAAAAGTGAATTACCATTAAAAAAATTCTTTAATACAAGTGGAATGCGTTACCGCGAACTTGGTTTAAAAGATAAGTTAAAGGATGCAAGCGAAGACGAAATGTATGAGCTTTTAGCATCTGATGGCATGTTAATTAAACGTCCAATTGTAACAGATGGAACGAGTGTAACACTTGGTTTTAACGAAGAGCAGTTTGAAAGTGTGTGGAAAAAGTACCAATAAGGTATTTTTACATAATTAATACATTCACTGGAGGTACAGTCATGAGCATTCCAAATAATTTACGTTACTCTGAAGAACACGAATGGGTAAAAACAGAAGGTAATGCGGTTGTTATCGGTATTACTCATTTTGCGCAAGGTGAGTTAGGCGATATCGTATTCGTTGAACTTCCTGAAGTAGGTGCAACAATCCAAGCTGACGAGCCATTCGGAAGCGTAGAATCTGTTAAAACAGTTTCTGAATTATACGCACCTGTAAGTGGTAAAGTTGTAGCAGTAAACGAAGAATTAAGTGACCAACCAGAACTAGTTAACGAATCTCCATACGAGGGTGCATGGATGGTTAAAGTTGAACTTTCTGATGCAAGCCAAGTTGAGAAGTTATTAACTGCAGAAAAATATGCAGAAATGACAAACCAAGACTAATTATAGTCGAAGAAAAAGGACAGCCTTTGTGCTGTCCTTTTTTATGTTGTGTACATAATGAATTTAAAAACATATATATTAATTATTATGTAGGAGAACGTTTTTGAAAAACTTTTTTCATGGAGGCTTCATGCTGAGCGAGCCGCTTGCGCTTTTCATTGTCTAGCTCCACCTCCTAGCCCTTCATGTCTAAGAACCTTCCGTACGAGAAGACAAAAAGCGTCTTCTGTACGAAAGAACCTTAGCCAACAGGGCTAAACAGTCGGTTCCGCTTTTCGTTATTGTCCAGCTCCAGCGGCTAGAACAGTCGGTCATTTCACTCCTTCACTTGAGGCAAAGAGCGCCTCTAGTTCAGGAGTTCCAATGCCCTCTTGTTCTGAGCGAGCCGCTTCCGCTTTTCTTTTGCAAAAATAAACAGGAAACAACATGAAAATAACGAATATACTATATACTAAGTTAAAGGTTGTATAGTATATGGTGATCGGGTGATGACATATGATTTATGTGGAAAAAGTCATTATTGTAGAAGGTAAATCGGATAGAAGAAAGATTGAATCTATTATTCGTGAACCAGTGGAAATTGTTTGTACAAATGGTACAATTGGTTTGTCGAAAATGGATGAGCTCATTGATCAATTTTTTGATAAGGACGTATATGTGCTAGTGGATGCTGATGATGCAGGAGAAAAGTTAAGGAAACAATTCCGAAAAGAATTTCCGCAAGCAGAGCATATTTATATTGATCGCTCGTATCGCGAGGTGGCGACTGCACCTTCTTCACATTTAGCAAATGTATTATGGGGAGCAGACATTGACGTTTATACAGAATATTTACGGTAAGGAATGATAGAAGTGATTGATTGGACAGGTGCCGAAGCTACAGCCCTAATAGGAAATGAAGAAAAAACAGTGTTATATGTGTATACACCAATGTGTGGAACATGCCAATTGGCAAAGAAGATGTTAACGGTCGTTGAGATGACGATTGAAGATTTGAAAATTGGAATGTTAGATTTAAATTATGCCCCGCATTTAGCGAAAGAGTATGGGATAGAAAGTGTACCGTGTTTACTTATTTTTGAAAATGGGACACTGATGAAGAAAATATATGCATTTCATTCGGTTGAATATTTATATACGGAATTAAAGTAGGCGGCAAAGTTTTTGCCGCCTCGACATATTTCTTGGGAAATATGTCGACATGCGTGATAGATACAGTATTTGTCGAGCGAAAATAACAGGATTGTCCTTTAATAAGAGGGAATGGTATGTAATAGAAAGTGATATGAGGGATGTGGTTTAGGATGAAATTATATTCTTTGCTTCAATCATTTGTAAATTACGCTAATGGTCAATATCATTTAGAACCGCTTTTAAGGCAAGGAGAAAGAACTGTTAATTTTCGTTTTGGAGATGAATGCTGTTCGTTACAAATTTCAAGAGATTATATAGAACTTTTGAAAGAGGCGAGAGGAACGGAACAAATCGTTTGTTTAGAGGAAGAGGATGTACAAAAATTAGTGACTGGAAATATGAGGTTGCAAAATTTAATGAGTGATGGACGGGTACAATATTCTGGAACGTATCGAACGATGTTATTAGTTGAATCGATGTTTCATATATGTAAACCGATGTCAGTCGGTGCTTAAAATTCTGAAGTTTCTTTTTTTACGAAAATTTCTGTTGACAGAGCGTGTGGATATTGATACAA
Source organism: Bacillus sp. SRB_8 (assembly GCF_003264205.1). NCBI lineage: Bacteria > Bacillati > Bacillota > Bacilli > Caryophanales > Bacillaceae > Bacillus > Bacillus sp. SRB_8. The sequence goes on along the minus strand of NZ_NADT01000017.1, from coordinate 78,211 downwards.
TTCAATTCATAAAATATAGACAATTTCATAAATTTTAAATCAGACGAAAATTTAATCTGATTTCTCTTATTAAGAGAGGTGGAGGGACTGTGCCCTGTGAAGCCCGGCAACCGTCAACTTATGTTGAAATGGTGCCAATTCCTGCAAAGCAAATGCTTTGAGAGATGAGAGAGAGGGATAATGTTGTTATATACGCATATAAACCTTTCTGCTTCTCTAGAAGCGGAAAGGTTTTTTGTTGTTTGAATGCGGAGGACATTCAAATAATAAGAGGAGCTATAACGATGGACTACACGCATGAAAAATAAAAAAATGCGGAGTCTATCCAAAGTTTTATGAAATCTAGCTCCAGCGGCTAGAACAGTCGGTCGTTTCATCCCTTCCTATGAGGCAAAAAGCGCCTCTACGTCTGGGATTCCAACGCCCTCTTGTTCTAAGCGAGCCGCTTGCGCTTTTTATTTAAAAAAGGGGTGAACATCATGATCTTATTAGAAAATGTAAAGAAAATATATAAGGCAAAAAGCGGTGATGTCACTGCTGTAGATAACGCCAACTTAAAAGTAGATAAGGGTGAAATATTTGGTGTTATTGGATATAGTGGCGCTGGGAAAAGTTCGTTAATCAGATTGTTTAATCAGTTAGAGAAACCAACTTCTGGCCAAATTACAATTGCGAATCGTGTGATTTCAGCGATTACTGGAAATGAACTTCGTAAGGCAAGACAAGAAATCGGAATGATTTTTCAGCATTTCAACTTACTTTGGTCACGAACTGTGCGTGAAAATATCGCATTCCCACTTGAAATTGCAGGTGTCGATAAGGCGGAGAGAAGAAAACGTGTCGATGAGTTAATTCATCTTGTTGGATTAGAAGGAAGAGGAGACGCGTACCCATCTCAGCTAAGTGGTGGACAAAAGCAGCGCGTCGGGATTGCAAGAGCGTTAGCAAATAATCCACAAGTACTTTTATGTGATGAAGCAACGTCAGCTCTTGATCCGGAAACGACAGATCAAATTTTAGATTTATTGTTAGATATTAATAAGCGTCTCGGCTTAACAATTGTATTGATTACGCATGAGATGCACGTTATTCGCAAAATTTGTAATCGAGTTGCTGTAATGGAGAAAGGGAAAATCGTAGAAACGGGTCCAGTACTTGACGTATTCCGTAATCCACAGCAAGACATTACAAAACGATTTGTACAGCAGTTAACTGATTCTGAAGATACGAATGAAACGATTGAAAGTTTAATAGAAAAGTATCCAGATGGAAAAGTAATTCGTTTGCAGTTTGTCGGTGAAGCGGTAGAAAGACCGGTACTTCAAAGGTTAATGCAGCGCGGTGATATAGAAGTTAGCATTTTGCAAGGAAATATCGCGCAAACGAATAACGGATCTTACGGAAGTTTAGTCGTTCATTTAAATGGTGAAGAAACAGCGATCCAGCAAGCAATAGAAGGGATTCATCAAGATCAAGTAGAGCTGGAGGTGATTGCACATGGATAAGTTAATCGCAAATATTGATTGGAATCAAATGTTAGAAGCAACTGGTGAAACGTTATATATGACGGCAATCGCAGCGCTTGCCACATTTGTTTTAGGACTTATTTTAGGATTATTACTCTTTATGACAGCGAAAGATAATTTATGGGAAAATAAAGCGATTAATACGGTGATTGGAGCGTTCGTAAACATTTTCCGTTCTATACCGTTCATCATTTTAATTATTTTATTAATCCCATTCACAAAGATTCTTCTTGGAACAATTCTCGGAGCGAGTGCAGCGCTGCCAGCTTTAATTATTGGAGCGGCACCATTTTACGCGAGAATGGTTGAAATCGCACTTCGTGAAATTGATAAAGGTGTAATTGAAGCTTCAAAAGCAATGGGAGCAAAAACAAGCACAATCATTTTGAAAGTGTTAATTCCAGAATCGTTACCAGCTTTAGTATCTGGTATTACGGTAACGACAATTGCTTTAGTAGGCTATACAGCAATGGCAGGTGTTGTTGGTGCTGGTGGTCTTGGAACACTTGCTTACTTAGAGGGATTCCAGCGTGGAAATAACGATGTAACAATCGTTGCGACAATTTGTGTATTACTCGTTGTATTTTTAATTCAGTGGATTGGTGATAGTTTAACGACTCGAATAGATAAAAGATAATGAAAACAGGGGGATATTTCAAATGAAAAAATTATTACTTACAGCACTTATTTCAACTTCAATTTTTGGGTTAGCTGCTTGTGGCGGGAAAGATAAAGATGAAAAGAAACTTGTTGTTGGTGCTTCTAACGTACCGCACGCTGAAATTTTAGAAAAGGCAAAACCGTTACTTGAGAAAAAAGGAATTGAGTTAGAAATTAAAAAATTCCAAGACTACGTATTACCGAATAAATCGTTAGCGGATAAGGAATTAGATGCAAACTACTTCCAGCACATTCCGTATTTAGAAAAAGAGATTAAAGATAAGAAATATGATTTTGAAATAGCAGGAAAAATTCATTTAGAACCGATTGGTGTGTATTCTCAAAAATATAAGAGCTTAAAAGAACTTCCAAACGGGGCGACAATTATTATGAGTAATTCTGTTACTGATCATGGTCGTGGTTTAGCAATTTTACAAAAAGAAGGCATTTTAAAAATTAAAGACGGAGTAGAGCCAGTTAAAGCAACTCCAAAAGATATTGCGGATAATCCGAAAAACTTAAAGTTCAAAACAGATATCGAGCCTGGTTTATTGCCACAAGTGTATAACAATAAAGAAGGCGATGCGGTTCTAATTAATTCTAACTATGCAATTGATGCGAAATTAAACCCAGAAAAAGACGCGATTGCAATTGAAGGAAATGATTCTCCATACGCAAACGTAGTAGCTGTTCGTAAAGGCGATAAAGATAAAAAAGAGATTAAAGCTCTTATAGAAGTACTGCATTCTAAAGAAATTGAAGACTTTATTACTAAAGAATATAAAGGGGCAGTTGTTCCTGTAAAAGAATAATTGCGGAAAAAGGGCTGGTGTATGCCGGTCCTTTTTTTACTACATAACTATAGGGGAGAAGGGGACATCATATGAAAAAGATTCTATTGTCAGTTGTTACAGCACTGTCTGTATTTACATTAGCTGCTTGCGGGGGGAAAGATGAGAATAAGCTTGTCGTTGGCGCTTCTAATATACCGCACGCTGTTATTTTAGAAAAGGCACAGCCAATATTAGAGAAAAAGGGCATTAAGTTAGAGATAAAAAAATTCCAGGATTATGTTTTACCAAATAAGGCATTAGCTGATAAAGAAATCGATGCAAATTATTTTCAACATATCCCTTATTTAGATAAAGAGATTCAAGAAAAAGGATACAAAATTGTAAATGCAGGAAAAATTCATTTAGAGCCAATGGGCATTTATTCTAAGAAATATAAAAGCTTAAAAGAACTTCCAGATGGCGGAACAGTTATTATGAGTAATAACGTAGCGGAGCGTGGCCGTATGCTCGCATTGTTACAAAAAGGCGGCGTTATTAAATTAAAAGACGGTGTAGATGTTGTTAAAGCAACAGTAAAAGATGTTGTAGAAAATCCGAAAAATTTAAAGTTTAAAACAGATGTAGAACCTGGACTTTCACCCAAGCTGTACGAAAACAATGAAGGTGATGCTTTATTTATTAATTCAAACTACGCAATTGATGCGAAATTAAATCCAACAAAGGATGCAATTGCAATTGAAGGATCAGACTCTCCTTATGCAAATATTATCGCAGTTCGTAAAGGTGACGAGAAGAAAAAAGAAATTAAAGAGTTAGTAGACGTATTGCATTCAAAAGAAATTCAAGACTTTATCAATAAAGAATATAAAGGTGCTGTACTTCCAGTAAATGAATAGGTGCTGGGAAGGACTGGGAATAACCCAGTCCTTTTTTCTTTATATATATAAGAAGAAAGGTGTATCATAAGAGGATGTAAAGGAAATACTTATATACATTTGTGAAAAAATTGTTACATTTTCTTAGTGTTTGCGATATCATTTTATTTGATATAAGATTAGAATGAGAATAAAATGAGAATATGAACGTTTTAGTAATTTTTAAAATGTATATAGAGGATTAATGGAGGTATTGAGATGGCTGGTTCTACATTAACGGTTAAAGACTTACACGTATCAATCGATGGCAAAGAAATTTTAAAAGGTGTAAACCTTGAAGTAAAAGGTGGAGAAATCCACGCAATTATGGGACCTAACGGAACAGGTAAATCAACTTTATCTTCTGCGATTATGGGTCACCCAAAGTATGAAGTAACAGAAGGTAGCATCATCATCGACGGTGAAGATGTATTAGAAATGGAAGTAGATGAGCGTGCGCTAGCAGGTCTATTCTTAGCAATGCAATATCCAAGTGAAATTAGCGGAGTAACAAACGCGGACTTCTTACGTTCTGCAATTAATGCACGTCGTGAAGAAGGCGATGAAATTTCTCTTATGAAATTTATCCGTACTTTAGATAAAAACATGGAATTCCTAGAAATGGATCCAGAAATGGCACAACGTTACTTAAACGAAGGTTTCTCTGGTGGAGAGAAAAAACGTAACGAAATTCTTCAATTAATGATGATTGAGCCAAAAATCGCAATCTTAGATGAAATCGACTCAGGTCTTGATATCGATGCATTAAAAGTTGTATCTAAAGGTATTAACCAAATGCGCGGCGAAGAGTTCGGCTGCCTAATGATTACGCATTACCAACGTTTATTAAACTACATCACTCCAGACTTCGTTCACGTTATGATGAACGGTCGTATCGTTAAATCTGGTGGCCCTGAGCTTGCACAACGTCTAGAAGCTGAAGGTTACGACTGGATTAAAAAAGAATTAGGTATTGAAGACGAAACAGCAGAGCAAGAAGCGTAAGAGAGGAGCATAAACATGACAATCGGTACATTACCTTTCGATCAAGAAACAATCCGTCAGCGCGCAAGCGAAGTAAACGAAGCTGCTTGGTTGACTGAGTTCCGCTTACAAGCTCTTGCACAAGCAACTGAACTTCCAATGCCAACGCCTGATAAAACGAAAATTGAAAAATGGGACTTTATCGGAAAAGGCGACGCTGCTAAGCAAGAGCCTGTAAGTTCTTTAACAGAGCTTCCAGAAGCAGTGAAAAACTTAATCGATGAAAATAACAGCGTATTAGTACAACGTACTGGTACAACTGCTTTCGTTTCTTTAGCAGAAGAAGCAAAAGAAAAAGGTGTTATTTTTACAGACATCGTAACAGCTGCAACAGAGCATGCTGAATTAGTACAAAAGTACTTAATGAAAGACGGCGTGAAAGTAGACGAGCATCGTCTAACTGCACTTCATGCTGCATTAATCAACGGCGGTGCATTCGTATATGTTCCGAAAAACGTTGTTCTTGAAACTCCACTTCAAGCTGTATTCTTAGTAGACGGCGAAGAAGCTAACGTATATAACCACGTATTATTCGTAGCTGATGCGAACAGTACTGTAACATATGTAGAAAACTACGTTGCAAATGAAAATGCTAAAGGTATTGCAAATATCGTAGCAGAAGTAATCGTGGAACAAGGCGCACAAGTGAAATTCGGTGCGGTTGATCTATTAGCAAAAGACGTAACAACTTACGTTAACCGCCGCGGAATTGTTGGACGCGACGGCCGCATTGATTGGGCTCTAGGCCTTATGAATGACGGAAATACAATCTCAGAGAACGTTACGAACTTAATGGGCGACGGATCATATGCTGATACAAAAACAGTAACAATTGGTCGTGGTAACCAAACACAAAACTTTACAACTAAAGTTGTTCACTTCGGTAAACACTCTGAAGGTTGGATTTTAAAACACGGTGTACAAAAAGATAGTGCAACATCTATCTTTAACGGAATTGGTAAGATTGAACACGGTGCATCTAAATCAAATGCACAACAATCTTCTCGCGTTCTTATGTTAGATGAGAAAGCTCGCGGTGATGCAAACCCAATTCTTTTAATCGACGAAGATGATGTAATGGCAGGTCACGCAGCTTCAGTAGGCCGCGTAGATCCATACCAATTATACTACTTGATGAGCCGTGGGATTCCAAAACGCGAAGCAGAACGTTTAGTCATCCATGGATTCTTAGCACCTGTAGTAAATGAGCTTCCAATTGAAGGAGTAAAGGCACAGCTTGTTGAGGTAATTGAAAGGAAAGTTCGCTAATGAATATTCATGAAATACGCAAACAGTTTCCAATTCTTGATCAAAAAGTGAACGGCAAACAACTTGTTTATTTCGATAGTGCAGCAACTTCTCAAAAACCAATTCAAGTCATTGAAACGTTAGAACGTTATTATAAAGAATATAATTCTAACGTGCATCGCGGTGTTCATACGCTCGGTACGAAAGCTACCGACGCGTATGAAGGTGCACGTGAGAAAGTTCGCAAGTTTATTAATGCGAAATCAATGGAAGAGATTATTTTCACGCGCGGAACGACAACTGCATTAAATACAGTAGCAGCTAGCTATGGTCTTGATAATGTAAAAGAAGGCGATGAAATCGTCATCTCTTACATGGAGCACCATAGTAACATCATTCCGTGGCAACAAGTTGCGAAGAAAACTGGTGCAACTTTAAAATACCTTCCGCTTCAACTAGACGGTACAATTTCTTTAGAAGATGTTCGTCAAACAGTTACACCGAATACAAAAATCGTTTCTATCATGCACGTTTCTAACGTACTTGGAACGATTAACCCTGTAAAAGAAATCGGAGCAATCGCACATGAAAACGGTGCAATCATGATCGTTGATGGAGCACAAAGTGCACCTCATATGAAAGTGGATGTACAAGATTTAAACTGTGATTTCTACGCATTATCTGCTCATAAGATGTGCGGACCAACAGGTGTCGGCGTATTATATGGTAAGAAAGAATTGCTAAACAATATGGAACCAATTGAATTTGGTGGTGAAATGATTGATTTCGTAGACTTACAAGAGTCTACTTGGAAAGAGCTTCCGTGGAAGTTCGAAGCAGGTACACCGATTATCGGTAATGCAATCGGACTTGGTGCGGCAATTGATTTCCTAGAAGAAATCGGTCTTCATAATATTGAAAAGCATGAACATGAATTAGCGCAATACGCTTTAGAGAGACTATCAGAAGTAGATGGCGTTACAATTTATGGTCCAAAGCATCGCGCTGGTCTAGTTACATTTAATATTGAAGACGTACATCCTCACGATGTAGCAACTGTATTAGATGTAGAAGGCATTGCGGTTCGCGCAGGACATCACTGTGCACAACCGCTTATGAAGTGGCTAAAAGCTTCTTCTACAGCACGTGCGAGCTTCTATTTATATAATACAAAAGAAGAAATTGATACATTTGTTGAATCACTAATCAAGACAAAGGAGTATTTCACAAATGTCATTTAATAATTTAGATACGTTATATCGTCAAGTTATTATGGATCATTATAAAAATCCTCGTAACCATGGCGTGTTAGAAGATAGTGTTACCGTTAACTTGAACAATCCAACTTGCGGCGATCGTATTCAACTTACGATGAAAGTAGAAGAGGGTATTGTACAAGAAGCGAAGTTTGAAGGCGAAGGATGTTCAATTTCAATGTCTTCAGCTTCAATGATGACACAAGCAGTAAAAGGAAAGAAAATTGAAGAGGCCCTTAAGCTTTCTAAAATTTTCTCTGACATGATGCTAGGAAAAGAGTATGATGACAGCATTGATTTAGGAGATATTGAAGCATTACAAGGCGTATGCAAGTTCCCGGCACGTATTAAATGTGCAACATTAGCGTGGAAAGCGTTAGAAAAGGGCTTAAACGAAGATAAGTAATGTTAAAGGTTCCTAAAAACGAGGTTATATAAGGAGGGACACACCAACATGGCGAAGCAACTGCCAGATATCGGCGATTATAAATATGGTTTCAAGGATAAAGACGTTTCGATTTTCCGTGCTGGACGCGGTTTAACAAAAGAAATCGTTGAAGAGATTTCACGTATGAAAGAAGAACCACAGTGGATGTTAGACTTCCGTTTAAAATCACTGGATAAGTTCTATGAAATGCCAATGCCACAATGGGGCGGCGACTTAAACGACTTAGATTTCGATGAAATTACGTACTACGTAAAACCATCTGAGAAATCTGAGAAGTCTTGGGATGAAGTACCTGAGGAAATTAAAGCGACATTTGATAAATTAGGTATTCCTGAAGCTGAGCAAAAATATTTAGCTGGTGTATCTGCACAGTACGAATCTGAAGTTGTATACCACAACATGAAAGAAGACCTAGAAGATCTAGGAGTCGTCTTCAAAGATACAGATAGCGCATTAAAAGAGAACGAAGATATTTTCCGTGAGCATTTCGGAAAAGTAATCCCACCAACAGACAACAAATTCTCTGCATTAAACTCTGCAGTTTGGTCTGGTGGATCATTCATCTACGTTCCAAAAGGTATTAAAGTTGATACACCACTTCAAGCGTATTTCCGTATTAACTCTGAAAATATGGGACAATTCGAGCGTACGCTTATCATCGTAGACGAAGGCGCACACGTACACTACGTAGAAGGTTGTACAGCACCTGTTTACACGACTAACTCACTTCATAGTGCGGTAGTAGAAATCATCATTAAGAAAGATGCATATTGCCGTTATACAACAATCCAAAACTGGGCGAACAACGTATACAACCTAGTTACAAAACGTGCGGTTTGTGAAGAAAACGCAACGATGGAATGGATTGACGGTAACATCGGATCTAAATTAACGATGAAATACCCAGCAGTTATCTTAAAAGGCGAAGGCGCTCGTGGTTTAACATTATCTATCGCGATTGCTGGTAAAGGCCAACACCAAGATGCTGGTGCGAAAATGATTCACTTAGCACCAAACACGTCTTCAACAATCGTTTCTAAATCGATTGCGAAGCATGGTGGTAAAGTAACTTACCGTGGTATCGTACAATTCGGACCAAAAGCGAAAAACTCTCGCTCTAACATCGAGTGTGACACGTTAATCATGGATAACCAATCTACATCTGATACAATTCCTTACAACGAAATCAAAAACGATTACGTTTCACTTGAGCACGAAGCGAAAGTATCTAAAGTATCAGAAGAACAATTATTCTACCTAATGAGCCGCGGTATTTCTGAGCAAGAAGCTACAGAAATGATCGTAATGGGCTTCATCGAGCCATTCACTCGCGAACTTCCAATGGAATACGCAGTTGAAATGAACCGTCTAATCAAGTTTGAGATGGAAGGTTCTATTGGTTAATATTTAAAAGTGGAAGCGGCTCGTTCAGAATGTGAGGGGGATGGAGCTTCTGACGTAGAGGCGCTTTTTGCCTCATAGGAAGAAGTGAAGCCACCGAACATTCTATCCGCTGGAACTGGATAATATATGTATGAAGAAAGCGCCCTGCATAGCAGGGCGCTTTTTTATGTTGTATATTCGGGTTCGACTGTAAGATACCCGGGTGGGTGTTTAATGAAATATATCGGCGATTATTTCAATATATCAGCGGTTCGACAAGGAATATCGATTTGTCGACAAAGTAAGACAAAAGAAATCCCTCATATCCCCCTCAACATTTAAATACGAGAGGAGCACCTATATGGAAGTAAGACAAAGATACTGACAAATCTCCTCCCCCCACCAACTAGAATCATTTCACAAAAATTCCCCCCTCAAACTAATCAACAGACTAGAAAAAGTAATATAAAGTTTTCCATATTAAAAGGGCAATCTTTGGCTTTTTCTTATAATGCGAGTACAATGTAGAATAGCAAGAAAAGACGAATAGTATTTACAGGATTATTGCGTACGTATAGCGTAAATGGCAGTAAGGAACTGAGAGGAGGTTTTTTCTCTGAATATAAATAAAGAAACAATCATCCACCTTTATCATACAAACGATATACATAGTCATTTTGAAAATTGGCCGCAAATTTCTCGGTTTGTACAAGGGGAGAAAAGGCGAAGACAGGAAGCGGGAGAGACTGTTTTAACTGTGGATATTGGCGATCATGTGGATCGTTTTCATAGTATTTCGGAAGCGACAAATGGACTTGGGAATACAAAATTATTAAATGAGGCGTTATATGATTATGTAACGATCGGAAATAATGAAGGAATTACATTGGCGAAAGAGCATTTGAATCGTCTATATGATGATGCTGGGTTTGAGGTGCTCGTAGCGAACTTATTTGAAAAAGAGGGTGTACGTCCGGCGTGGGCGCAGCCTTATAAATTACATACAACGACAGATGGGATTACGATTGCCTTTATTGGATTAACGGTAGCTTATCCAGAGTTTTATCATATGTTAGATTGGCATATTGAAGATCCAATCATCCATTTAGAGTCTATTTTAGAAGAAGTTAAGGATACAGCTCATATTACTGTTGTGCTTTCTCATCTTGGAAAAAGTATGGATGAGTATATGGCGGAGCATTATGATATAGATGTTATTTTAGGGGCACATACGCATCATTTATTTGAGCGTGGCGTTCTTGTGGATAATACTTTGCTTTGCTGTTGTGAAAAGTGGGGACATTACGTTGGTCACGTTCAGCTTACTGTGGATAAAGAGACGAAGAGACTGTTGAAAAAAGACGGTAGAGCGATTAAGACAGAACGGTTAGGTGCTTATAGCGAGCCGTTATCCACAATTGAAATGCTAAAGGAAGAAAGTAAACAGATAATGGCCGAGCCTGTCGTTCATTTAAAAGAATCATTGCCGGTTGATTGGTTTAAGGAGACGACGTTTTCTCATATGTTGGCAAGTGCACTTAAAGAGTGGTGTAATGCGGATGTTGGGATGGTGAATGCTGGTGTACTTCTTGAGGGATTAAATGAAGGTGTTGTGACGCGCGGAGATATTCATCGGATTTGTCCACATCCAATTAATCCATGTCTGTTAAAAGTACCAGGGAAAACGTTAAGAGAAGTTATTTTGAAAGCGCGCCGTCCGAATATGGAAAATCTAGAGGTGAAAGGATTCGGATTTCGTGGAAAAGTAATGGGGAAAATGATTTACGATGGTTTGGAAGTGATTCCAGATACGATTCCAGGGAATAAAATTTTACTAGAAGATGTATTGATTAACGGCGAATCGCTGGAATTAGACCGGATATATACGGTAGGAACGATTGATATGTTTACATTCGGATACTTATACCCAGAGCTATCCACACTTTCTGACAAACAATATTATATGCCGGAATTGCTTAGAGATGTATTAACAGACATGTTGATAACTTATACATCTTCAGTCAAACTATAGGCTAGTTAACTTGTAACACTCATTTTTCTCTTGTCATAAAGATAAGAAAGAGAGGAGTGTGAACTATGGTTAATGTAGAGCCAATTATAATTGATAACTATACGTTCATTGCTGTTAGCGTAAAACTTCCAAAGACAAATTTGCTAGCTGTAATGAGCGATAAAGGATATATTATGTGCGGTGCTTTAGATGTAGGTCTTCTAAATGAGAAGTTAGGTGATCGAGGAATTATTGCTGGCCGTGCGGTTGGTGTAAGAACGATTGAACAACTTCTTGAAGCACCGCTGGAATCAGTAACGACTGGAGCCGAAGCTTTAGGTATTCCGGTAGGCACAATCGGAAAAGATGCACTATTAAAAATGAGATAAGCATATATCATCCCTCTTTCTTGCATAGAAATAATATAAGAAGGAGGGTTTTCTGATGGGCATATTTCGTTCGAAAAATTCGCGGTTTCGAAGGGGACCGATTTCCTTTCGGTATATACTGCTTATTTCATTTATTATTTTTATCGTAATGGTAGTTCAAGGTTTATGGATTGTAAATAAAAGTATTCAGCCAACGTTAATTAAGTATGGGGAAACAGAGACTCATAAAATGGCAACAGCAGTTATGACGAAAGCGGTAAAAGACCGGATTAATGAAGGGTTTGATGTAGATTCATTAATGAAAGTACAAACGGATAGGAACGGGAAAGTATCTACAATTGATTTAAATACAAAACAAGTAAATGAAATATTAACATCGACTACTGCATACATAGAAAAATATTTACAACAAGTAGAAAAAGGGGATACGAAAGCACTTGGTATTTTTGAAGAGAATGGGGTATCTATGTCAGTTCCTTTTGGACGCATAACTGATAATGCGCTTCTTGGTAATATAGGACCAGATATTCCGATTAATTTTACGCCAATTGGTCATGTGAATACGGATATTAAACAATTAGTTGAGCCGCAAGGAATTAATAATACAGCGATCAAAATTATTATGGAAGTGGAAGTGACGTTACAAGTTATGATTCCGTTACGCACGAAAGAAATTAAAGTGAAGCAAAACATTCCGATTGCGACGCGCATCGTTCAAGGTGAAGTGCCTACTTATTACGGAAGCGGGGGAGTTGTTGTACCAGATAAAAAGAAAACGGATAATTAGTCAGTAGTGTTCTATTGATTTATATTTATAAAAATAACCGTAGCAATTTGCTACGGTTATCGTTTTGTATTTGCTCGTTCTTTTCGTTCCCAAAGGCTTAAATGCATGTATGGATCGAAAGCCCATTCTGTATAGCCATTGTCTTTATACATGCCGAAATGTAAGTGGGGCGGGAATTTTCCAGCTGTACCAGGAGGACCGTAGCCGGTACTACCGACAAATCCGATTACTTTTCCTGGTTCGACAATTTGTCCGAGCTGTATTTCTTTAGAGAACCCGCCTAAATGAGCGTAATAGTGGTAATTATTATGAAGGTCACGAATACCAATGCGCCATCCACCAAGACGATTCCATCCTTTTGTTTCAATAACGCCATAGCAAGTTGATCGTACTGGTACGCCATATCCAGCAAAAATATCGGTTCCTTCATGAATCCTCCTGCCGCCAAAGCTTCTACCAGCACCGAAAGTACTACGATAGCTATGGTCACTGCGAATCGGGAGAGGGAAAGCATTACCTTCTAAATTAATGCGTCCATAATGTTTATAAATTCGGGCGTATTCTGTAATTAATTCAACTGTTTTTGCACGTCTATAATATTCCCAAAGCATAATGTTAATACGGTCTTCCGACGTTCCTTGTTTCTTTAAAATAGTTGCTGCTGTATGCAGAAGATCACGGTCGTTATTTGCATTTGCAAATCCATCTTTGTCACCATCTAAACCCATTCCGCCAAATAGAGAAATTGTATGGGGGAGAGTATCATTACTATTAACAGGTCCAGCCCATATTTCAGGTTTGAAATAAAGGGAAATGATGGCATCTGGTTTTTTCGGTATATCTTTTCTTACGCTCCGTATGTTTCTTTCGTATTGATCCATTGCGGCTAAGTAATACCACGGAATACCGGAAGATTGCTCAGTTTCTTTATATAGTGCCATGCGCTTTTCATATATGCTTTGCTGATTATCTTCACCGTAAGCGATGTTTTGGTGGAGAAGAAAGCAAATCGAAAGCAAAAGAGAAATTTTTCGAAGCATGAAATAGACTCCTTTCACAACATCACTCTTTTTAGTGTGGGATATACGGAGTATTTCATTATAGGGAACGATTGGAAAAAATCTTAGAATCTTCATTTGAGCAAATCGCTTTCATACGTTAGAATAGATATGTTACATTGAAAGAAGCGAACACGGTAAACTATTTCATATTGTGCGGAGTTGATAACCATGACAAAACAAACAGAGTATAAGCGCAAGCCCGAATGGTTGAAAATTAAGTTAAACACGAATGAAAACTATACAGGCTTAAAGAAAATGATGCGTTCTAAGAATCTTCATACAGTTTGTGAAGAGGCGAAATGTCCGAATATTCATGAATGCTGGGCTGTAAGGAAAACAGCAACATTTATGATCTTAGGTGCGGTTTGTACACGTGCTTGTCGTTTTTGTGCGGTTAAAACAGGCTTACCAACTGAGCTTGATTTACAAGAGCCAGAACGCGTAGCAGATTCTGTAGTACAAATGGGCTTAAAGCACGTTGTTATAACAGCGGTTGCACGTGATGATTTAAAGGACGGCGGAGCAGCTGTTTTTGCTGAAACAGTACGCGCTGTTCGTCGTGAAAATCCATTCACGTCTATCGAAGTATTACCATCTGATATGGGTGGGGTAGAAGAAAACTTAAAAATGTTAATGGATGCAAAACCAGATATTTTGAACCATAACATTGAAACAGTACGTCGATTATCTAACCGAGTTCGCGCTAGAGCAAAATATGACCGTTCATTAGAGTTTTTACGTCGAGCAAAAGAAATGCAGCCTGATATTCCAACTAAATCGAGCATTATGCTGGGCTTAGGTGAAACGAGAGAAGATTTAATTGAAGCAATGGATGACTTACGTGCAAACAATGTGGATATTTTAACTCTTGGACAATACCTACAACCATCTAAGAAGCATTTACCAGTTATTAAATATTACCCACCAGCAGAATTTGCAGAGCTAAAAGAAATTGCACTTAGCAAAGGATTTAGCCACTGTGAAGCTGGCCCACTTGTACGTTCTTCTTATCATGCGGACGAGCAAGTACGTTCTGCAAAAGAAAAAACAGCAGAAGCGAAATAATGAAAAAAGAGAGCTAATCATTAGCTCTCTTTTTTCTTATACTCTAAAACTTTATTTTGACATGTGGATAAAATCTTTTTTAATTCCTCTGTGGATAATTCAATTGTAAATTCAGGTACACCAGGTGTAATTAAAATTTTATCGTAAGTATAAATTGAACTGTCCACAATAATCGTTACATCTTGTGAATAACCGAAAGGAGCTACACATCCAGGAGTGCAACCAGTCTCTTCTCTTAGCTCATTAGGAGAACAGAGAGATAAGCTCTCTCCTGTTATTTCCTTCATCTCTCCTCGGTTGAGGCGAGTGCCTTCTAACGTAAAGAATACGTAATGCTCCCCGGATTTTGATTTTAAAAATAAGCTTTTACTTGGAGTGCCTTGCAAACCAAGTCTTTCACGAACGATACGATCTGTTTCATAGTCAAGTACTGGTTCGTGTTCAAATTTTTCATAAGAAGCATTTGTTTTATGTAGTAAAGAAAGTACATCTTCATACATATGGAATGATACCCCTCTCTATTGTTAATACAGTCTCTTCTCGTGGCGTCAACTGAGTGTTTTGGAAAGGGATACTACTTGGACGATGCTTCCCATAATCGTTTTATGAAACTTTGTTCATCGATTGTAATTTCGTAAACATCAGGATTCGTTAAAGTTCTCCATTCACTAAAGCCGATCGTACGATCAAAGTGCTTTAAAATGAGCGTAAGTAAGTTTCCATGTGTAACGAGTAGTGTTGTAGTATGGTTTAACTTTAAAACGTCTTGGATAAGCGATATAGCACGGTCCGTTGCTTGTTTTGTTGACTCTCCGCCTGAAAAGGCAATATCTATGTTTGTAAAAGTAGATTCTAGTTTTTGCATCCAATCATCCATCGGAACGTTGCTTAATATACGTTCAGCTAATCGTTCATCCTCTTCGATAGATAGGTTAGCTTGAATCGCATAGGGCCGAATGGAATCGATAGCTCGGACAAATGGGCTCGAAATAATATGATCTATTTGTAGCTGATTTTCTAAGAGGAATGCAGCAAGGGTGTTAGCTTGATCTTTTCCGGCAAACGTTAATTCGGCATCACGTTTTTGTTCAGTTGCGGAACAATGTCGTATTAAAATAATTTTCTTCATAATTCATCCCCATCTTTCAAGTTGACGCTATATACTTCGACAAATGTGGAAATAATTCCTTTTTATTGGAAATGGAATAGTGATCTAAGTATGTGGAAAAGTAATGTGGATAATGAAAATTTGAGGTGCAATTATGAAAAAAATGATATGCATTGTATTCAGTATTTGTTTTCTCGCGCAATTGTCCACAACATATGCACAATCAAATCAAAAATTAGACAATCCAAGCAATCGAAATAAGCCATTTGTGAGTGAGGATGTGTTTTACGAACAGTTAGATAAAAAGGTGTATAAAGAATATAAAAATGCAGCATATAGTGTTCGGAAAAAGATTTTATTTAAAGAAGTGCCCGATGAAGAATTTTCTTTCAGACAAAAAACAGCCGTGGGTTGTCGGAGTAGCGTGGTGTTTCAAGATTTTTTTATTCACCCTGATCGCCAAGTTTACCCCGCATTAACGGGCAGTAAGACTCCCACCGCAAAATTCAGTTTTAAAGAAAAGTAGTTAAATGGGAGATCAACTGCCCGTAAAAGCCCGATTGGTTCAACTAATAATCAGTGGATAAACCCCCACTGATTAAAGTTTCACTTTATTTTTTTGGTTCCTTTTCTCAAGATGAAGTAGATGAGTTTCATAAGTACATCGTTATAGATGCGGAAACAAAGAGGGAGCTGCAAGGGGGGAAAAGTTATCATCACTACGAAAATCCATATAAAAAATAACCCACCAACTGGTGGGTTATTTTTTACTCTGGCACACTTACTAATTTCTCTTTCATTTTACGAATAAGAATGAAACCACCAATCGCGAAGAGAAGAGTAATTCCTTCTGCAACAAAGATGTTAATTGTTTTTGTTTGGTAAAGTGCCGCGAAAAAGTCTACAAATGCGTGGAATAATATAGCGTAAATAAGGAAAATATATTTCTTCTGTTTTACAGCGTATAAGACAAGCATTGTGAAGGCAATTTGCAGCACGAGTGCCATAATTCTTTCTAGGCTACCGAGTAAGTATAAATAGGCAGGTTGCTCTATTAACAAGTCCTTAATATGGCTCAGCTGTGGGTATTGTTCAACCATTTGAGCGAAGCTACCATTATTAATAGATGTTGCAAAGGTAAGAGTTTGAAGCCCCGCGAATCCGCCGACTAAAATCGATTCAATACCGCCGTGTCCAATTCCGTACGCAAGACCGTCTTTATAATCTCGATATTTTTTCAGTAAGTAGTAAAAGGCAACGAAACGACCTAGTTCTTCAAAAATACCAGCAGTTAGTCCGCCATAAATTGCAAAGACAAACGGATTTTCTAAAAATGGAGCGATTGCTGGATTACCACGCATAAATAGGTGGAACGGTGTTTCGAGAATTTGGGTAAATCCAATAAAGATAAGAACACCAACGCCGACCACTTTCCAATTAATATTATATTTTTTACGGAAATAAACGAGTACAATAATTGGGACCAGAACCGAAACAACGAGTTGAAATATGATGCTGGCAATTACAGTATTTGAAACCATACTTTCACCGCTTTCTAATATATGTACATATCTATTATGCATGAAATATGGGAGAGATGAAACTTTTAACAAAAAATGAATTTACTTATTGACTCTAACGTTGCGTCATACTTTATCGTATGTACTAAGGGGGAGATACACATGACAATGAAGGTAAAAGAAGTAGCTAATTTAGTTGGAATTAGTGTGCGCACACTGCATCATTACGATGAAATTGGGTTATTAACCCCAGACGAGACGACAGAGTCTGGATATCGTCTATATTCCAATGAAAATTTAGAGACATTGCAGCAAATTTTATTTTTTAAAGAGCTAGGCTTCCCTTTAAAGAAAATTAAAGAAATTATCATGAGTCCATCATTTGACCACGAAGAAGCACTACAGCTTCATAAGAAAATGCTTCTTGAAAAGCGTGCTAGGTTAGATAAAGTGATTGCGACGATTGATAAAACAATTCAGCATACAAAAGGAGAGATTGAAATGACGAATAAAGAGAAATTTGAAGGCTTCGATTTCAGCCATAATCCGTACGAAGAAGAAGCGCGTGAACGATGGGGAGACGCAGCTGTAGATAAAGCGAATGAATACGCGAAAGGTATGTCAAAAGACAACCAAGAAGAGTTTAATACTATTTATAGAAATTTGGCGGCGCTTAGACACGGCGCACCAAATTCTAAAGAGGCACAAGAAGCAATCGGGGTATGGTACGATTACTTGCAAAACTTCGGAGAATATTCATTAGATGCTTTTAAGGGACTCGGTCAAATGTACGTCGCCGATGAGCGCTTCACGAAAAATATCGATAAGTTTGGTGAGGGGTTAGCGCAGTTTATGTGTGATGCGATGGCGGTTTATGCGGATCGTAAGAAATAGTCAAAAATAAAGAAGGTGGAGGTTTTCTCCATCTTCTTTATTTTTTAATCATATCATTCAAAGTTTGATCCCCCGTATTGTTCAAATGAGGATTTTTGCTCATTTCTCGCTTTAGCATATCAAGGCTCTGTGTATATTCTGTATCATTTAACGCGCCAGATTGAAGCCCTTGAATTTGAGAAATCAACTTTTGGTCTGTAGATACATATGCTTTATAATAGCGAGGGACGATGGACAAAGCAGCTTTATATACTTGATCCGCTACGAGTTTTGGATCCGTTGTGTTTGCACGGTATACGACAAATACTTCATCATCGGTAACGAGCGTAGCAGCGTTTGTAACGTCAGGAAGTTTGACTGTCATGCTCGTAATCATTTCGGCGACTTTCTCACGGTTAATAGCGCCTACTTGTTTATTAGATACTTCATGCTTCTGTTTAGAAGAATAACCGACTCTCGTGAGTCGTGTATTTGTGTTTTCCGTATGATACATGTCGTTTTTGTTGGAAACAAGAACACGACTTCCTTCTTCACGCTCCATTTCGGCTTTATTAGTTGATTGGCAGCCTGCAAATAAGGAAAGAGTGAGAAGAGAGAGGATAATTTGCTTTTTCACGATGTATCACCTCCTTCTCCATAGCATGCACTAATTTTCAATTTTTTGTATTTGAAATTGTTGGTTGTTATGCTTTGTGATACGATAAAAAGAAGAATGCTTAGAGAGGAAGTTCATAATGGAGCAAAAGCAAGAGATTCATACTACGGTGAGCGTTAATAATGTTCAGTACGAAGTAATTAAAAACTTTCGTGACGGTTTTAGTGAAGAAGCATTTAAAGAGCGCTATGCAGAAATTTTAAATAAATATGATTATATCGTTGGAGACTGGGGTTATGAGCAACTTAGATTGCGTGGATTCTTTGATGATAGTAATCAACGTTCGACATATGATACGAAAATTAGTACTTTATCAGAGTATTTATACGAGTACTGTAACTTCGGTTGTGCACACTTCGTATTACGAAAAGTGAAGAAATGAAAAAATCCTCTTACGATTGTAAGAGGATTTTTTCATAGCAGTTATACCAATTATGAGGAGGCTGTTTACTTTTGAAATAAACAGCACCTCGGCAAATATAATTGTTTTTTTCATATAGGCCTAATGAAACGGGATTACCTGTAAAACAATCTAGGCGTATTCCTTTGCAACCTTCCTGCCTTGCTTCGTTTTCCCAAAAGGATAATAGTACTTTGCTATATCCTTTGCCCTGCGCGAGCGGATGGATGACAAAAGAGTGGACGATAAGAAAGCGTCCGTCTGTTTCTAACCAATCAATTAGTTCGTATTCTGGAGATTGCCACTCGTTTAACACGACAGCACCAACGAGTGAATCATGCTCAAACAGGCAATACAGTTCACCTTGTTTTAAATGATAGGAAATATGGTCTCGCGTAGGATAAGAATCATCCCATTGATAAATTTGGTTCTGTAAGAGTGCTTCTTTGCATGCTATATACATTACATCTAAGTCATTCAATAAATCAATCGTACCTTTTCTCACCGTTAACATGGGAGTCCTCCTTACAAACAAATTGAAATGTAATCACCTTCAGAAAGCGTTTTGTTTGGTTTCATTTGTTGTCCATTTAGTTGGATATGCCCATTTTTAATTTTATCCACAATGAGTGCACGGCTCCAATCTGAAATATATGTGGATAACACTTTATCAATCCGGTGGGAACCGAAAACTATGTCTAATATGATCGTTATTTCGGTTATACCACTTTCTTTGTATTGTGTAATGGAAATGGTAGTACTTGTTTCAGTTTGTTCTTGCTGAGTCATATCGACAGTTTCGACGTGATCAGTAAATGATTTATAAATGTGAAGCTTTTGGTTCCACGTATGATCTTTCGGACACTTATAAATGGCAAATCGGTATATGTTTTTTCCGTTTGCGTTATGCCTGCGAATATTCGTATCAGTAAAAAGGGTAGTACGCCTGCAATTTTTACAATATTTTTCGATTGTTGCTAGTTCGTTTTCATATAAACTCCAAGAAAGTTGTACTTTCTGCATTTTCCTTCACCTCTTATATTAGTGGCAAAGGAACGTAATACAGCTATTTGGATGTCTTGTAGTATGAAGACATAAGAAAGAGACAAAAATAAAAAGAGGTTCCCCCAAGAGGAACCTCCGTAAACATCATACTACAGATGCGTTACGTTCCTTTGTAATGGGAATGGGCAGACTACTCCCTTGAAAAAGCATGGTGCTTTTTTGAGAGTAATGCTATCCAATTGCTGGTCCATTACAAAGTAATTGTTGGCATACGCAGATAACGTCCTTTCTATCCAAATAGATTTGTTCATAAGTATAACACATAAGATTGAAAATTCAAAATATGAATTGTAAAAAAACACCAGCTAACATAGCTGGTGCACCAGATAAATTATATAAGTTCAAATAAAAATGAGCGTAATTCTTCTGCATTTTCTTCAGACATCGAAAATGCATGCTCTAAGTAGCCTTGTTCATTTAAATCGTCAGGACCGATGATAGCAAATTTGTTGCTTTGCATATCAAGGACTATCGTTTTACCGTAATGACGATCGGAGTATAGAAGCGCTAAATCATGACGCTCATTTTCCCCCATAAAGCTAACGAAACGCGTTTTTGTAGCGACTGTATCGTCGTACAGAAAGAAACGTTCTTCCATACACATGGCTCCTTTATTAAATATCTAAGTTTAAGTGTGGTTTATGATCTAAATGGTGATGCGTTTTAATGAAACGTACTGTTCTTGTTTTGTAACGCATTACGATAGAATATGTTTCAGCTAAATCTCCGCCAAGGAATTTCACGCCGTCTAATAATTCACCAGCAGATACACCTGTTGCTGAGAAGATTGCATCATCACCAGATACTAAGTCATCTAACATAAGAAGTTGACGAGGATCTTCTAATCCCATTTCACGACAACGAGCTTCTTCTTCTTCGTTCATTGGAACTAAGCGAGCTTGCATTTCACCTTCAAGGCATTTTAATGCTGCTGCAGAAATAACGCCTTCTGGAGCTCCGCCTACACCTACGAATAAGTCGATACCTGTTCCAGGTAAAGCTGTAGCGATTGATGCACCAACATCTCCATCACCAAATAGTTTTACGCGTGCACCTTTTGCACGAATACGGTCAATAATATCTTGATGACGTTCACGTTCTTGGATGATAACCGTTAGGTCACGAATTTTTTTATTGTTTGCTTCTGCTACAATATCAATTGTTTTTTCAATTGGATCATCTAAGCTAATTTTACCAGCTGCTTTTGGACCAACCGCGATTTTTTCCATGTACATATCAGGAGCATGAAGAAGGTTTCCTTTATCCGCGATTGCAATAACTGCCATTGCATTTGCAAGACCTTTTGCAACGATGTTTGTGCCTTCTAATGGGTCAACGGCGATATCTACTTCTGGACCGTTACCTGTTCCTAGTTCTTCACCAATATATAACATCGGTGCTTCATCAAGTTCTCCTTCACCAATTACAACTGTACCTGCCATGTTTACTGAATCGAACATATCACGCATAGCTGTAGTTGCTGCATCATCTGCTTCGTTTTTCTTTCCGCGGCCCATCCACTGTGCGGATGCTAAGGCTGCTGCTTCTGTTACACGGACAATTTCTAGTGCGAGTTCACGTTCCAAGGTTGCATTCCTCCAATTTCAAAAATCATACAAATATAACTATAACAAATAACGAGGAAAAGGTGAATTCGAAAAATTGTCGATTTTTTCAGAAGAAAGCGTTACAATTAAAATGTAAATGCTTTAATTTCCAGGTAGGTGACATTCATGTACTTTGTAGACAGAAAAAAAATAGAACAAATGCTAGTATGTTTAGAACGAGCAACAAATACATTTCAAGAGAAAAAGACATATGAAACCGAGTTTGAATTTTACGCATTAGAGCGCATGGCGCATCTTATTATCGATTGTATATTAGATGTAGGGAATGCGATGATTGATGGATTTATTATGCGCGATCCAGGAAGTTACGAAGATATTATTGATATTTTAATGGACGAGAGAGTTATAAGTGGAGAAGAGGGAGCGCATATTAAAGAAATTATTCTTCTTCGAAAAATGCTTACGCAAGATTATATTCAAATGAATCATGATGAATTATATAAGACGATTCAAAAACATATCGCCGTGGTAGAGAAATACCCAGCGAATATTCACAGTTATTTAGAAAAGGAATTAGGACCTGTATCTGCATTTGTACCAGAATAATTGTGCTTATAAGATCCCCGGGAATTCCTTTGGGGATCTTATATTGTATAGGAGAAAGAAAAAGGAGAAGGGAGAAGGGTGAGCTATGGGGGAAGCACGTACTACGAGAGAAGAGATTGTACAATTACTGAAGATAAAAGGAGAGCATACTGTAGCAGAATTAGCCGAAGCTTTAGAAATTACAGAGATGGCGATTCGTCGACATTTAAGTAAACTAGAAAATGATGAGCTAATTTATTCAAAGATGGTAAGGCAGCAAGTTGGACGCCCAACATATTTGTATGGATTAAGTCAAAAGGGAGAAGATACATTCCCGAAAGAATATAAGCAGTTTGCTATTGAAATATTAGATGATTTAGCTCGAATGGGCGATGAAAAAATACTTCGTTACGTTTTACAAGCGAGAACGAAACGAATGGAAGAACAGTTAAAAAAGAAGATAAGTAACCAAAGTAATTTAGCCTATAAAGTACAAGAAATAGCTGCTATGCAAGAGAAAAATGGTTATATGGTTCAAATAAAGAGAGATGGGGAACGCTCTTTCATACTTGAAAAGCAAAACTGTCCGTTAAAGGAAATAGCGGAGAAATACCCGCAAGTGTGTGAAGATGAAAAAGATATGTACAAGCGGTTATTAGCAGGTGCAAATGTGAAAGCGCTAACGAACATGTGCGTGGGCGATTGTAATTGTTCGTACCAAATAAAAGAGAAAAAATGAACGTTATGGGACGCTTTAAGGTAAAGCGTTTTTTTCTTTTGAAAAAGGGGTTAATATAAGAGTGGTATGATAGATGAGAACGTTAGCATAGAAGGAGAGACAAACAGATGTATAAAGGCTATTTAATTGACTTAGACGGTACAATGTATCGCGGTGAAGAGCAAATTGAAGAAGCAAGCGACTTCGTAAAAGCGTTAGGAGAGCGCGGTATTCCATATTTATTCGTTACAAATAACTCAACTCGTAAACCAGAACAAGTTGCAGAAAAGCTTGTTCGTTTCGATATTCCAGCGAAAGCGGAGCAAGTATTCACAACGAGTATGGCTACAGCGAACTTTATTTATGAGCGTAAACAAGATGCAACTGTATATATGATTGGTGAAGAGGGCTTACACGCTGCTCTTGTGGAAAAGGGATTTGAAATTGTGGATGAAAATCCTGATTTCGTCATTGTTGGTTTAGATCGCGATATCACATATGAAAAATTAGCAAAAGCGTGCCTTGCTGTGCGTAACGGTGCAACGTTTATTTCAACAAATGGGGATATCGCAATTCCAACTGAGCGCGGATTATTACCAGGTAACGGTTCATTAACATCAGTTGTTGCAGTATCAACAGGTGTGGACCCAATCTTTATTGGTAAACCAGAATCAATCATTATGGAACAAGCGTTAAAAGTGCTTGGCATAGGAAAAGAAGAAGCTTTAATGGTTGGGGATAACTACGATACAGATATTTTAGCGGGGATAAATGCTAGTATGCATACCCTTCTTGTCCACACTGGAGTAACAACTGTGGACAAGTTAACAGAATATGAAGTACAACCGACGCAAGTTGTGCACAACTTGACGGAGTGGATTGAGAAGATGTAATGAAATGCAGGTAACCGGGAGCGGTTGCCTGTTTTTTTATGCATAATTGCATATGTACTGTAGTTGTATAAAATGTAGAATTTATATGTATTGATATAAAAGGGGAGGGAATAAGAGTGTACTGGATGTCATGCATTATGTTTGTTTTTGCATTATGTGTTTTGTTCTTTGTTCTATGGAAGATATATAAAATAAATGCAATGAAAAAAAGCGCGGGAAAACTTATTGCAACATATCCTCGGGTGAAACGGCGTTGGATTGCATCACTTGGACCGGCGTATTTCATCGGACAATGTATGTATACATATGCTCAGTACGTAAGTGGTGATATTGGTACAATTGAACAGTTTCTCGTTCAGTCAGGTAGTTATGCTGTAGTAAGTTGTTTTATGACTTTAATAGCTATCCATCTGATTAAAAGTGTACAAATATATGAAAAAGGTGTAATAGACGGATTGAGCTTTTATTCATACGAAGAATTAAAAGGCTATAAAACATCAACATGGGAAAATCCAAAGGAAAATATATTTTTATATCGCGGGCGAGAAAAAATGAATGATAATGTGAATTTACTTATTAGACAGGAAGATATGAATGAATTAGAAAGCATTCTTCAAAGATATATTCCGAAATTGATGATGAAATAAAAACTCCGGTTGTTATAACCGGAGTTTTTTATTAAAATGCACGATTCACAACGTCTTTAACTTCTTCAAGATAGTGTTTACGCACACTGTCATCCACAGAAGGAACACTCGTATAGAATGTATGCTCAAGTGTTTCAATGCCTGTAAATTCAAAAATACCAACATCCGCTGTTTTCTTCATTGCGTCAAACATACCACCTGCTGTGTATACTTCTTTCGAATTTCCCATCGTAGATAATAACAATCCTTTTTTACTGCTTAATAACTTTTCAATACCATTCTCACCGTAAGCATAAGCGAAGCCGTGGCTAAATACACGGTCAACGTATCCTTTTAAAATAGCAGGAAGTCCTGCCCACCAAACGGGGTAAATGAATGTAATGCTATCAGCCCAAGAGATATGCTCTTGCTCTTCTTTAATATCTTCTGGTGTATTTCCTTGAGAAAATGAGGTGAAATCGGAAGCACCTAATACTGGATTGAAATTTAATTCGTATAGATCACGAACGCGCACTTCATGCCCTTTTCCTTCTAATTCACTTTTTACAGTTTCTAAAATTGCATGGTTGAAGCTTTCTGTATTCGGGTGTGCATAAACGATTACATGTTTCATTGTTCTTCCTCCTATTTGTGGATATGTGAATAGTTTTTATATATTTGTGTAACTATTATGGTTACTTTCGTTGCGAGAATCAACTTTTCTGACATGAGAAATAAAATGAAACTTTAATCGGTGGGTGGGCCATCCCGCACTGATTATTTGCTCACACTAATCGGGCACTTACTACCGGTTAATATAAATGTTAGTATGTGACAAAAAAATACAAAATAGTAGGGATTTTGCATTTTTGAATAGAATATATAGATTGATAAATAGAGAGAGAAGGGGATATGAGGATGAATATTATTGAAATTGAAAGGTTAGAAAAATCGTTTGATATTGGGGATAGTAAAGTAAAAATATTAAAAGGTATTAATCTTCAAATTCAAAAAGGGGATTTTGTTTGTATTATGGGGGCAAGTGGATCGGGTAAAACGACCTTACTTCAGTTGTTAGGTGGATTAGATATTCCGTCGGTAGGTAATATTCGAGTTGACGGTACAGAGATTTCAACATTAAAAGAGAAAGAGCTCGCTTTATTTAGAAGGCATAAAATCGGTTTTATTTTTCAGCAGTTTAATTTAATTCCAGTGTTTAATGCGGAGGAAAATGTAGGGTTGCCTTTACTATTAGATAATGTTTCGCAAAAGAAGGCAACTGTGACAGCAAATCGTTTATTAGAGCTCGTTGGATTGAAAGGAAAAGAAAAGCATTTACCAGCACAGTTATCAGGTGGGCAACAGCAAAGGGTTGCGATAGCAAGAGCTTTTGCAAATGAGCCGGCTATTATATTAGCAGATGAGCCAACAGGGGCGTTAGATTCAGAAAACAGCAAAAATATTATCGCGGCACTTCGCAATGCATGTGATGAATTAGGGCAAACAGCTGTCATTGTAACGCACGATCCGTTCGTAGCGGCCCATGCTGATAAAGTCGTTTTCTTATTAGATGGTGAGGTGATTCATGAGCATACTGAAAGTAAAGGGTGGAAATTTCGAAATATCCCGCAACAAGTTACTCACATTCAAGAGATTATGAATCGTCACTTTAAAGTAGGAGGTAAAGGTGATGCGATGGGTAATTAAGTATGCGGTAAAATCGATGAAACAAAATTGGTTGCGAAATATGTTGATTGCCCTCGGTGCAGCTTTAGGTGTTATGTTAGCGACGATGTTATTACTAGGTAATCAATCAGTAGAGCAAAGTGTGAAGGAACAAGTAGTAAGTCGGTATGGAGATTATAATTTACAATTTGGCTATATAAAAAATGACATGTATTTAAATAATGAAAGTTTAAAAGGAATAGATGGCTTAGAAAATGCTGAAAAAATATCAAAAGCACTTATACCGTATCCTTTTCCACATTATAAAGAACTATCGGGAAAGCCATCTTATTGGGGTGTTGAGCAAGATTCTCCAGAAATGCATTCTTATAAAATATTAGAAGGACGATATCCGAAAGAAGGTGCTGAAGTAGCACTGACAAAAGGGTATACAGATCGTGAAAATATACGGGTAGGAGATACGATTAAACTGCCATTCCCGCAGCATGGTGAAAAGGCTGTGAAAGTTGTCGGTATTTTAAACCCACCGTTAATGGCGTCAATGGGGCATAGTGCTTATTTTCCAATCCATTGGCTTCAAAAAGAATTAAATTTACCAAATCAATTCAATCTTGTTCAAGTGAAAGTACAAGATGTAAATGTGAAAAAAGCAATTGCTTTTGATGTACATAAAAAGATTGAAAATATAAAGGTGGACCAACGTACTTATGTAGATAAGGCATTTGAACGCCTAAATGTAATGAAGCCATTAATTTTTAGTTTAGGTGGTATTGCCTTATTTGTTGTAGCCCTTTTAATAATGGGAAGTTTCTTCTTATCTGTCAGAAGTCGATTTAAGCAATGGGCATTATTACGTGCACTTGGTAGTAATCCAAATCAAATTATATTAGTCGTTTTATTAGAGGCTTTATGTATTGGGGCAATCGGATCACTAGCAGGAGTTATTCTTGGAGCAGGTACGCAAACAATCGCCGCATCATCTATTAATAAATGGGTGAATATTGAGGGGGCAGTGAAAGAATCATTCTCGATTTCAGGCGAGATTTTACTCATTACGTTTTTACTAGGGATTGTTATGTCTATCATAGGGGCTATTATACCAGCCTTTATGGTTAGAAAGATTCCACCAGTTCAAGCGCTTAGGCCAGGTCTTCCTAGTAATGAGAAAAAAGAAAAAAGGTGGAGTGCTTTTAGTGGTAGTATTTTAATCATTGGTACTGTTATTGGACTAGCGGGTAACGTATTAGAGCGATATATCGGTTTTAATCCAAGTGCGATAGGTGCGCTGTTATTTGCGGTCGGTTTGTTATTTGCGATTCCGTTATTTATTCGGATGATAGCACCAGTGATTGCAAAACCACTTCAAATGATATTACGAATTGAAACGACGATTAGTAGCCGAAATGTAATTCGTTATCGAAATAAGGCAGCTGTATCGGTTGCTATACTAGCATTTGGTTTTATGTTAGCACTTGTTGGAACGATGTATATAAACTCTATTTACGAAGGCATGAAAGATGGGTTACAAAAACATTTACCAGCTGATTTAGTAATAAGAATTCCAATAGAGTCGCAAAGTACTGAAGTATTACCATTTAGTTGGATGGAGAAGGTTAAAAAAATTGATGGTGTAGAAGAGAGCGTAGCAAATGTTACTGACTTTACAGCGAAGCTTATAAATTATGATTTTAAAAAAGCGGATCAAGAGTGGTATGAAAATGTGAGGAAAGATGATTTTGAATATGATGTGATAGAAGTTGTGGGGAATGATATTGTTGCTTATCAAAAAGTAACAAAAGCGAAAGTGATTACAGGACAAGATTTAAATAAGCCATTACAAGATGGTGAGGGAGTCGTTACGAAGAGAACTGCTAAAACATTAGGGATTCAGTTGCATGATACGATTGAAGTACAAGGAAAAGGGAAAGAAAAACAAACGATTAAAGTCGTTTCGATTATTGAGCAAGGATTAAGGGGAAGAGGATTAGACATTTTCGTAAATGAACAATGGGTTCGTGATAAGTTTCACGTGCAAGGATATGAAGCAATTCAAGTTATGACAAATTCTAATCAATCATTTGAAGAGATTAAGAAGCAAGTAAAACAAATTACAAATAATAAAGAGAACGTAGAAGTTATTAATAGCCATGATTTATTAAAAGAACAGAAGCAGTTATTATCGCAAATGATGATGTTAATTCGCTTGTTAGTTGTAATTGTTTTCATTATTTCTGGTATAGGGTTAATGAATGCGATTGTCTCAAGTTTACATGAAAGACGTGCTGAAATTAGTATGATTCGTGCGGTAGGAGCTATTCCGAAGCAAATGAGACGGATTGTTTTATTAGAGGGCACTTTACTTGGAGCGATAGCTGGTTGTATTGGGGTTTTAGGTGGAATTGTATTTAGTTATATTGTGTTATCAAGCTTAGAGTTAACGGTTATTATCATTCCGTATAATCAAGTTTTAATATTGGCACTAGCTAGCATTATACTCGGAGCAGGAGCAGCAATGATTGCTTCATTACAATTAAGAAAGTTTAAATTGAGTGATACTTTAAAGGAGTTATCAGCATAAAAGATTACTATATCCCGCTCATACAAAGTACAAAGAAGACGAATAAAATGATAACAATACCAATGCCAAAGTTAAATACAAGAGTACTATCCATATATGTAACCTCCTTGTTTGAAAGTAAAAAGCACTCTGGCTGGAGTGCTTTTTATTATCCGAATCTGTCGCAACGAACGCTGCAACGTATAGAAAGGGAATAATGGGTTTAAGAGTTATATTAATTTATGCATTAATTTTGTAAATGAGCAGGTCCTGCTCAGGTATAGAAAAAAGACACTCTTTCGAGTGTCTTTCATGATGACAAAACGTGCCAATTGCTTGGGTTTGATAAGACGTTAATTTTCCGGTTAACAGTCTTTCTTAATCAAGAAGTGTAACAACAGCGATTCAAATAAATTTTAGCATTTTTTAAAGGGGTGTGCGTATGTAACTATGCATATTACGATTAGAGGAGAATCAAGTTTGGAAAATGAATGAGTAAATACATATAGATTAGTAGAGTATTTGATAAGGAGCGAGATGAATGGATATACATAAGTTAACAGAAGAAGAAGCGAAAGAAATAAATACGTGGAAGTATGAAAATCCCTATACGTTATATAGCTTTTCGGGAGATGCTGAAGTAATAGAAGAGTTGCTAGATGGGACGTATTACGGTTGTTGCGGAGAGAATGGAGAATTCATCGGCTATTTTTGTTTTGGAGAAAATGCACAAGTGCCAGGGGGAAGAGATGCTAATTTATATAGGGGAGAAGATGTAGTAGATATTGGGCTTGGAATGAAGCCGGAGTTAACAGGAAAAGGGATGGGGGAAATATTTTTTCAAGCGGGAATAGCATTTGCTACTGAGGAATTGAATTCGAAAATGTTTCGACTGAGTGTAGCGACATTCAATAAGAGAGCGATTAGGCTGTATAAAAACATTGGATTTCAAGTAGGACCTCTTTTTTTGAGCCGTGGAAGAGAGTTCATGCTTATGGAATATGAAAGGCCGTCAGTGTGAAACTGACGGCCTAGACCCCTTATTCCGAATGCTCAGCACGGTGCGCTAAACGACTTGAAGCAGCGGCAGCGATTCCGCCAACGATATCATCAAGGAATGTATGCACCTTTCCAGTTGATTTATCATTTAAGTATTCTAAAATACCTGGTTTTAATTTATCGATATATCCAAAGTTCGTGAAGCCAATTGACCCGTACACGTTAACGATTGAAAGTGCGATGACTTCATCAATTCCATATAGTCCTTCATCGCGTTTTACGATATCTTGTAACGGCTGACTTAACATTCCTTTTTCAGCAAGGACATCAAGTTCAATGCCTGTAATAAGAGCGTTTTGTACTTCTCGTTTTGATAGTACACGCTCAACGTTATAACGACATTCTGACATCTCTAAATTTGCATGGTATTTCTTTTGAAGAAAATGAACAAGATCAGCAATATCGTCAATTGTTACACCGCGCTCTTGTAATAGTTGTAATGCTCTTTCTTGTAGTTGATTTGAGTCTTTCATGTTTATCACCTTTTTTTCTTTTTAGTATTTGTATACGTTTCATTGCTTTATCATGTGCATAGGAATGAAAGGCGAGCACAAGCTCATATATATAAAGAAAAACCATAGGTGGCGACTGCGATGATTCAGCATATTTATGAGCATTATCACATGCATGTTAAAGAATTAATCCCCCTTGGCCCCTATAAAAGCTTTTGGATTCGCAACAAAATTTATGTACTTGTTCCAATTGGAGAAATGGAGGAAGAAGTACTTGTAGAGATGAAAAAGCTCAGTGATTATATGAACCAGCAAGGGGATATAACTGTTTCGACTTTCGTTCCGACTATACACGGCTACTATGTAAGTGAGATAGAAGAAAAAAATTACTGCTTATTAAAAGGTATGCGTATGTTAGAGCGACATGCTACATCATTAGGAAGTGAGCTTTCTATATTCCATAAACGTGGCGCATTCTTTCCAGAAGAAGTTGAGCAATTAAGCCGCATTGGTGAATGGAAAGCATTATGGGAAAAAAGGCTCGACCAATTAGAAAGGTTTTGGCAATCGCAAGTGATGAACCATCCTTCAGACGTATTCGATCAATTGTTTATTGAATCCTTCCCGTATTACTTAGGAGTTGCAGAAAATGCAATTCAATATGTTGTCGATACAGAAATGGACGATACACCACAAATAACTGACGCAGCAACAATTTGCCAAGAACGATTTACACCTTTATTATGGCAGCAAACGAAGCGTTTAAAACTTCCTTTTGATTGGGTATATGATCACCCAAGTAGAGATATAGCAGAATGTATTCGCTATATGATGATAGAAAAAAAGAAAGATTGGGAGCAAACGGTAGTTCAATTCATTACAGATTATGAACGTAATTATTCGCTCTCTTCATTTGGTTGGCGCTTATTATTCGCAAGGCTTCTGTTCCCGCTTCACTACTTTGAAACGATTGAACGATATTATCAAACAGGAAACGAAGAACAAAAAGGCATATATAGAGCCCGTTTAGAAATCATTTTACATGATGTGAAGCGCACTGAGCAATTTATGAATCATTTTTACGAGTCATTTCGTTTACCTGTTGATAAGTTAGGCATTAGGAAATTAGATTGGCTGTCTTAAAATGAAAAAAGAGACCGGGTGAGGTCTCTTTTTTATATATCACAATTGTATGTAATACATTATGCCCCTACCTGTTGATCTGCACATATATTTAAAATGAATTGATGTCTTTCGATTTTTTCATTTACTTTACTCAATAATTCTTGCTGGATTTCTTTAAATAAAAATTGATAACTTGCATTCCATGTTGGTATAACGGATGAAAGGTCTAATAAATACTCTTTTTTCTTTTCTAGTTCTTGAATTGTTAAGAAAGTGTTCCCCATTCTTGGCATGTGTCGTCCCCCTATGTTTTTTTCTGTATATGTGTGAACGATTCTATAGTATTAATTATCGCACTTTTTGAGAAGGATTTCCAATTTTGTTTTATGATGTTAAAGGGGAAGTGTTATTTGAATAAAAAAAGAGACCCATTTGGGTCTCTTTCTAGGAAGCGATTCTGAACGAGCCGCTTCTGCTTTTAGATAATGTCTAGCTCCAGCGGCTAGAACAGTCGGCCATTTCGCGCCTTCCTGTGAGGCAAAAATCGCCTCTTCGTCAGGAGCTCCAATGACCTTCTGTTCTGAACGAGCCGCTTCCGCTTTTAGATATTATCTAGCTCCAGCGGCTAAAATGTTCGGTGGCTTCGCTTCTTCCGCCGAGGCAAAAAGCGCCTCTATGTCAGAAGCTCCATCCTCCTCACATTTTGGACGAGCCGCTTCCGCTTTTAATTAAAATACTTGTTCTACTTCAATAACGCCTGGTACTTCTTCAAGTAATGCGCGTTCGATACCAGCTTTTAGTGTGATTGTAGAACTTGGGCAGCTTCCGCAAGCACCCATAAGGCGTAATTTTACGATACCTTCTTCAATGTCTACTAATTCAACGTCTCCGCCATCGCGAAGTAAGAATGGACGTAATTTATCTAATACTTCTAGTACTTGTTCTTCCATATGTGGGTTTTCCATTTTTATCGACTCCTTTCATCAGTTTTATTATAATCAAGATAGAGGGGAAAATCTATTTTTTCTCTTCTTGTTTTATTGTCGAAATATTGTATCATGTGTACAACGTGTTTTTTCAGTATAGGGGTATAGAATAAATTTGTAAAATGATGTGCTTATGAAATAAGACATCTGAATATACTGTTAGAACGAGAAGTGGGGGAGAAGAAATGGTTAATGTGCAAGTGTATGGGACGAAAGTAATTTGTGCGAGCTGCGTTGGAATGCCATCTTCAACAGAAACGTTTGAGTGGTTACAAGCGGCGATTGGTCGTAAATATGAAGGACAAGAAAATAAATTTAAGTTTGAGTATATTGATTTTCAAGAAGAACAAGAAGATGAAGATAAAAAAGCATTCGCAGAGCGAGTAGTGGAGGAAGATCTATTTTATCCAGTCGTTCTTGTAAATGGTGAAATCGTTGGAGAAGGAAATCCACGTTTGAAGGATGTTTATGAAGAAATCGAGAAATATTTATAAAGCATGAAGCCTTTGCGAATTTGCGAAGGCTTTTTTTATGGAGGGATAGATGTGGAGAATGGAATAAAACATGCTTTACCAGAAGAAGTAAAGCAATTAATGGAGCAGTACATAGTAGAATTAAAAGAAATTTTTTCGGATGAAAAAATAGTTGGGGTATATATTTACGGATCAATCGCGCTAGGAGCATTTCATATAGAAACGAGCGATGTTGATTTTGTTACGGTAATAAGTGATTCCGTGAATGAAGCTGAAAAACAACAAATTATAGAACTGCATAAAAAAATTAGTAAAAGTACGTTAGGTAAAAGAATGGACGGTATGTATATTCCGCTTGCTGACTTAGGGAAATACAATCATGAAATAAATGAGTACGTGTATTGTGCAGATGGTAAGGCTGATATTGGTCATTGGGATATTAACGCGGTCACATGGTGGACGTTAAAAAATCAAGGTATTACAGTTACCGGGAAAGAAGCTGAAGATCTTTCGTTTCAAATAAGGTGGGATGATGTAGTAAATACGATGAAATACAACGTAGAACAGTACTGGAGTGAAAAAGCGAAGCAACCATATTTATTTTTCATAGAAGAGTGGGTAGAATCAGCTGTCGTTACGATGGGACGCATTTTATATACGTTAGATCATAAAACAATTGTTTCAAAAGATAGAGGATTACAATACATGTTGGAACTTTACTCTCATAAGTGGGAGCCTTTATTAAGGGAAGTAGAGCGAATGCGGCATAATCCAGAAGGAAAGCGAAAGCTCTTTAGGTGGAGACGGGCTGATATGACGAAGCGGTATTTGCTGTATGTAATTGAAGAGTGTAGGGGGAAGTGGTAGGTGAATAGTAAAAGCATCCTTCATATAAAGGATGCTTTTACTATTTTTATATAATGAAAAAGTACTTTACAAGTATTATGTAGAGGAAAGATAATAGAAAAAATATGTGTATGGGGGAAGACGATGAGTAAATATAAATTACATATAGACAAAGAACAATTATGGAGAGGTTGCATCTTAAAGTCGATTGCAGATGCAATTTTTGTAGCACATGCTCCTGATTTCTCACATGAAAGTTCATGGGATGGATTTAACTATAGTATGCAAGATAGTCAAGGCGGAAGAGGGACAATTACTTTTCATTCGAAGTACACAATCGTATGTCTTCAAGATGTGAATAGTGAGAGAATTGATGAGTGGATTGATGCGGCAAATTATTTTGAAGGGGCACCTTCGGAAGTGATAGAAATTGCTAAAGAGGAAGCACTCCAATACGTATTAGAAGAGGTAGAGGGGGAAACAGTTCCTTTCATTACGACGGCATTTTGGATTGAGGATAGCGGCGCATATTCAATTGATTCATTTGAAGAGATGGAAGAGCACGGTGGATTCTTATTAGAAATCCCATTACTTGATACGGAATCTGCAATAGAAAGATTGGAAGAAGAGTATGAACTGACAGAGGAGCAAATGGATCTTTTACAACTCGTGTATGAGAGAAAAATCAAAAATCCAAACGAGAAAATTATGTTGTCTAAAGAAGAGGTAGCGATGATTGAAACGAATGATGGCGAAGGGTTGGAAGTGAGTAAGGAGTCGTTTGAAGAAATGAATATTACTTGGGCGTTGTAGGAGGGGATATAATGTTTCCAATTGGTGAGCAGCCGAGGATTATAAAGGACTTGGAAAATGTTACTGCTAGTTTAGAAGAATTAGCGATTGAGGGGAAAACAAAAAATATAGAACGATTAGCATCTTTACAAGTTAAGAAGTTATGGGTTTTCGCAGTAAATCAAAAGCAATTTGAGCATATTCTTACGTACGCTCGTCCAAATATATTGTACGTTTACGAAATGAGGGTCGAGGATTTAAGTAGCCTTCAAAAATTATCTGATTTACAACAGTTGTATATGTGCTGGAATACAAAAGCGAAGACGTTATGGGATATTGCGTATAATAAAAAACTCAAATCCTTACTAATTGATGATTTTTCTAAGCTAGAAGATTTAACTGCTTTAAGTAAGTGTCCGCAACTCAATACCTTTTACATGGGTGGTGGGATAAATACAACGATGAAAGTACAAACTTTACAACAACTTGCTGCATTACAACATTTGAAAAAGCTTACCCTTATGAACTTAAAGGTTAAAGATGATTCGTTAGAACCTTTAATACAATTAAAAAATTTGCGAGAGTTAAGTTTATCTAATCAATTTAAAGTGGAAGAGTATGCAAAATTATCTGTAGCATTGCCATATACGGAATGTAAGTTTTTTAAACCTTACGTATATATGAACGATGCAATAGAAGGGAAAAATATAATGGTGATTGGGAGAAGAAGACCATTCCTTAATTCGAAAACGGATGCGGTGAAGATGCAAAAGTATGAAGAACAATTTAAAAAGTTACAAGAGGAATATAAAGCACTAGTAGAAAGCACAATGTGAAGTTACATTGCGTTTTCTACTAGTTTTTTCATATACATATCAACTTCATGAAAGAGAAACAGGTAAGAAGCAAAAATGTTTTTTCTTGTAATATTGGAACGACAGCTAGTACAGGAGTTATGGAATGTATAGTTGTTTTTATTAAATTTTTATATGAAGCCCACGTTTGAAACCAGTCGAAAATAGTAGAAAGGTAATTCGGAATGTCGATAGTTTCATGTGAAACATTATGTAATAACTGGTTCTGTTTCATATGTATAGGCTCTATCCTTGTTCGTAGAATGCAATCGAATATTGAGATGTTTTCTTTTACTTGTAATTGGTCCGTAATAAGTTGCGGGAGACCAATTGGATGAACACCTATATTTATATAGAAATCATCTCCAAACTGGCTTTTTTGTATATGAATGATCTTATAAAATCCGTTATCAGCTTTGGAAAATGTATGTCTTTTCTTCTTAAATCCAAGTGGTTTTAAAGCAGCGTGTAAATTTATCCCGCATTAACGGGCAGTAAGACTCTCACTTCAAAATTCGGCGAATGCGAGGGAGTTAGACGGGAGATCAACTGCCCGTAAAAGCCCGATTGGTGAAGGCTAATAATCAGTGGGGGATGAACAAAACCCCCACTGATTAAAGTTTCACTTTATAATGAAATCTTGCACCAGTGTGTACTCCTTTAGAGATAGGTTTATTCTTCATCATAATTGTATGTAGTTAAGTTTTGTAAGAAGCTTTCAAAATTAGGTGCTAATTCAATAATTTCCTCAAACTCATTATCGATAAATATAACTGGAGGATTTTCAGCTACGTTTCGATAGTCTAATGCAATCCACGTATGTCCGTCACCAGATAAAAGTACGATATTCTCAGGCATGTCCCATTCCTGAATTAAATAATGGCTCTCTAAAATACTAGACTCATTTTCATCAAAAGAAATGCCATATAATCCAGAAACATTAACGTGATCGTCTGCCCAAGAATTTGGCTCTGAAGTAGGGTGAGCATCTAATCGAAGAGTTCCTCCGTTTTGTTCTTTTAGAAGATTTATGTACGATTCTGGGAGCTTTACGTTTAGTACTTCTTCTGCTTTTTTTATTAGTTCGTCGTTAATAGGTGCTAATTTTAAATAGTCATCTTCTGCCCAAAGTGTAGTCTTCATATTTGGTCACCTCAAATAATAGTTTTATAAACTTTATTTTGTATATTATAGTTAATTAAAATACTGCGCAATAGAGGGGGAAGATATCATGATTAACCACAATAAAATTAAACAACTTTTAGCACATGTAGATCGCGCTGAGGATAATGAAATTGAGTTAGAGTGTGAATTTGAACCTATGACAATCGAATTATTTAATAGTGAAGAAATAGAAGAAGGACAACTTGGTTATAGCTTTGATGAGGAAGGGCAAAGCTTAGTCGGAAATGAAGAGGGAGATTGGAAAGAGGGATGGATTGTAATTGGGATAGATTCCTATCTCGGAGACCCGATCTTTGTAGATAGGAATGATGAGAATTGTCCGGTTTATACAGCTATGCATGGTGAGGGAGATTGGGAGCCAGAATGTATAGCTAAGCGTATAGAAGATGTTATTGAGAAAGTGAAGGGTAATGTGGGATAGTTGTGTAAGTGGAAATATGTTTGAAATAGTAGAGAGCTAATTTGTGAAGTCTCTTAAGTCGAGATTTTAGGCTAGGTCATATTACAATAGTAGTTTAATAGGAGAAGGGTGTGTCAAAATGATTTTGATACATCCTTTTTTGCGAATATACAAGATGTTTAACATAGTGTATTAAATGTCTTATATATGAGTATTCTAATATATTTAATAGTAAAATGAAATATAGAATGGATAATTGTCGGAATGTATTCGATTTTTGTTCATTTTTATGAAATATAACTATTTTTTGTTAGATTCCTTCTTTTTATAGATATACAATAAAGTTATATAGAAATAAGAGAAGGATGATGTACGTGAAGGACACTGTTTTACAGGAAGCGATAGCTCCTAAAGAGTTACATAAAGTTGTGAGAAATAATACTGCATATTACGACTTTAAGTGGGGGAAAGCAAAAGATCCCGAGAAGGGAAATAGTTGGAACTGGATAGCCTTTTTCTTCCCATTATTGTGGTTAGCTTATCGCAAGATGTATAAATTATTTATTATTATTACATTAGTAGGAGTTCCTACTTTAATTACCTCTGTTTTTATAGATATCCCGATGTGGATCGATTTTATTGTTTATTTCGGAACTATGCTATTTACTGGATGGCAAGGGAATCGTTTATATTACAAGCATACAGTTCGTGTTTTACATAAGGCAAAAGAGTTATCTGATGCACAACACAATTATTACTTCCAAACAAAGGGTGGCACTCATGTTGGGATTATGCTTGGATTAAATGCGTTATTATTTGTAGTATTTGGTGCAGCTGGTTACGGGTTATCGTATTTACCGACGGAACCGAATATAAAAGATGTAGTTCGTTTAAGTGATGAAGGGATTACATTGGAAGTTTTTACTGATGATCCAAAATGGACGTATGTAAAAAAAGAAGGACGTTTTGATATAGTAGAATTTACTGGTTATGATTATGAGGAAAAAAAGGATGTAAAGGTTAAGTTCGCTGTGTATTTAGATAAACAGAGATTTGAATGGAAAGAAATTTATTTAAACGATAAAAAGTTAAATGAAGAAGAAGCAGAAGAGTATCAATTTTATATTGAAGAAAATGCCTGGTATTAATATAAATAGATAATGATGTATCGCAAAAAGAAGAGTCTAATGAAGATTCTTCTTTTTATTTATGAGAAAGGATATGTAACAAGAAGAGAAAAACATTAGTAAACAAACGCCATACTAATTGAAATTTTGTAAAATACAATAAAAAATGAGAATTTGAGGTAGGCTTGTCAATAACGTGAGACTATGGCAGTATAAAGAAATGCTATACAAATTTTATTTATCGACATGTAAAAATTCGATTTGATTTTTACGTATAAATAATGAACGGAGGAAATGAATTTATGGCTACTTTACCAAATTGTCCAAAATGTAATTCAGAATATACGTATGAGGATGGCGCTCTTTTCGTATGTCCAGAATGTGCCCATGAGTGGGGTCAAGAAGCGGAAGCTGAAAGTAATGATGGTGCAAAAGTTGTAAAAGATGCGAACGGAAACGTTCTTCAAGATGGCGATGCTGTTACTGTAATTAAAGATTTAAAAGTAAAAGGAACTTCTTCAGTTGTAAAGATTGGTACGAAAGTAAAGAGTATCCGTCTAGTTGAGGGAGATCACGATATTGATTGTAAAATCGATGGTTTCGGAGCTATGAAGTTAAAATCACAGTTCGTTAAGAAAGCGTAAGATTAGCAAAGAAAAAAGACGCTCTGTAAGTAACTTGCAGAGCGTCTTTTTTATGATTGTACTTCAACTTCTTTCAACTGGCACCGCTTATTAAAAAACGTTTTATACCCAAGCTGTAAGAAGATAATAACAGAGAAAGCTGTACTTCCAGAAATGCCAAGTATAATCGCAATTTGATATTGGATAGCTGTAAATGGTGATACACCGGATAAAATTTGTCCTGTCATCATGCCTGGAAGACTTATAATTCCCATTCCGACCATGGAATTAATTGTTGGTAAAATAGCAGAATCGAAAGCGTCCCGTATGAGCGGAGCAGCTGCTTGTTTTGGAGTTGCGCCAAGCATAAGTGCACCTTCAATATGGTCTCTTTGTGATTTCATACTGTTTAAAAAGGTGTTTGCCCCGAGGCAAATACCTGTCATAGCATTACCGATTAGCATGCCGGCAATAGGAACGATATATTGCGGAGCATACCAAGGATCGTGTCCGATAATGACAAAGATAAATAGTAGAAGAGGGCCAATTGATCCAGCGATCATGGAGAGGGCGGCTACTCGTTTTAATTCTTTTGACATAGGAAGGTTTATTCGTTTATAAATGTTGAAAATCGCAAATGTAGTAATAGAAGTAATGAGAGCTATTGTATAAAACGGATTACTATTTTCAAATATGTATGTAAGAACATATGCGACTAGTACGAGCTGAATTGTCATACGTAATGTAGCAATTGTAATTTGTTTCTCACGCGGTATTCCTTTTAATTTCACAAGCCCGATTAAAATAAGGATGAAAATATATGCAGCTGCAAGTTGCCAAATTTGTAGTTCAATAACGCCCTTCAATTGATAGCACTTCCTTTCTAGTTGCACCGTTTGTTTTACTAATTTCAATAATATCGTCTGCGATTTCTTCTGGAAGTTGTTGCGAGTGCGTGATGAAGATAACTGTTTTTTTCTTTTCTCTTGCCAGTAGAGTGAATTGTTTCATAACGCGGCGTTCTGTGTCACCATCTAGTGCCGAAGTTGGTTCATCTAATAAATAGACGGGCGGATCCATTAGTATAATACGAGCGAAAGCAAGTCTTTGTTTTTCGCCACCTGATAAAGAAGAGGCGTTATCTTCTAATTTTTTATCTAGGCTAACAGTCGTTAATGCGCCTTGCAGGGCGTCGTCATTTGGAAATGGCTTTTCAGAAAATCGAAGTCCCATTAATAAATTATCTTTAATTGTTCCATCAAAAATAGGCGGAGTTTGTCCGAGCATGACAACTTCACGGCGTAATTGAATGGGAGGATAATCTAAAATAGATTTTCCGTTATATTCAATTGTGCCAGATGTTGGTGATTGTAAATCGTTTAGCATGCGAAGTAATGTGCTTTTACCACTACCACTTTCACCGATAATACAAGTTGTTTTTTCTTTTTGAATCTGTAAATAAGGAATGTGTAGAATATCTTTATATATGATGTCTTTTAATATAAACATAAATTGCTCCTTTCTGATTCTAGTTATATCGTATCAAAAAGAGAGAAAAATAGAAAAATAAAGTCTCTTTAGAAGGAACATCTTTTTTCTTTGTTTTAAAACTTTGCGCGTGGCAGGAAAAGGCACTGACCGATCCTATACTATACATAGCCAGTCCCTCTCGACCATTTAAAAAAATGCTTTTCTGTCGGTTTTTCATAGAATGACTGAGTAGTT
Organism: Bacillus sp. SRB_8; assembly: GCF_003264205.1. NCBI lineage: Bacteria > Bacillati > Bacillota > Bacilli > Caryophanales > Bacillaceae > Bacillus > Bacillus sp. SRB_8. Next base: position 37,703 of record NZ_NADT01000017.1, on the reverse strand, counting down.
ACAAAAAATGAATAGAAAAAGGCTGTCTACTATGTAGGCAGCCTTTAAAGTATTAACCGTTATGATATTTGTACATCCAAAGAAGACCGGATTTTAATAATCTCGGTACACGTCCCATTAATGGTTGGTTTGCTAGTAAACCAAATCCATGTTTTTTGCCGAGAGAACCGAGAACACCTTTTAATTTAATAACAGGCAGTTCATCAGGAAGTGGTTCATTATTCCAACGTTTTAATAATATTTGGACAATTTGTTCTCCTTGACCTTCAGCAAGTTGAGCAGATGGTGCGTGTGGAAGTGCTGCACAATCTCCTACGACATAAACGTGCTCGTTATTTGGAATATTGTGATATTTCGTTAAAACAACCCGTCCGCTACCATCTTGTTCTACTGGAAGGTTTCGAACAACTTCATTTGCTTGAATACCAGCTGTCCAGACGATTGCATCACATTCAAGTGGTTCATCATGGTTGTATACAATGTTTGGTTCCACTTTTGTAATGTTAGAGTTTCGTATAATGGTAACTTTATGTTTTACAAACCATTCTTCTACGTATCTACTTAATTTCTCTGGATATGGGAATAAAATTCTATCTTTTCGATCAAATAAATAGATTTTTAAATCTGAACGGCTTTCGCGAAGTTCACTTGCCACTTCAACGCCGCTTAAACCAGCCCCAACGACAGCTACTGTTGCATTTGGTTCTAAGCTATTTAATTGTTCATATGTCTTACGTGTTTGTTCAATTGATTGTAGGCTATGTGTATATTCCTTTGCCCCAGGAACGTTATGATATTTATCTTCACAGCCAAGCCCGATAATTAAATCATCATATTGAATCGTTTCACCGCCATCGAGATGAATGGCTTTCGTTTCGAGGTCAATATTTGTTACTGTTCCGTATTGAATATTGAGACGTGGGTGCTCAGGAAACGGTATGCGAATATGCGTTTCTGAAATTGTACCCGCAACTAATGCATAATATTCAGTTTTAAAGCAATGATATGGTACTTTGTCGATTAATGTCACTTGTACATCATCTGGAAGTTGGTTGCTTGGAAGTAGCCGCTGCAGAATTCTCATTCCACCGTAGCCACCACCTAGTAGTACGAGGTGTTTCATGATGGATTACCCCTTTTCTGTTGAAATATCCCCTAATCATACAATTTTATATTAATAAAATATTTTGACTTTACACAATCAAATTATATCGAATTTGTGAACAAATAACAATGCATGAATGAATACTCTGTTGTACAATAAGAAGAAAAGTAAAGTAAGTGGTTTTCATTTTCTAGTTACTATTTACTATTTCATTATGAGTAGTATGTTATATAAAGAAGACCATCTATTATGAAGTGAAATAGTGAAGTAACTAAATAGTTTAGAATATATAACGAAAACAACAAGAAACAGCTTAGTTTTCTTCTTATAAATAAAGTGGAATGGTAACAAGTAGAGAGGGTTACTTATCCGTTTCGCAAATTAGGTATGCACATACCATATAAAGTAAATGGTAATTTGTTTAGAGATACAGGGGGGAGAGAGTTTTGATTAAACCATTAATCGAATTTTGTGTAGGTAACCTTGCAAGCGGTTCGCAAGCAGCTTTAGAAAAATTAGAAAAAGATCCTAATTTAGACGTAATGGAATATGGTTGTTTAGGATATTGTGGCATCTGTTTTGAAGGTCCATTTGCACTTGTAAATGGTGAAGTGGTACAAGGTGCAACAGTAGAAGAACTTGTAAATAATGTATATGATTATATGGATGAAAATCCAATGTTTTAAAGCGTTGCAAACAGGCAACGTTTTTCTTTTTTCATTTATCCCGCTATTTGCGGGCAGTAAGACTCCCACCTCAAAATTCAGCTGAAGCAAAGAAGTTTGGTTGAAGCCCTGTTGCCCGTCCCCAGACTGATTAAAGTTTCACTTTATTAGGAGTGTTTATTTCGAAAAAAAAAGCCCTTTTAGAAGGGCTTTTTTCTTACACGATTTGTGTAAGAACGGCTTATTGCCAAAACACTGTCAAATATGAGAAACGGGGGACATTCATATTGTGTTCTAAAAGCATGCATTTTATACTTGAAATAATAAATTATTTTTGGAGTGAATAAAAATGAGCCGATTTTCTTTTACAAAAATGCATGGTCTTGGAAATAGTTATATATATGTAAATATGTTTGAGGAACAAATTAGAGAAGAAGATTTAGCAATTGTAGCGGAAAAGGTTTCAAATATTAATACCGGTATTGGTGCAGATGGAATGATTTTAATTTGTCCTTCTGACGTGGCACCAGTAAAAATGCGCATGTTTAATAACGATGGTTCAGAAGGAAAGAGCTGTGGAAATGGTTTACGCTGCGTAGCGAAATATGCGTATGAGCATAAACTAGTAGAAGGTAAAGTTTTCACAATTGAAACGTTAGCTGGTATTGTTACGGCAGAAGTAACGGTAGAAGATGACAAAGTTACATTAGCGAAAATCGATATGGGAGCACCTCGTTTAACACGTGAAGAGATACCGATGCTTGGTGAAGGAGAAACACCATTTATTCGTGAAAACTTCTTATACAATAATCACCGTTATGCATTTACAGCTGTTTCAATGGGGAATCCACATGCGGTTATTTTTGTTGATAATGTAGAAAACGCGCCTCTTACAACGTTAGGACCGGTTCTTGAGACGCATGAAATGTTCCCAGAGCGAGTGAATGTTGAATTTATCGAGATTTTGAATGATGAAGAGATGAATTTCCGCGTTTGGGAACGAGGATCTGGTGTAACACAAGCTTGCGGGACAGGAGCATGCGCAGCTGTCGTTGCGGCAATTTTAAATGGGAAAATGGAACACGGTAAAGAAATTACGGTTCACTTAGCAGGCGGCGACTTAATGATCGCATGGACAGAAGAAGGAAATGTATTAATGAAAGGACCTGCGGAAATAATTTGCCGCGGAGTGTATGAGTACAAGATAGAAGCGTAAAGATGTATAATAGAATGAGAACAGAAAGGATGGTGTATTTCATGATTGAAGTAACAGAACAAGCAGCTTTTCAAATTAAAGATATGTTAAAAGATGCTGAAGATGGAGAGAAGTACGTGCGCCTTGCTGTACATGGCGGCGGATGTAGTGGTCTTTCTTACGGCTTAGGATTTGAAGTAGAACCAAAAGAAGACGACACAGTTCTTGAGTTTTTCGGTGTTGAATTTGTTATCGATAAAGAAAGTGCTCCGATTGTAAAGGGAGTGAAAGTTGACTATAAGCAATCTATGCTTGGCGGCGGATTCACAATCGACAATCCAAACGCGATCGCATCATGTGGATGCGGATCATCTTTCCGTACAGCGTCGAATGCTGGTAAGCCAGAAGATTGCTAAGTTTTTTCATCCCTTTATTCTAAGTGGAAATTGAATGGGTAGGTTGCATATAAAGACCTTCTTAGCGATGAAACCAAATCGTTAGGAAGGTCTTTTCTTTTGCGCTAAAAAGAAAAAGAAAAGACAAAGATAACGAATATATGCAAGAAGAAGGGGACGCAAGATTGACGATATTTTTGAATTCGTAAGGAGATATGTGATTAAACCTATAATTAGATTCGTAAGTTACCTTATAATTGATATCATAATAGAGTGCGTAATAGAAGGTGTAATAAGCGGTATAAGGAAATTACGTGATAAGATTCGTGACAAGTGGAAAAATTGGCGTTAATAGATTGTCATGACTAGGCTAGATGAGTGTCAATAACGTTTTCAATGAAAAAAACTGATTAAAGTTTTAATTTACTATCTTACAAAAGTGTAATGTTCATGTCATGTTTTTGAATTTCTTCTTTAAAGCTTAGGCTTTAAGATAACAATATAAGAAAAACATATGAGGTGAAGGAATTGAAAAGATATATTGCACTTTTTAGTATTTTAGTTGTATTCGCAAGTTTGTTAGTTGGCTGTGATTTAAACCGTATGGGTAAAGATGAGTATTACGTTCAAATTACAGTAGATGGAAAAGAATATAATGGTAAAGCTGATAATGGTCAGCCGTATAAAGATTACGAATATAAGCTAACTGGTTTTGATAAAGACGGTAAAGAGAAAGAATTAGAATTCATAGCGCAAAAAAATCTTCGTAAAGAAGCATTCCTACGCGTATACCACTCAGATAAAAAAGGTGTAACAGCTTGGGAAGAAGTGAAGAAAGACGAGCTTCCAGCGAAAGTGAAAGAAAAACTAGGTGCGAAATAAGACAGAAAAAAGGAATTGACGAACAGGGTCAATTCCTTTTTTTACTTTCAAAATCCTCTTCTGAAATGACTTTAAATCCGTGTCTTTTAAATAAAGCAGTTGTCACTCCGTAACCAGTTTGTTTATTGCCGTTAAATTCCCCTGTGTAAATAGTAGAACTACCACAAGATGGACTGCGTTCTTTTAAAATTATATATTCTGGGTTTAAATCTTTTATTTGTTCTAATGCTTTATAAGCACCACGCACGAAAGCCTCCGTGACATCTTGTCCTTCTTTCGTCATTAATTTTGCTTTTCCATCTAAAACATCATCGCCATTACCGCCGATAATTTCAGCAGAAGGGCGTGGTGTTGGTAAACCGCCTAATACTTCGGGACAAACAAGGATGGTATCTTCCCTTTGTAATAACTCTTCTATTTTTGAAACGAGATTATCGTTACCGTCATAACGACAAGCGATACCACCTAAACAAGCGCTAATTACAATCATATTTTCATCTCCAATAAAATGAAACTTTAATCAGTGGGGGTTTTGTCCATCCCCCACTGATTATTAGTTGAACCAATCGGGCTTTTACGGGCAGTTGATCTCCCACCTAACCTCCTCGCATTCGCCGAATCTGGAGGTGGGAGTCTTACTGCCCGTTAATGCGGGATAAAAAATATTAAATATCACGCCAATTTCTCTGCCTATTTCTTACCTATAAGTGAGGTGATAAAAATGGGAAGCTTATATAATTTAATGAAACCATATAGTCAATTTCGAAGTAAAGAAGAGTTTAATACATATCAAAAACAAGTTTTGAAGTGCTATCGATTTCAATTGAATAAAACGGATGCTATCATTATTCATTTTTTAGGAAAGTATGCAGTGAATGAGAAACAGAAAACAGTGGGAGTTGCTTGTCCGTTAATGGAGACGATTGCTACAAATGTTGGAAAGAGTATTCGTACGGTACGCCGCTCGATTGCAAAGTTAGAGGATATAAAACGTGTTGCGACAAAAGAAAGATATAAGCGCGGGGGATATAGTGCAAACTTATATGTATTTCTTAAATCTGCAATTGACCGCATGGATGACCGTATGAAAATGTCCGCATGTGAAAGTGATGATCGTACAGATGGCTGTAGTGGAAACGAGCAAAAAAATGAGGGGGAAACAATTCTTTCTAAAAACATTCCACAAATAAAAGAGAAAAGAAAAGTAACGTACGAGCTTGATGAAACGTATTGTCGTCACGATATACCGAAGCCTTTTATATACGCACTGGTGCCGATGACGAGTAATCCGAAGAAGATTAATATATTTTGGAGTAAGGTGGAACTTGCTTATAAAAAGAGCGGATTACTAGAGCAAGGTGCTTTATTAGAGGGGATATTAGCTGATGAAGAAGCGTATGGAAATTTAATTTGGCGGGTGAAAAGTGTTGTGAGAGCGTATAAGTACGGAGAAATTCGTAAAGATGTTGGAGCACTATTGTATAGTACGATGCGAGATTTATTTTTAGAAATTGGATTAGAGTGGGGAGCGGCATTAAGGAGAAGTAAGGGAATACCGTTATTCGATCCATTTAAAAAAGAGCCATGCGTATAATACATGACTCCAAGTAGCTAATCGAACTTTCTTACAACTGGAACACGAATTGCTACAAATAGTACAAAGACGATAACAGCGATTGCACCGCTTTTCATAACCGTTACAATTGGAATGCCTATCCCAAGTGCAAGCGATGTAAATGCGTAAGAGAGCGGAATGAATCCCATCGATGAAAGCATGAGTAAACTCATAACGCGTCCCATCATCTCTTCTTTTACTGTTGATTGAATCATTGCCATGAGTGGAACGATAGCCATCGCAATTGTAATACCGTAAAACATTCCAGCTAATAAGGCTTGCCAAAGTACGGTGCTAAAGTTGATGGCTAGGAAGAATACACCAGACAGTAGCATCATGATAATACAAAATAGACCACGTCTGCGGTTAATGTTTTTTAATCCGACAATGACAGCTCCTATCGCCATCCCGCCGCCAACAGACGCTTCTAAGTAACTAAACTGAAGTGAATCACCGTGCAGAACGTTTTTGACGAAGAGCGGGAAGCCTACTTGCATTGGGCCGATTAAAAATAAATTTAAAAAGGCGCTACATATAAGGAAAGTTGAAAGAAATGGTGATTCTTTTACATATGAAATTCCCTCTTTAATAGAAGTAAACATGCCTTTATCTGTTTCATTTTTTTCGGGTACTGTAAATTGTATTTTTTGAACGAGTATCGCAGCGATAATGAGTAGCAGGATTGTAATTGAAAAGATTGTTTCATAGTTCGTAAATTTAATGAGAATACCGCCAAGTACAGGGCCCAAGATGACCGATCCTTGGTTTGTCATTTGAGTAAGTGAATTTGCTTGTGTTAAACGGCTTTTTTCTACAAGTTCAGGCAGAATAGATCCATCTGCTGACCAGAAGAAAGCGTCAGCAAGTCCGAAGAACAAAGCGAACAAAGCAAATGTATATAGTGTTACATCACCGACGATGAACCAGGTGAGAATGGTTGCGACAAGAATAGCGCGAATAATATTAGAGTAAAACATAATATTTTTTTTCGGGAATTTATCAGCTAATGCTCCGCCGATAATCATAAAGATGAGCCTTGGAACACTAAGAGCCACGAAAACAATACCGAGTGAAGCCTCAAGGTTTAATGTTTTTGCTATGTACCATGTTTGTGAAAAAGTAAAAAAGGCTAAAGCAAAACTTGAAAAGAGAGTAGCTGCCCAAAGAAAAAGGAAGTTCGTATTTTTTAATAACGGTTTTCCGCTTCCTTCTAAAGCAGATTTATTTTGTTGTAGTTCCTCCATATTGCTTCCTTTCTATGTACCAAATTTAGACTAAAAAACCTATTAACAATCGTTTTATCCCGCTATTTGCGGGCAGTAAAACTTCCACCTCAAAATTGGGCTAGGGCAAAGAAGTTAGGCGGGAGTCGGGCTGCCCGTAAACGCCCGATTGGTGAAGGCTAATACTCAGTGGGGGATGAACAAAACCCCCACTGAGTATAGTTTCACTTTATACAGTTTCTAATATTTCTATACTGCACTTTCTCATTGTAGACAATAATAATGAATTTGCACAGTGGCTATTTAACGACAAAAAAGAAGATACCAAAGGGTATCTTCTTTTTTGTCATTCACGCTAAAGCAATATAAATATCCACTTGTACGTTATTTGGATCTACTGCATTTTCGTCATAAAGCTCAAAGTCTGTTGTAAAAGCACGTTTGTTTTCTTTCGACCATTGCCAAATATATTCCCAAGTTTCACAAATGACTTCAGACACAGGACCTTTTCTCGTTGTAAATACCGCATACGTTGCGGCAGGTATTGTTAAGGCTGTCATATTTTCAGGAACGTCTTCTAATGAAGAAACAGGCATGCCAATAGTAAATTGATATGTACCAGTTTCATCTGATTCGTAGTTTGAGTAGAAAGCGAATGTTTCTTTTGTTTGTTGATTTGGGATGTGATGCATGATTTGTTCTTGGAAGTATTGGTTCCAAAGTTGTGGGATTTTTCCTTCAGTAGATGCCTCTTTTTCATTTGTCGTCGTAATAGAAACGCCGATTGCTTGGAAAGCTTCTTTCTTAATGATAATAGGTTCTTTCATTATAAAATTTCCCTCCATTGAATGAAACGTATGTTCTGTTTTATTGTAACATATTTTAGGAGTATGTGGTATTTTTTTCTAAAGTACATAGCTGTGAAGAAAGAGAGGTAATTTGGATTAGGGATCTTTATAACAAAAGAACTCCTTTCATGTAAAAGGAGCTCTTTTCATTTCTATATTAAAACATACTTGAGCTATGCATTGGTTGAAGTTTTGCGTTTGGATCGAAGTAAGCTTTTGCATTGTTTACTGCTGTCGGTGCTTCACCAAAGCCGCAAGCAATGAGTTTTACTTTTCCTTCATATGTACAAATGTCACCAGCAGCGTAAATGCCAGGAATATTTGTTTCCATTTTTGAGTTCACGAGGATGCTGTTTTTTTGAATATCTAAGCCCCAATTTTTAATTGGACCAAGTGAAGAAACGAAGCCGTAGTTTACGATTACGTCATCAACATCGATGATAATTTTTTCTTCTGTTTTTACGTGCTGAAGAACAACTTGTTCAATAGTATCATCACCGATAAGTTCAACTGGAACGTAAGGTGTGCTTACTTCTGCACGGGAATTCATTAAGCTTTCTACGCTATGTTCATGTGCACGGAATTTATCGCGGCGATGAGCAATTGTAACTTTGTCCGCAAGTGGTTCTAACATCATTGTCCAATCTACTGCTGAGTCACCACCGCCGAATACAACGACGCGTTTTCCAGCAAATTTATTCATATCATCAACGAAATAATGTAAGTTTTTCTTTTCATATTTTGCTGTGCCTTCTAATTCTAAGCGGCGTGGTTGGAAAGCACCATTACCAGCAGTAATAATGACAGATTTAGAGTAGTGAGTTTGTTTATTTGTAACAAGCTTAAATATACCGTCAGCTTGTTTTTCAAGCGTATCAACAGCTTCTTCTAAGCAAACGGTTGGATCGAACTTTTTCATTTGTTCTTTTAAGTTATCAACTAACTCTTGTGCGCGCACTTTTGGGAATCCAGCTACATCATAAATATATTTTTCGGGATATAGTGCGGATAATTGCCCGCCAAGTTGAGGTAAGCTTTCAATAATTTTTACACTTGCTTGTCTCATTCCGCCATAAAATGCGGTGAATAGTCCTGTTGGGCCACCACCAATAATCGTTATGTCGTAAACTTTTTGATTTTCTGTCATTTTCATTCCCCCTATAGATGATGGAATTTTAATATTGATTTCATATATTGTTCATATGTACATGAAAATCCTGCAAATGATGACACTTTCAAATAAATGATAGCATATTTCAGTTAATAATACTTCTGAAAACGACTGAATAATAAGTAAGTTTGCGCATAGATGTTTTAGAATTGTATAAAATATAGCGAAAGGAAAATACATGAAAAAAAGGCTGAAAAACCCTTGAAAACGCTATGTTATTTTAAAATATTGATAATTCTCTAGGTGCTTGAATTATGGAATGAAACCGACTAATATAGGGAAGTATTATGTTAAATTTCTATGACAAATTTCGTACGATTTTTTGACTGCGTTTTGTTATGATATAGAATGTGATAAATTCCACATTCTTGACAAATAGAGTTTTTAGTACTTGGTATTATTTTTTATTACTATTATATAAAGAAAAGGGTTGTGATTTAGTGAAGACTCCAAAAATCGTAGTTTTAGGTGCAGGTTATGGCGGGATGATTACGACTGTTCGTCTGCAAAAAACATTATCTGTAAGTGAAGCTGAAATTACGTTAGTAAACAACAACAGCTATCACTACCAAGCAACTTGGTTACATGAGAGTGCAGCTGGTACATTACAAGATGATAAAATCTGTCTAGATATTCAAGACGTTATCGATACAAATAAAGTGAACTTTGTACAAGATACAGTAGTAGAGATTAAAGCTGCTGAAAAACGTATTATCTTAAAAGATGGTGAATTAGAGTATGATTACTTAGTAATCGGTCTTGGTTTCGAATCAGAAACGTTCGGAATTAAAGGATTAAAAGAGCATGCATTCTCAATCACTAACATTAATGCAACTCGTCAAATTCGTGAGCATATGGAAGAAAAATTCGCTCAATATGCGACTGAAAAACGTGATGAGTTAGTAACAATCGTTGTTGGTGGCGCTGGATTTACTGGTATCGAGTACGTAGGTGAGCTTGCAAACCGTATTCCTGAACTTTGCAAAGAGTATGATGTTCCACGTGAAAAAGCACGTATCATCTGTGTAGAAGCTGCTCCAACAGCACTTCCTGGTTTCGATCCAGCATTAGTAGAGTACGCTGTAAAACAACTTGAGAAAAAAGGTGTAGAATTCCGCATCGGTACAGCAATTAAGGAAGCAACTGAAGAAGGTATTATCGTTGCCAACGGTGATGATGCTGAACTTCTTAAATCTGAAACTGTAGTTTGGGCTGCAGGTGTTCGTGGTAATGGTATTGTGGAAGAGTCTGGATTTGAAGCAATGCGCGGACGTATTAAAGTGGATGAGTACATGCACGCTCCGGGTCATGAAGATGTATTCATGGTTGGTGATGCAGCGTTAATCATCAACGAAGAAATTAACCGTCCATACCCACCAACAGCACAGATTGCAATTCAAGAAGGTTATAATATTGCACACAATTTAACTGTGTTAGTTCGTGGCAAAGGTGAAATGAAAAAGTTCGCATTTGATAATAAAGGATCTGTATGTTCATTAGGTCATGACGATGCAATGGGCGTTGTTATGGGTAAAAAGTTAACAGGTTGGAAAGCTTCATTCATGAAGAAAGTAATCGACAACCGTTACTTATTCTTACTAGGCGGACCTTTATTAGTTCTTAAAAAAGGTAAATTGAAGTTCTTTTAATATATAGTAGAAAAAGCAGAAACGGCTATGAGCTGTTTCTGCTTTTTTCGTATTGAAAATATAGTATAATATATAAAAAAGAAAGAATATTCTGTTCGTTTTGATGGAGGAGGTTATATCATGGGGAAGCGAGGGAAAGTGTGGTTAGCTGTCAGTGGCTTAGTAGCTACAGAAGATGGGAGATGGCTATTCGTTAAGAAAAAATACGGTGGATTGAAAGGGCAATGGTCTTTACCTGCTGGTTTTGTTAATGAAGGCGAGACTGTTGATGAAGCTGTGAAACGTGAAATTTTGGAAGAGACAGGCATTGTTGCTCATGTAAAGGGGATTATTGGTATTCGCTCAGGTGTTATTCATAATGAAATTAGTGATAATATGATTATTTTTCTTCTAGAGCCAGAGGGAGAAGACGTTATCGTACAGGAGAAAGAATTGTCGGAAGTAGCTTTTTTACATCCGGAAAATATTGCAGATGATCAAAATACTTCTGTACTCATCAAATATTTATTAGAAGGAAGAGCAGAGTCGCATTTTGAAATGGACAAAACATTAAATCCAGGAGAGCAATTTGGTTATACGGCTTATCATGTGTTTACGGCGTATGCGAAGGAGAGGGAGAAGAAGTGAGTATACCGGTACTACTTATTTCAATGATGTTGTTCTTTATTTTATTTTTTGGAATTGGATTTTTACTCAACATGATTTTGCGAGCTACGTGGGTAATGGTTATTGTATATCCGATTATTTGTATGCTTATTATTAATAAAGCGAGTGTATGGGACTATTTTTCAAAGCCAAAAGAAACATTTTCTTCATTTGGGACAAGTTTATCGCATTTAGGACACGCAGATGTGTTTATTCTATCTACTGGATTAGTAGGTGCTGCTTTAGCAGGAATCATAATTAAAAAACTTCGAAAAAGTGGATATCAAATGTTTTAATCTCCAATCAATTTGGAGATTATTTTTTTGCATATTCCTTCATCGTATAGGGAATGATTAACGATGAAGGAGTGTGGAATATAAAAATGTTAAAACGATATTGTATTCGCATTATGATGACTTGTTTACTTGCATTCGCATTATGCGTAACATGGCAGGCTTTCACAGGAGTTTCTTTATTAGAGATTATAAAATCATATGAAGGAACAAGTGTAAAAGAAGTACATGCAGCAGAAATTGAGAAAAAAGTTGCTCCGAGTAAAGAAGTGATAAATGCTTTAGAGCAGGCAAATGACTGGTCTAAATATCGTGTTATAGAAATGACTGCAACTGGTTATACATCAGGTATAGAGTCGACTGGAAAGAGGCCGGGGCATCCAGAGTATGGCATTACATATTCAGGTGTTAAAGCAAAAAGGGATTTATATTCCACAATCGCTGCCGATTTACGCGTATTCCCGCTTGGGACAATTCTATTCGTGCCAGGTTACGGATATGGTGTTGTAGCTGATAAGGGCGGTGCTATAAAAGGAAATCGTCTCGATTTATATTATGATACGGTGAAAGATGTTTATAGCCAATGGGGTAAGAAAAAAGTAAATGTGTATATAGTGAAAATAGGAAATGGCAAGTTTTCGGAAGAAGAGTTAACGATGTTAAATCAAGACGAAACGATGCAAGTGTTTCGTGGACAATATTTAAAACAAAGATAGTCTAGTGGCAATAACGCTAGACTTTTTTCTTGTCTTATTTCACCATAGAAGATATTGGAGATAGCATCTTTATCCTGCTATTTGCGGCCGGTAAAACCCCCACCTCAAAATTCAGCTGGAGCAAAGAAGGTAGGTGGGAGCCCTGCTACCCGTAAACGCCCGATTGGTGCGGGCTGATTATAGTTTTACTTTATATGAAATAACAGAATTTAGAATTGTCGCATTTTATCGAAAATAAAGTTATAATGGACGTAGATAAATTTAGGGGGTCTGAACATGTTTCAAGTACAAAAAGAATTAGTAAGTCATGAAGCGGTAATTGTTGCCTTATTTGAAGAAGATAAAACGAGTAGCTTTGTACAAGAACTGGATAAAGCGTTTGAAGGACAATTACAAGTTTTATTAGAAGAAAAAGAACTTTCAACTAAGAAGAAAGCAATTTCAAAAGTACATAGCTTAGGAAAAACAAATGTTAAACGTTATTATTTTGTTGGTTTAGGTAAGAAAGAGTCATATACAACGGAAACGTTACGTGCTGCTCTTGGTAAGGCGTTTAAAGCGTTACAAGCAGCAAAAGTACAAGATGCAGCAATCTTACTTGATTCTTTCGTGACAGATAAATTAGATGCGATTGATGTAGCTCATATTGCGGCAGAAGTACAAGGTCTTGGTACATATGAATTACAAACGTATAAATCAGATAAAAAGGATCGTGTAGAATTAGAGAAGTTTACGGCTATTACAGCAGAAGATACACAAGAAATTGAAGCAGCATTAACGGTAGGATACGTACATGGACGTGCAACGAATTCAGCTCGTACGCTTGTAAATATGCCGCCAAACGTATTAACAGCGACAAAGCTTGCTGAGTATGCAGTTGAATTAGCAGAAAAATACGATATGGATTATAAGGTTCTTGAGAAAGAAGAGATGGAAGAGCTTGGTATGGGTGCATTACTTGCAGTAAACCAAGGATCTACTGAACCGCCAAAAATGATCGCTCTTATTTATAAAGGAAAAGAAGAGTGGAAAGATGTAATTGGATTTGTTGGAAAAGGGATTACATATGATACAGGCGGTTATTCTTTAAAACCACGTGAAGGCATGGTTGGTATGAAAGGTGATATGGGCGGAGCTGCTGCTGTTCTTGGCGCGATGGAGATCATCGGTGAACTTCGCCCAGAGCAAAATGTAATTGCTGTTATTCCATCAACTGACAACGTTGTAAGTGGTACAGCATTTAAGCCAGATGATGTTATTACATCTATGAGCGGAAAAACAATTGAAGTATTAAATACAGATGCAGAAGGTCGCCTAGCGTTAGCTGACGGTATTACGTATGCGAAGAAACTTGGCGCAAATTACTTAGTTGATGTTGCAACATTAACAGGTGGTGTAATTGTTGCACTTGGAAATCATACAACAGGCGCGATGACAAATAATGAAGAATTGTTTGAACAAGTGTTAGAGGCTTCTATGGAAACGGATGAGCCAATTTGGCAATTGCCGATTTTTGAACGTGATAAAGAACGTGTCAAAAACAGTAAATTTGCTGATTTAAATAACTCACCAGGCCGTGAAGGACATGCGGTTATGGCTGGGACATTCCTTGGTGAATTTGCAGAAGAAACACCATGGGTACACTTAGATATCGCTGGAACATCTGAAACATCAGGAGCACATGATTTAGGACCATCTGGAGCAACAGGTGCAATGGTGCGTACACTTGCAACACTTGTTGAGCGTTTCGGAGAAGAATAATTTTTGAAGAAAAGGCTGTCTCAAATTTTTGGGATAGCCTTTTCTTATTGATATGGTATGACTATTGTAAGTTTTTGTCGGTAAGTCGATATATTTGGAGTTACGGTTAATATAATTTCATTTACTATTTTACAGTTCCAAAAAGTGCTACATAGTGAAAGATTCGTCCTATAAAGAAATCGTATATAACGTCCCACCTAAAGCGAATGAAGTACGCCCTGTTTCCTCAGAGACAACTAATATAAGTGCATCAATTTTCTCGGATAAGCCAATTGCAGCCCTATGACGTGTTCCTAGCTCAGGATTGATTTCCATGCTTTTTGTTAATGGAAGAATATTAGCTGCTGAGACAATATGATTATTTTTAATGAGAACGGCTCCGTCATGAAGAGGGTTCCCTGGATAAAAAATCGATTCAAGTAGTGGCGCGGTTAAGTGTGCGTTTAATGTCGTTCCAGTTTGAATGAAAGAATCAAGAGCATCACTTCGTTCCACAATAATAAGAGCACCGTGTTTTCGAGCGCTTAAATGTTGGACAGCTGTAGTGATGAAATGTGAACTTTCCGTATAAGGTGATAAATATGCTTGAATATAATATGTAGCTGCTAACGTCTGTACATTTGTTAACATATGATGAATATCTTCCATTTTACATAAAATACATTCATCTTCTTTATCGATTGCATGCTTCATGTTTGATAATTCTTTTTCAGCAATTTCAATCATCTGCTTTGTTTTTATTTTGAGCTCTTCTGACAAGCCCCATTCTTGCATAATCCTCATTCCCTTTGGTGGAGTATTTAACCATAGTGTATACAAATATTTATAGTAAAATCCTGCTAGATTTTAAAAAATATTGAGATTCAGGTTGTTTTTTTCATATAATGAAGGTACGACAGGCGAGAGGAGATGGAAGTATGAATTGGAAACAAGAATTTAGTCGCTGGCTTTCATATGCAGAATTAGACGCAGAATTAAAAGAACAGCTAGAAAACATGAAGCAAGATGAGAAGAAAATCGAGGATAGCTTTTATAAAAATCTAGAGTTCGGAACAGGTGGTATGCGTGGTGAACTTGGTGCTGGTACGAACCGTTTAAATGTATATACAGTTCGTAAAGCAACAAAAGGATTAGCTATGTTTATTGAAAAATTAGGTGAAGAAGCGAAAAAACGCGGTGTTGTTGTCGCGTATGATTCTCGTCATAAATCACCTGAATTCGCAATGGAAGTAGCTGCTACTCTTGGTGCACACGGTATTACAACATATGTATTTGAAAGCTTACGTCCAACACCAGTGCTTTCTTTCGCAGTTCGTCATTTACATACAGCAAGTGGAATCGTTCTTACGGCAAGCCATAATCCGCCCGAATATAACGGTTATAAAGTATATGGTGAAGATGGTGGCCAGTTGCCTCCAAAGGAAGCTGATGAGTTAATTAGCTACGTAAATGCAGTAGAGAATGAATTAACAGTTGAAGTTGCTGATGTTGAGCAATTAAAAGCTGACGGTTTATTACATATAATTGGACAAGAAGTAGATGATGCGTATGCAGCAGAATTGAACAATGTCATTATTAATAAAGAGATGGTGAAAGAAGTAGGAAAAGATTTGAAAATCGTCTTTACACCATTGCATGGAACATCAAATATTTCGGTACGCCGTGGTTTAGAAGAAGTTGGATTTACAGATGTAACTGTTGTAAAAGAGCAAGAGTTACCAGATCCAAACTTCTCTACAGTAAAATCACCAAACCCAGAAGAGCATGCAGCGTTTGCGTATGCAATTCGCGACGGTGAAAAAGTAGGCGCAGACGTGTTAATCGCAACAGATCCTGATGCAGACCGTCTAGGTGTAGCAGTTCGCAATCACGATGGTGAGTTCCAAGTATTAACTGGTAACCAAACAGGTGCGTTAATGCTTGATTACTTATTATCACAAAAGAAGGAAAACGGAACGCTTCCAGAAAACGGTGTTGTTTTAAAAACAATCGTAACGTCTGAAATTGGCCGTACAATCGCAAAAGCATACGGTTTAGATACAGTTGATACGTTAACTGGATTTAAATTTATCGGCGAAAAAATTAAACAGTATGAAGAAAGCGGACAATATGAATTCCAATTCGGTTATGAGGAAAGCTACGGTTATTTAATCCGTCCATTCTGCCGTGATAAAGATGCGGTGCAATCCGTCCTATTTGCATGTGAAGTAGCTGCATACTACAAATCACAAGGTAAAACGTTATACGATGGTCTGCTAGAAGTATTTAAGAAGTATGGGTTCTTCCGTGAGGACCTTGTATCGTTAACGTTAAAAGGAAAAGATGGTGCCGAACAGATTCAAAAGATGATGGCAACATTCCGTGAGAATCCTCCGAAAGAAGTAGCTGGTTTAACAGTCGCTGCAGTTGAGGATTATAAAGAAAGCATCATTACAACGTTACAAGATGGAAATAAGGAAGAGATTCACTTACCGAAATCAAATGTGTTAAAATATCAATTAGAAGATGGTTCTTGGCTCTGTTTACGTCCATCTGGAACAGAGCCGAAAATTAAATTCTACTTTGGTGTACAAGATGATTCCTTACAAAATAGTGAACAAAAGTTACTTACTATTAAAGAAGATATTATGAATCGTTTATAATAGAATAGAATACTACTGATAGGAAAAGGGGAGAACAGCCTCCTCTTTTCTTGTAGTTTTGTTTGATGTAGAGGATTATTACGAGCGAGTGTTATAAATTTGCACTTTACTAAGAGAATTAGAATGAAAAGCGAGGGTATTTGTCATGAAAAAAGTGAGAAAAGCAATTATTCCGGCAGCGGGATTAGGAACACGCTTTTTACCAGCAACGAAAGCAATGCCAAAAGAAATGCTTCCAATTGTAGATAAACCAACAATTCAATACATCGTAGAAGAAGCAGTAAAATCAGGCATCGAAGATATTATTATCGTTACTGGTAAAGGAAAGCGCTCTATCGAAGATCATTTTGATAACGCATTTGAATTAGAGCAAAACTTATTAGAGAAGAAAAAGTATGAGTTACTTGAAAAAGTACAAGCTTCTTCTAAAATGGTAGATATCCATTACATTCGTCAAAAAGAACCAAAAGGATTAGGACATGCTGTTTGGTGCGCACGTAAATTCATTGGTGATGAGCCGTTTGCAGTATTATTAGGCGATGATATCGTTCAAGCTGAAAAACCATGTTTACGTCAATTAATGGACGAGTATGACAAAACACTTTCTTCTGTTATTGGTGTACAAACTGTTCCTGAAGCAGAAACACATCGCTACGGAATTATTGATCCGTTAGAGCAAGAGGGACGTCGTTATCAAGTTCGTCAATTCGTTGAAAAACCAACGCAAGGTACTGCGCCTTCAAACTTAGCGATTATGGGACGTTACATTTTAACTCCTGAAATCTTTATGTTCTTGGAACAGCAACAAGCTGGAGCGGGCGGCGAAATTCAGTTAACGGATGCAATTCAAAGCTTAAATGAAATTCAACGTGTATTTGCTTACGACTTCGAAGGAAAGCGTTATGACGTTGGTGAAAAATTAGGATTTGTTCAAACAACAATTGAAATGGCATTGCAACACCCAGAATTACGTGATGATATGCTAGTAATGATGAAGAAAATTTTAGACGAGCAAATGAAGCAAGAGTCTTAATATAATAAACAAGGAGCTGTTCCTATAGGAACAGCTCCTTGTTTATTATGAAATCGTCGAATGAGAATGCTGATAAGCGGAACGACGTACAGCATAGTATATGCGAGGTGCGATAATAGCGCCGATAATTGTAAACGCAATATCCTTTACTGCGAACCACATCATAATCATCCAGGCAGCTTTATAACTCATATTACCACCCATGAAAATATTGACTGCCCCGTACATATAAGTAGTACCGATAATATACGTTAAAATGATTCCGACGAAAGAAGCAATTGCAAAGGTGCTGAATGTTGGTCGTTCTTTTTGTTCTACTAGTTTTCCTGATACGTAAGCAACGATAATAAATGCGATAATAAAACCACCAGTAGGATCTAAAAGTGCTCCAAATCCAGCTTTGAAGTTAGCGAAGATTGGCGCACCTGCTACTCCAACAAGCATGTAAACAGTCATTGATAATGCCCCAAGTCTACTCCCAAGAAGAAGACCTCCTAAAATTGCGAAAAATGGTTGCATAGATAATGGAATGCCCGCTATTTGTAAGAATGGTGCCCACGATACAATATTTGCACCAATAGCCATAAGAGCGACGAACATGGCAGCTAATGCTAAATCTAAAACATGAAGCTTCTTCATAATGTTAACCTCCAGTTGTGTTTAGGTTAACATTATCGTAGCGAAAATATTTACTTGTTGTCAATCAAAATATTTTGATAAGAAGGCTTTAAATAGTCTCTAAGCAATGTGTATGGAATACGAAACTGCGGAATTCCGCTTGAATAAGGAGCAATTTCATATAAAGAGAAATAAATTACAAGATTATCCGGTTCTAAAAAGTAGTGAAACTTTTTAGTGCTCGTTACTTTTTCGACTGCATCAGGAAAATAAATGCTTTCATTTTGTTTAATTTGTCTTACAATCTCTGTGCGAATTATTTCTTTATATTTATCCTCTTGTTGAAATAAATCGTCTAAGTGTAATAATTTTTTTTCGTTTAAATCAAATGTATTTGCCTTCCACGTATACAGTCCGTGCGCTCCGCCTGTATATTGATAGTAATTCACATATAGGCTGAGGAAAGGTGGTTTGTTTAAAGCTACTTTATAGTCAACATTTGCAACGTATGGATGAAAAGGTGTGCTAGATCCTTCTGTTTCCTCATAATATTTCTTCGCTTCTTTTTCTAATTTACTTTTAAATTTAGTAGTAGAGTTTTTGTAATAGGAATTCAGCTTATTTTGAAATTTTGAATCAGAAAAGTTGTGAAAGGAAGGCCTATTAATTTGATATTCTATATAAGGTTTCTTACCTTTTTGCGTTACAGTCTTAACATTGATTGTCAGGTTGGATGCTTTGGCTGCTATTGCACAATTTGGTACAATAGTCAGCAAGGAGAACATAAGCAATAGTATACAAAATTTCTGTTTCATTTAGGTGAAACCTCCTTATATAAGTGTTATAGGTAGTTTGAAATTAAACAGGTAAAATTATACATTTGATCTAAAGTGAGAGAGGTTGAAAACGATATGTCAAAAACTTTAATGGATTCGCTTGGAATTGAGTTGTTAGAAATGACAGAGGATAAAGTAGTTGCTACAATGCCTGTTGATGAACGCACGCATCAGCCGTTTGGATTTTTACATGGCGGTGCATCTGTTGCATTAGCAGAAACTGTGGCAAGTGTTGGTTCATACAATTTAATTGATCAAGAAAAATGTATTTGTTTCGGATTAGAAATTAATGCAAATCATATTCGCTCAAAGCAAGATGGAATTGTAACAGCAATTGGAACACCGATACATAGAGGACAATCGACAATGGTTTGGGATATTCGCATCATTGATGAAAATGATGATTTACTATGCATATCAAGATGTACAGTAGCAATTAAAGAAAAACGTGAAAAATAGAAAAGAGGCGGCTCTTATGAGCTGCCTCTTTTTTATAATTAGAACTGGATTTTTTTCTCTAAGAAACCTTTTAGTTCGCTAATTGGCATACGAACTTGTTCCATTGTGTCACGGTCACGTACTGTAACAGCTTTGTCTTCAACAGAGTCGAAGTCGTATGTGATACAGAATGGAGTACCGATTTCGTCTTGACGACGGTAACGTTTACCGATAGAACCAGTTTCATCAAAGTCTACCATGAAGTCTTTAGCTAGTTCTGCGAATACTTCAGTAGCACCTTCAGATAGCTTTTTAGATAATGGTAAGATAGCTGCTTTATATGGTGCTAAAGCAGGGTGGAAACGAAGAACTGTACGAGAATCGTTTTCTAATTGCTCTTCTTCATATGCATCACATAAGAATGCTAATGTTACACGGTCTGCACCTAGAGATGGCTCGATGCAGTAAGGCACGTAACGCTCATTCGTTTGTGGATCGATATAGTTAAAGTCTTCGTTAGAGTGTTCCATATGACGTTTTAAATCGAAGTCTGTACGAGATGCAACGCCCCATAGTTCGCCCCAACCGAATGGGAATCTGAATTCAATATCAGTTGTTGCGTTACTGTAGTGAGATAATTCGTCTTCACCGTGGTCACGAAGACGCATGCTTTCTTCAGTCATACCAAGTGAAAGTAACCAGTTTTTACAAGTTTCACGCCAGAATGCGAACCACTCTAAATCTTCACCAGGCTTACAGAAGAATTCAAGTTCCATTTGTTCGAATTCACGTGTACGGAATGTGAAGTTACCAGGTGTGATTTCGTTACGGAAACTTTTACCGATTTGGCCGATACCAAATGGAAGTTTTTTACGCATAGAGCGTTGTACGTTTTTAAAGTTTACGAAAATACCTTGTGCTGTTTCAGGACGAAGGAAGATTTCGTTTGTGCTAGACTCTGTAACACCTTGGAATGTTTTGAACATTAAGTTGAACTGACGGATTTCCGTGAATTCTTGGCTACCGCAATCTGGGCATTTTACTTCATGTTCTTTCATTAAGTCAGCCATTTGGTCGAAAGTAAGACCGTCAACGACCATTTCGATACCTTTTACGTCTAATGCATCTTCAATTAATTTGTCAGCACGGTGACGAGCTTTACATTTTTTACAGTCGATCATTGGATCATTAAAGTTACCAACGTGACCAGAAGCGATCCAAGTTTTTGGGTTCATTAAAATAGCAGCATCTAAACCAACGTTGTGTGGAGATTCTTGAATGAATTTTTTCCACCAAGCTTTTTTGACGTTGTTTTTTAATTCGATTCCAAGTGGACCGTAATCCCATGTGTTTGCAAGACCACCGTAAATTTCAGAACCAGGGAAAACGAAACCGCGATGTTTCGCTAAGTTTACAACTTGTTCCATTGAATACATAATAAAATCCTCCTTTTGAAAGTTAACGTATTTGCGATGACGTGATGGGTACTTTGGAAACGAGCAATATATGCTTTAAAAAACATAAAAAAAACGCTCATCCCAAGGCTTAATCGCCTAGGGACGAGCGTTTGCCCGCGGTTCCACCCTAGTTGATACACAAAATGTGCATCCACTTTATCACGTATTGCTCGAGACTGCCGTTTCCTCGCAGCTTCAGGCTTTCACTATCCCTGAATCGCTTTTTATGCAAGTACTTATAAGTCCGTCATCGCTACTTATATTAATAATAATGAACATATTTTAACACGTTCTTTTTTAAATCTCAATAGAGGAACGTGCCCATCTAGGATAGAGTCTCGCCTATTTTTTCGTTATTTATTCCGTAATTTTGCTTAATATGCTTAATTGCTTCGCGTTTACTAAGCGAGGCAAGTTCGTTATTTTGAACGTATTCCCATACTACATCTGGTTTTGTTTTTGCATATTCGCGAAGGACCCAGCCGATTGCTTTTTGAATGAAAAATTCTTTTGAGGAATGTAGTTGTCCGATAATCCAGAAAAGGAGTTCTTCATCCATTTTTTGTTTATATTTTAGCTGGAATAAAATAGCGGCACGTTGTAACCATATGTTTTCTGATGCAATCCATTTTGGAATATATGCAGAAATTAATTCTGGATGTTTTAAAAAGATAGCACCTAAAAATGTAGGGACGATGCTATCAACAGAATCCCACCAAGATTTTGTGACAATAAGTTCTTCTAAAAATGGGATGTGAGTTTCATTTATGTGTTTTTTATATTTTTGCATGATATCGAGTGCGGCAGCTTGAAATTCACGTTCTGGTAGGTCCCAAAGTTCACGCACGATAATTTGGAAGTCCTTTTTATCTGGGAGAGTATGTATTTGAATTACGTCTTTCAATAACTGTCTTCTCTCAGGAGTTTGAATACCGAGAAACGGGAAGTGATTTTTCATATAACGTGCCATCGGTTCTGCTTTTTCGGGATTTTGATGAGCTGTAAAATGCTCTTGTAATGCCTTTACAAATGGATGCATAGGTATGTACTCCTCTCTCATTATCTTTCTCTTCTTATTATACAAAGAGTTTGGTTAAATTTTAAAACATAACTTGCACTGTAATGAAATATGTTGAGAAGAGAGAGGAGAGGATAAGATGGAAGATCAAGGCGTACTAGCAGGTTTCTTTGCTCTTAGTTTTGCGTTTATGCTTGTTATAATAATTTGGGCAATTATTTCGTATTTGTTAACGGCTTTTGCACTTTATACGATGGCGAAAAATGATGGTGCAACTGATGGTGTTCTTGCTTTTATTCCGTTTATAAATAGTAAGATATGGGGTGATTTAGCGAAAGATAAATTACCAGATTTCTTGAAAGAAGAAGCAGGGTGGAAAGTATTTGGCATATATGTTGGATGCTTCATCTTTAATTTCGTACCAATTCTATATATATTAGCAACAGCTGTATCACTTGTACTGTCTATTTATCTTATCTATGCTATTTTGGATAGATACGGAACGAATTCCATACTATTTACGATCATTCATACAATCACATTTTCGGTTTTCTTGCCGATTCATTTGTTCATTATTCGGAATGAGCCGGTGAGGTATAACGAGTAGGCGTATCAAAGTTGTCGAGCGGTCGATATATTTGGTTCTATAATAATTCGGATATGCTGAAAAAAGAACGAAAGCGCCCTGCTGAGCAGGGCGCTTTTTTCTACTACATAAGATAGCGTAAGTAAATGTAAATATGAGAAATGATTAATGAAACGATCATAATTGGGAAGCCGACTTTAAGGAATTCCATGTAGCTGAATTTATGTCCTTCACGACTTGCGATTCCGGCTACGATTACGTTAGCAGAAGCCCCGATTAATGTTCCGTTTCCACCTAAGCAAGCACCTAATGCTAATGCCCACCATAGTACGTCGATTTGTGCGTCAGAAGGTGATAAACCTAGCCCAACTGCCATATCGTTAATAAGTGGAATCATTGTTGCAACGAATGGAATGTTATCGATTGTTGCAGAGGCGATACCAGATACCCATAGAACAAGGATAGATGCCTGAGAAATATCTCCGCCTGTTATTCCAATTACTTTTTGAGCTAACATTTTGATAAGCCCGATATCAATAAGTCCTCCAACGAGTACGAATAGTCCCGCGAAGAAGAAGATTGTTACCCACTCTACACTTGCGAATACCTCTTCAATTTCATGCTCTTTCACACCGATTAGCATAAGTACAGTAGCGCCAGTTAAGGCGATGATAGCTGCATCAATATGGAAAATGGAATGAGTCATGAAACCTAAAATAGTAAGGCCAAGTACTGTTAAAGATTTCTTCATTAATACTGGGTCTTTAATGTATTGTTTTTCATCTAAGCTCATTAATTTTTTAATTTGTACAGGATCAGCAATTAATTGCTTACGGTACATGAAGTAAAGAATTGTTGCCGTAACAGCAATAATGATGATCACGATAGGTGCTAAGTTGAATAAGAAAGCATTGAAATCTAAATGCTTATTTGCAGAACCAATCATAATATTTGGCGGATCACCAATTAATGTTGCTGTTCCTCCGATATTTGAAAAAATAATTTCAGAAAGTAAATATGGAACAGGATTTACTTGCAAGATGCGCGTAATAGATAAAGTAACTGGAACAACAAGAAGTACTGTTGTAACGTTATCTAAAAATGCGGAACCGAGCGCGGTAAGTAAGGAAAGTGAAATTAAAATTTTAATTGGATTTCCTTGTGCTCCTTTTGCGGCTTTAATGGCAACGTATTGGAAGACACCTGACTTACTTGTAATGTTTACGAGTATCATCATACCGATGAGTAATGTAATTGTTCCCCATTCAATATGTTTCGTAAAGGCATTGTGTAAGTCAACGACCCCTGCAATTACCATGAATGCTGCACCAAGAAGTGCGATGACAGCACGGTTAATTTTTTCAGAAATAATAATGGCATATGTAATTAAAAAGACTGCGATAGCGAAATAATACTGCCAGTTTGCGAGTTCTTGCGTTGTTTCGTGCAAAACTCTCATCTCCTTTCATTCACTTTTCTTAGTGTGTCAAAAAATTAACTAGATGAAACACACATAACGTCATTATAAAGTAGAAAAATGGCGGATGTAAATGAAAGGGTTTATTTTGTCATATTTTCTGCATAGGTCATTTTTTCTTATTTTTAAAAATATTTGTGGGCATCTGACATATATATAAGATACATCCAATCTGAATATTTAAAATCGAATCAGCATTCGAGCTTGTTCGTGTAGGAGTGTCAAATAGAAAGGAATGACAAATATGATAAGGAAGGGATCGTATGGATGAACAACGATTTTTGTTTTTAGACTTTGAGTTTACGATGCCCCAGCATAGAAAAAAGCCAAAAGGTTTTTTCCCAGAAATTATTGAGGTCGGACTCGTTTCAGTTGTTGGTTGTAAGGTGGAAGATACGTATTCATCGCATATTAGACCGAAAACATTTCCGTCTTTAACGGATCGATGTAAAAAATTTTTAGGAATTAAACAGGAAGTAGTGGACAAAGGAATTTCTTTTCATGAACTTGTTGAGAAACTTGCAGAATATGAAAAGAGTGGTAAACCGACAATTGTAACGTGGGGAAATATGGATATGAAAGTCTTAAAGCATAACTGTGAAATGGCGGGAGTAGAATTTCCATTCTTTGGACAGTGTCGTGATTTATCGCTTGAGTATAAGAAGTTTTTTGGAGAGAGAAATCAAACAGGGCTGTGGAAAGCAATTGAGGCGTATGGAAAAGCAGGAACAGGAAAGCATCATTGTGCGCTTGATGATGCGATGACGACATATAATATTTTTAAGTTAGTAGAAAAAGATAAAGAGTATTTAGTCAAACCAGCACCTCCGACATTAGGGGAACTTGTTGATTTTTCGAAAGTGTTAAAGAAAGTGAGTACACAGTAACGACCAAATTGCAAAATATGTAATTTGGTCGTTTTGTTTTTTAAAGTTTGTAATCTTGCTTCAATTGCTGAAGTGTTTCTAGACTACGCCCCGCAAAAGGTGAATCATCTTCAGAAAATGAATTCATTTGAGTTTCTAATGCTAATTTTAGTGACTCTGTATAATCCGGAATTTCCCCTTCATATTTCTTCACCATTTGCTCTGGAATGTTCGTCTGTTCACGAAAAGCTAAAGCACGTCTTTCATGGAAGAATGGTACGTCAGCTTGTTTTACATTATGTAAATCACCTTGCACCGGATGTTTTAAAACAGCTAATACTTTTACGACGTAACTGCCAGGACGGCTATTTGTAATTTCGCCGATGTATTTTCCAGTTTTATAAATACCAGTAACGATTTCACCAATTTCAAATGTTTCTCTCATATTTTTCACCTCAAGTTTATAGTAAGGAAAGTGCGCGAAGGAGTCAAAGAAATCATTCGCTTTCGGAACGCCCCCTTGAGAATATGACAGGCTTCAATTATAATTTAAGATGATAAAACAGAAAATTCTGATGTTTATTCTTACTATAAATTCCCCGATAAGGAGTGTTTCATATGATGCCTTTATATTTTCCTGAAGATAAAACGGAGTATATTATTCCAGGTATTGTTTGCGTTCTATTTATCATCGGTGCGGTCGCTACGTGGCGTATGTTTATTCGTGTATCAAAACGAGAAGCAGAGCGATTACAGAAAGTAGAAGAAAAGCTTTTAGCTGAAAAGAAACGGTAATTCATTTTTGTATGTTTCCCTCTATGCTCGGACAATCTAAGGGCAGAAAGCATTTTGGAGGGAATTGAATGAAAAGACGGCTTTTTTTCAGTTGTTGTTTATTATTTCTAATGGCGGGTTGTGACCAAGGGAAGCCGAAAGAAATTGATGTGAAATTACATAATACTTCAGGTGATGAAGTTGGGACTGCAAAAGTAGCTCAGCAAACAAGTGGAGTGAAAATTACGATTAAAGCGGAAGGCTTTACACCAGGACCACACGGTATACATGTACACGAAATCGGAGAATGTAAAGCGCCTAGTTTCGAATCATCTGGGAATCATTTTAATCCAGATAATAAAAAACATGGGCTCTTGAATCCGAAAGGTGCGGAAAATGGTGATTTACCGAATGTAGTGGCGGATGGTTCTGGAAAGATTAAAGCAGAAATCGATGCTCCGCATATAACGCTTGAAGAAGGAAAAACGACGATTCATAGAAAAGATGGAGCGTCTATTATTATTACAGAAAACGCTGATGATGGTATGACGCAACCAACTGGTAAATCTGGTGGCCGAATTGCTTGCGGTGTTATCGTAAAAAAAGCGTCGGATCTGAAGAAAAAATAGAAGCTACCGTGAATGATAGCTTTTGTTGTAAAACCGCATGATAGTAAGTGGAATTATATCGATTTACCGAAAAAAGGAGGCTATCCCAATATCATTTTGGGATAGCCTCCTTTTTTGTTATGAGAATGTATGGTGTAGTCTGTTTAAAATTTCTTCTAAAACAGATCTAGGACAGCCAATGTTAATTCGGATATGGGCTTCCCCGCCCATTCCGTATTTCTCACCGGGCTCAATGATGATTTTACCTTTCTCTTCAAGCAATGCTGTTCGTTCATCTTGAGAAAGATCCAAGTGGGAACAATCAATCCACAGTAAAAAACTACCTTCTGGTTTAATTACAGAAAGAGTTGGTATGTGATTTTGAATATACTCACAAGCAAATTGAGCGTTATCTTCAACATACAATCGAATTTCATTTAGCCAATCATTACATTCTGTATAGGCACTTTGCATTGCTGTATAAGCAAATGTATTTAATCCGTGGAATCCTTGTCTATATTGGATAGACATAAAGGCATTACGGAGATTTTCATTCGGAATAATAATGATCGATGCTTGTAATCCAGCGATATTAAATGTTTTGCTCGGAGCCATACAAGTAATAGTGCGTGCTGCTAATTCTTCAGATAAAGAAGCAAACGGTGTATGAGTATGGCCTCTATAAATAATATCGGCGTGAATTTCATCCGCGACAACGGTTACATTATATTGCGTACATAACGTACCGAGTTTTGTTAGCTCCTCTTTCGTCCAAACGCGCCCGATAGGATTGTGAGGGCTGCAAAGAAGCATTAGTTTTACACCTTGTTTAAATTGAGTTTCTAGATGCTCGAAGTCTATCTTATATATGCCATTTTGTTTAAATAAGGGACTCTCACATAATTGTCTATTATTTGTTTTGACCATTTCAAAAAATGGTGGATAAATAGGAGGTTGTACTAGTACGGCTTCTCCTTCTTTCGTTATAGCTTGTATGCTCGTACTAAGAGCTGGAACGATACCTGCGCTAAATACAATCCATTCTTTTTGTATTTCCCAATTGTATTGGCTTTTCGTCCAATTACAAATGATATCCCCAATATTTTCAGGAGGAAGTGTATAGCCGAAAATAGGATGTTCTGTGCGTTTTTGTAATGCAGTTTGAATTGGTTTTGGTACTTCAAAA
This sequence comes from Bacillus sp. SRB_8, assembly GCF_003264205.1. NCBI lineage: Bacteria > Bacillati > Bacillota > Bacilli > Caryophanales > Bacillaceae > Bacillus > Bacillus sp. SRB_8. The sequence continues at coordinate 10,001 of NZ_NADT01000017.1, read as the reverse complement.
TCCATATCGGCAATCCAAGCGTGGATGAGCTCTTCATTTTTATATGTATCCCATTTTGTACTATGCGTTCCGCGACGATTTACCGTTTTATGAAATAGTTGCATATGTTTGCTCCTTTCTTCTGTCAAACTGTTAAGTTATGAAAATTCTCACTCTTCTTATAGAATAGCTGATGTGATACGATAAAGAAAAGCATTAAAAAGTGAAAAGGCGGGAAGCAGATGGGTGCATATGACAAAATGATTGAGGTTGTGAAAAATTGGGATCCGTTTCAAATGGGACCGGAGTTTTATGAAACAGAAGCGAGCGATGTTGTAAACGTCGTAAGTGTGTTTGATGATCCGAAATACATCGCAAAGAAGATTCAACATATATACTTTATGTCTTTTGAAGAAGTACCTGCACTTGAAAAATGCGAAAAATTAGCAGTAGAGTTACTCGTACTAAAAGAAGGCGGAAGTTGTTCGTTATAGGCTGTCGGAATTTACGACAGCCTTTTTGTTTGTTTTCATTTGTGCTGATTGATTAAAGCTTCACTTTATCCCGTTTTAACGGGCAGTAAGACTCCCGCCTCAAAATTCGGTTGAAGCAAAGAGGTTAGGCGAGAAATCAAACTGCCCGTAAAAACCCCCACGGATTAAAGCTTCACTTTATTGCGTCGCAAACGTAATAATTTCTTCATAAACATGATCGGGCTTTTCTTCAGGTAGTAAGTGCCCTGTATTTTCGTAAGAAATGAAAGTTGAATTTGGCAGGTCTTTATGGAGACGGTGTCCTACATGTACAGGGACGACGCGATCTTTTTCACCCCAAATGAGTAATACTGGGGTTTCGATTTTTTGTAATTCAGTTGAAGATAAGTCACCTTCACGGTCTCTTATCATTCGAGTTAAAGCAGGGAATATACGATCATCATAAAAAGGAGCAGCATAGCCTTCCATCATTTCATTGTCAATTAATGAATGGTCATGAACGACATTCATTAAGTTATGGACGATGCCCCTTCGAATAATCCAGTTCTTCACGTATAAGTGGAAGAACGGTAAATAAGAGGAGTACAGTAAAGGTAAGTTTGCGCGTGCTAAATAACTAGAGCTACATAGTAAAATCGTCTTTGAAATTAATTCAGGGCGTAGTCGGTTTACAAAGAGTGAAATTTGTCCGCCCATAGAATGGCCAACTAATACAATATTCGCGAGAGATAAATGTTCGATTAAATCGATAATAATAGCTGCTAAATTGTGATAAGAATATTTAAAGAGATGAGATTTATCACTTTTTCCGAATGGTGGTAAATCAAGGGCAATTACTGTACCTTCCTTTGTTAGTAAAGGAATGAGTCGTCGATAGCTAAATGAGGAAGAGAGGAAGCCGTGAACGAGTACGAAAGTAGGTCGTTCTTTTTTAGTATTATGTTCATACAATTCGTAATGAATAGTAGTCCCGCGAGTGGAAAAAGTGAAGTAAGGGCATTTGCATTCATGGTTCATTTTTTGTCACTCCATTGATTTTTGTTCATATCATCTCCCGGCAAGAAACAAAATATGTTAACAAAAAAAGGCAAGATGACATCGTCATCTTGCCTTTCGCTTATTTATCCCGCATTAACGGGCAGTAGACTCCCACCTCAAAATTCGGCGAATGCGAGGAAGTTAGGTGGGAGATAACTGCCCGTAAAAGCCCGATTGGTGAAGGCTAATAATCAGTGGGGATGGACAAAACCCCCACTGATTAAAGTTTCACTTTATAATTACCCACGCACAATATTAGGTGGTGTTTTTCCTTGTAATCCTGCTACTAAATTTTCAGCAGCTGTCATTGCCATTTGCTGCCGAGTTTTTAATGTTGCAGATCCGATGTGCGGTAAAGTTACAACGTTTTGTAATGATAAGAGCGGATTCTCTTTTTGAATCGGCTCTTGTGTAAATGTGTCGATGCCGGCTGCAAATATTTTCTTTTCTGTTAACGCATGAATTAATGCAGTTTCATCTACTGTTTTCCCGCGAGAAGCATTAATGAAAATTGCTGTTTCTTTCATTAGTGAAAATTCCTTTTCACCGATAAGATGATACGTTTCATCTGTTAATGGAGTAAGAAGAATAATAAAATCAGATTGTTTGATTAAAGTTTGTAAATCACAATATGTAGCATCAAATTTTTGCTCAGCTTCTTCTTTACGGCGACGGTTATAGTAAAGGACATTCATATCAAAGCCGAATTTCGCTCGTTTTGCGACAGCTTCTCCAATTCGTCCCATTCCGATAATACCAATCGTACTATGATGTACATCTAGTCCGAAGTGTTCTTTTCCAATTTCAGCGTTCCATTCACCATTTTTTACATAGGAATTGAGTTCGCAAACACGGCGACCAGCAGATAACATAAGAGCGAAAACGAGATCGGCTACTGTATCATCTAACACATATGGAGTATTCGTTCCGATAACATTTTGTTTCTCCATCGCTTTTAAATCAAAGTTATCATGGCCAACAGAAATGTTACTTACTACTTTTAAATTAGGAGCAACCTGCAATAATTCTTCATTTATAGTAGATCCGAAATTTAATAACCCATCTTTATCTTTTATTTTTTCTAATAGAACATCACGAGGTACTTTCTCGTTTTGATCCCATTTTTCAAAATCACAGTGTTCTGATAAATAGTTTTCTACAAATGTTGGAACTGGTTCGGCAATATATACTTTTGGTTTCACGGTTCCATCCCCTTTCACTTTATCCTGCGTTTTTTCACTTTACCCCGATTTAACGTAACGGACAGTAAGCCTCCCGCCTCAAAAAGCAGCTTAAGCAAAGAGGTTAGGTGGGAAAGCAACGGTCCGTAAAAGCTCGATTGGTTCAAATAATAATCAGCGGGGTGAGTCTTTCCACTGATTAAAGTTTCACTTTATTTTGACATAATTCACTAAAAAAATCTTCTTTTCAAATTGGAAAGAGTATTTGTATAATTTAGACAGAAACTAAAAGGAAGGATGATTTATATGGTGACAGAGAAAGAATTGGAATTATTAGCTTGTCTTGAAAAGAATAGTCGTTTATCTGTAGATACATTAGCGAAGTTGTTAAATATAGAAGTAGAAGAAGTGAAAAAAATGGTTGCGAAATTAGAAAGTGAAAAGATTATCGTGGACTATGTAACACATATCGATTGGACAAAAGTGAAAGAACATACTGGTTTAACGGCGATGATTGATGTGAAAGTTACACCGAAGCGTGGTGTCGGTTTTGATGCAGTAGCTGAACAAATTTATCGCTATTCAGAAGTGAAATCCGTTTATTTAATGTCTGGGACATATGACCTTTCTATTACATTAGAAGGAAAGACGATGGGAGAAGTAGCGATGTTTGTTTCTGAGAAATTAGCAACAATTGAATCTGTCGTTTCAACGACAACTCATTTTATTTTGAAGAAGTATAAACATGAGGGGATTATTTATGAAAAGACAGATGATGATAAGAGAATTGTGGTGACACCGTGAAGCAATTTGACCTATCTAGAGTAGCAGAATCTTTACAACCGTCCGGTATACGAAAGTTTTTTGATTTAGCGGCAAGTATGAAAGGTGTTATTTCACTTGGAGTGGGAGAGCCGGACTTTGTTACACCTTGGAATGTAAGGCAAGCATGTATTCGTTCTTTAGAACAAGGATATACGTCATATACAGCAAATGCAGGATTATTGGAGCTCCGTCAAGAAATAGCAAAGTATCTAAAAAAACAATTTGCAGTATCTTATGATCCGAATGATGAAATCATTGTTACAGTTGGAGCGAGTCAAGCGCTAGATGTAGCGATGCGTGCTATTGTAAACCCTGATGATGAAATACTTATTATTGAACCAAGTTTCGTTTCGTATGCACCGCTTGTTACGTTAGCGGGCGGGGTCCCAGTTCCAGTGGCGACTTCATTAAAAGATGAATTTAAAGTACAGCCAGATCAAATTGAAGCAGCTATTACAACGAAAACAAAGGCAATATTACTTTGTTCTCCCAATAACCCAACAGGCGCAATGTTAAATAAATCCCAATTAGAAAAGCTAGCTGTTATTGTTGAGAAGTATAATTTAATCGTGTTATCGGATGAAATTTATGCAGAGCTCGTATACGACGAAGCATATACGAGTTTCGCGAGTATTAAAAATATGCGTGACCATACGATTTTAATTTCAGGATTTTCAAAAGGGTTTGCCATGACGGGATGGCGTCTTGGGATGATTGCAGCCCCTGTTCAATTTTCAGAATTAATGCTCAAAATCCACCAGTATTCAATGATGTGTGCACCGACGATGTCTCAATTTGCAGCACTTGAAGCATTACGCGGGGGAAATGATGAAGTAATTCGAATGAGAGATAGCTATAAAAAACGTCGTAACTTTATGACGACATCTTTCAATGAAATGGGCTTAACATGTCATGTGCCAGGCGGGGCATTTTATGTCTTCCCTTCTATAGCTTCAACTGGACTATCTTCAGCAGAATTTGCAGAACAATTATTATTAGAAGAAAAAGTGGCTGTTGTTCCTGGAAATGTGTTTGGCGGGAGTGGTGAAGGATTTATTCGTTGTTCGTATGCAACATCGCTTGAGCAACTTATGGAAGCAATGAAGAGAATGGAACGGTTCATAGAGAATAAAAAAAGGACAAAACACAATACGTTTTGTCCATAAAAGGGGGGGAATACTAGAAAGCCATGTGTTAGTATTCTATCCTAATATTGGAGAATTATACGTATTACAGGAAATTTTTTCGTGAATTTTGAATGAGTTCTATCAAAGTGGTATAATTTACTAATATAAGGTGGGAGTATCCTCGGTGTTTTACTTAGGATACTTACCACTAATCGGATATTTAACAATAAATACATCTGCTTTGCTATTTACAATTGTAGAGAAAATGGTAAACGTATGGGAGTGTTTCACATGTCAGAACAATATACAACGGGAGTGGTTGTAACAGGGAAAGTAACTGGAATTCAAGATTACGGTGCATTTGTAGCTTTGGATGCAGAAACACAAGGACTTGTGCATATATCTGAAATCACAAATGGGTATGTAAAAGACATTCATGACTTTTTAAAGGTCGGAGATACAGTAGAAGTAAAAGTACTTTCAATTGATGAAGAACACAGAAAAATGAGTTTATCGTTAAAAGCGGCGAAAAGAAAGCAAGGACGAATTCTTATACCGAATCCATCAGAGAACGGATTTAATACACTGCGAGAAAAGCTAGCAGAATGGATTGAAGAGTCGGAGGTAATAAAGTAAAAGAGGAACGCATATGAGCGTTCCTCTTTTACTGTGACTTATGATATATATATTTGCAAATATGATTGCATGCAATCATATTCGTATGTCGGAGGCGAAAAAGACATACTGACTATTGAATTTCATGTGTTTCTGGGTGAGTACCAAGATTCTCGGATGGTTTAAATAGTAAGCCGAGATTGATAAGCCCAGAAATACCAACGATGCCGTAAATAATACGTGCAAGAGCTGAGTTCTGTCCCCCGAAAATAGCCGCTACTAAGTCAAACTGGAAGAACCCGATCAGTCCCCAGTTAACAGCGCCGATTACAGTGAAGACTAATGCGATACGTTGCAAGGTACTCATGAAAAGCCCCCCCTTAATGTGAAGCGTGAGCAAGCAAGGAGTTAATAAGAAAATTTAACTCCTTTATAGAATGGTATAGTTTTGTTGTTTTTATACATGAAAAATGTACGAAAAACGATGTATATACATCTATACCGAAAAATTCGAATTTTTATGCAAAAAATGAACTTTTTCTAAAAAATAAATAATGGTTACGTTTACAATTGTTGAATCGCTTGATTTACAACTTTAGTTTCGCTAAAGTGAATACAGAAATACATATACATAATTGGAGGGAAAAAGATGAGTACACATGTAACGTTCGACTATTCTAAAGCGTTATCCTTCATCGGTGAAAATGAACTAACTTATTTACGTGATGCAGTAAAAGTAACACATCATGCAATCCACGAAAAAACTGGAGCTGGGAACGATTTCCTTGGGTGGGTAGAGCTTCCGCTTCAATATGACAAAGAAGAATTCGCTCGCATTCAAAAATGCGCAGAAAAAATTAAAAATGACTCTGACATTTTACTTGTTGTAGGTATTGGTGGTTCTTACCTAGGAGCACGCGCAGCAATTGAAATGTTAAACCATTCTTTCTATAACACGCTTTCTAAAGAACAACGTAAAACTCCACAAGTGCTATTTGTTGGACAAAACATTAGCTCCACTTACATGAAAGATTTAATGGACGTACTAGAAGGTAAAGACTTTTCTATTAACGTTATTTCCAAATCAGGTACAACAACAGAGCCTGCAATCGCATTCCGTATTTTCCGTAAATTATTAGAAGAAAAGTATGGAAAAGAAGAAGCACGCAAACGTATTTATGCGACTACAGATAAAGCGCGCGGTGCTTTAAAAACATTATCTGATAATGAAGGCTACGAAACGTTCGTTATTCCAGATGATGTTGGCGGTCGTTTCTCTGTATTAACACCAGTAGGTTTATTGCCAATCGCTGTAAGTGGCCTAAACATTGAAGAGATGATGAAAGGTGCAGCTGCTGGCCATAATGATTTCGCGAAATCAGAACTTGAAGAAAACCCAGCTTACCAATACGCAGTAGTTCGTAATGCTTTATATAATAAAGGGAAAACAATTGAAATGCTTGTTAACTATGAGCCAGCACTTCACTACTTCTCTGAGTGGTGGAAACAGTTATTTGGTGAAAGTGAAGGAAAAGATCAAAAAGGTATTTTCCCATCTTCAGCAAACTTCTCAACTGACTTACACTCATTAGGTCAATACATTCAAGAAGGTCGTCGTGACCTATTCGAAACAGTTCTTAAAGTAGGTAAATCTACACACGAACTAAAAATCGAATTAGACGACAACGATTTAGATGGATTAAACTACCTTGCTGGTGAAACGATAGACTTCGTAAACACAAAAGCATACGAAGGTACATTACTTGCACATAGCGATGGCGGAGTACCAAACTTAATCGTAAACATCCCTGAATTAAATGAGTACACATTCGGTTACCTTGTATACTTCTTCGAAAAAGCATGTGCGATGAGCGGCTACCTATTAGGCGTAAATCCATTTGACCAACCAGGAGTAGAAGCATACAAGAAAAACATGTTTGCTTTACTTGGTAAACCAGGATTTGAAGAATTAAAAGCAGAATTAGAAGAGCGTTTAAAATAATGAAAAGCGATCGGGTCTCCGGTCGCTTTTTATTATTTTATTGAAAGGTACATCGGTATATTCAAACTAGAATGGGTATGCTAAAGGAAAAGTCTAGGAGGGATGGGCTTGATTCCGATTCAATCAAAATTAGAAGGATGTACATATGCGTTATATAAGTTAGAAGAGGTTATGAAACCACTTGGATATAGTATTGGCGGTAATTGGGATTATGATAAAGGATGCTTTGATTATAAAATCGACGAAGAAGAAGGGTATCAATTTTTACGCGTACCATTTACAGCGGTGGATGGGGAACTAGATGTGCCTGGTGTAATAGTCCGTCTTGAAACACCGTATATTCTTTCGCACGTATATCAAGACGAACTAGATGATAATGTTAATGCTTTAACAGCTGGAACGAGTGGATTGGATCAATTTGCGGAGCCGCAAGATCCAGATGGAGATGTGAAAAGAAAGTATGTCAATATTGGTAAAGTATTGGTACAAGAACTAGAAAATCATTTTTTTAATGGTGAATAACGATGAGTAGGTCGCTTTCGATGAGAATGAAAGAATGAACTGGATTGATCATATATTGTTCGTCGCGCTTTACACCTAGTAAGAGAATGTTTTGCTTTAAAAGAGTATAGCTACAATTTGCAAAGGATTGTCCGGTGCAGGACGGGGGAATCTCCATCAGTTGTAATTTGTTATCAGAGATTTCATCGTAAAGTGAGAATAGTACACCTGAAATGGAAGGGAATAAAAGAGAAGCGGTAAATACATAGCTCGTTAATTTATTTCCTTCTATAATTTCTGATACGCCAGCTCTCGTTGCATTTTGGATTTGTTCAGAAGTAAGAAGTTCAGCGATGCAGTGAATGTTTGGATTAAGTCCTTTTGCAGTTAAAATATTTAAAATGGACTGTGTATCTGCTAAGCTTTCGTTCTTCTCTTTATCCGCTGTTATTAATATAGTGTGAGCTGTTGTAATGTTAGCTTTTAATAAAGTTTGATCGTGATGCGGACAACCTTTTATAAATTCTAAATGATGAAATGGCTTTGGAAGTAAAGAAAGTGTTTCATCAATTAAAACGATATCAAGGTTCGGTTGTAATATGTGCATTTGTTTTACAACATGTTTTGCACGCTCATTCCAGCCAACGATAATCATATGACCATTAGAGGTAGCAGCTGCTTCACCCTTAATTCTCATATATTGTTTATTAATCATGTCGGTAGCGAATAGAACCATATAATAAGAACAAAATCCCGTTCCTAATAAAATAATACATATACCAATAAGTTTTCCTATCGTTGTATGGGGGGCGAAATCGCCGTATCCAACGGTGAAAATGGTAACGATTGACCACCAAACCCCGTCGAACCATGTGGTGAAGTGAGATGGCTCTAATATATGTATAAGAAAGCCGGAGAAGGTAGTAAGTACAATAATAAAACAAATTAAACGAAAAATAATGGAATCACGAAATGTATCTACTAAATTCGGACGGGATTTCAAGTTCCTATTCCTCCTTACTTTTCAGGACTACATTCATTGTTACCATTATAGAAAAAAGAAAAACTCTCTAATTAAAAAGAGAGTTCATTTCATAATTAATACATACTTTCAACTTCAGTTTGTTGAACACTTTCAAGATGCTGAAGAGCATAATAAACATCAGCAGTATGTCTTTTTTGATCGATAGACAATTTTAAATGTAAATAGTGCGAACCATTTTCCAATGTTTTGAGCTTCATGTTCTTAACTTTTATATCCATTTCTTTTATTTCTTCAATTACGGTCGGGATATTGTCCATATTTCGTACAACGAGTTTCACTGCGATATCACGTTGGCGAAATGATCTAGGACCGACGTATTTCATCGCTAATGGTATAAGTTCTACACTAATCATAAGGAAACACATTCCGAAAATAGCCTCGATATAGAAACCAGCTCCAACGGCAATGCCGATGCCAGAAGCACCCCAAATCATAGCGGCGGTCGTTAACCCCGCAATACTATCGTTTCCTCTGCGTAAAATTACACCGGCACCTAAAAAACCAATTCCTGATACAATTTGAGCGGCAAGTCGAAGTGGATCCATATTCATATGATCGGTATGTGGTAAGTTGTAAGCTGCTTTAATAGAAACAATAGTTAGGAGGCAACTAATAATAGAAATAACTAAACATGTTTTTAAGCCGAGTGGTTTACGTTTTAATTCGCGCTCTAAACCGATAGCGAATCCTAAAATAGCCGAGAGACCTAGTTTTATTAATAAGTCGGTGTAGTCCATGTATATTCCTCCTTGTATGATATGGTATATGAATAAAACGTTTATCCCACTATTTGCGGGCAGTCAGCCCCGCCTCAAAATTCGCCGAATGCGAGAAAGTTAGGTGGGAGACGACTGCCCGTAAATGCCCGATTATTAGCCTTCACTTTATATAGAAAGAAACGTTTTTTGACAGAGTGACTTTCTATAGAATATATGTAGGAATTACTTAGAAATGAAAGAGATGTTTCGTTTAAGTATATGATATTAAAAAAGAAATGTAGTTGGTTTCAAAAAAGTTTTCAAAAGGTGTTGCATTTCATTTTTTCACATGATATATTAATAAACGTCGCTGATGCAGAAACGCAGAAAACGACAAAAAAGAAATTGAAAAACATAGTTGACATCGAAAAATGAAGATGTTAATATGATGAAGTCGCTTCTGAAGTGGCAGATAAGTTCTTTGAAAACTGAACGA
>NZ_NADT01000158.1:0-279 GCF_003264205.1 Bacillus sp. SRB_8 | reverse complement strand
CATTTCGCTGATAAGAAACGACTACCTCATCCGAACTACAAGGTTGGCGATAAGGTTTGGTTGAAATCGGAGGGTATTTCATCTGGCCGTCCTAGTTCTAAGCTGAGTAGTCGAAGATTAGGGCCGTACTCCATTACAGAGATGATCAACCCAGTGACCTACCGTTTATCCCTATCACATGACAGTCGGCTCCACAACGCATTCCATGTTGCTCTTCTGTCCCCACACAAGGATAACGAGATCCCAGAGCGCGTTCAATCTCCACCTCTGCCTCTTATC
>NZ_NADT01000157.1:0-317 GCF_003264205.1 Bacillus sp. SRB_8 | reverse complement strand
TCGATGTGCTGGTCAACAACGCCGGCTGGGACGTGTTCAAGCCCTTCACCAAAACGGTTCCCGCAGAGTGGGACCGGCTCATCGCCATCAACCTCACGGGAGCGCTGCACATGCACCACGCGGTGCTGCCGGGCATGGTCGAACGCAAAGCCGGCCGCATCGTCAACGTGGCGTCCGACGCCGCGCGCGGCGGCTCCTCGGGCGAGGCCGTCTACGCCGCCTGCAAGGGCGGTCTGGTGGCGCTGTCCAAGACCCTGGCGCGGGAACACGCGCGCCAGGGCATCACCGTCAACGTGGTCTGCCCCGGCCCCACCGAC
>NZ_NADT01000156.1:0-376 GCF_003264205.1 Bacillus sp. SRB_8 | reverse complement strand
AGGATCCGAGAATGATGGCCTTGTGTCATCATAGTACCTTTTGGGTCAGTTGGTAACTGTGTATCTCGGGCGCAGTTCCTAACAGTATGATGGCTATCAAGGTCGTGAGTTCGATTTCCTTAGTGTTCACAGCATTTTGGGGTCACTCGCGGCTTACATGTAACGGCATGGGGGTTGCCTTATATACCTTTCGTGGTCAGATTTCCCCGCCTGACTGGATTGTTTCGTCTTCTTCCTTCTCTCTCAACTGTCTTATATCGTTTCTATGCTCACCAGTCAGAGGATATTTTAGGAAGTCGCACGGGGGCTGGAAGGTCGTGGGGGTCTACTTCTAAACAGGGGGATACTGTCCTGATCCGAAGGTCTTTGGTATATA
>NZ_NADT01000155.1:0-465 GCF_003264205.1 Bacillus sp. SRB_8 | reverse complement strand
CCGTTTTAGACACGAACCAGCCACACAAACAAGATATGATCCAGAGCACCCCGAAAGGTGCTATTGCCAAAACTCTTCACACAGCGGACTAACAGTTCGTCGATTTCCAGCGAGGCTTCCGGCTTAGAGGCGTTCAGCCGTTATCCCACGCATGACAGCTTCTCAGCAATGCCCTGTCGAGCAACCGAATTTACCAGTCATGCGAATCAACGGTTCCTCTCGTACTGAGTTGAATTACTGTCACGACGAAGATAACGCATATCAGTAGGATAAAACTAACCTGTCTCGCGACGGTCTAAACCCAGCTCACGTTCCCTATTGGTGGGTGAACAATCCAACACTTGGTGAATTCTGCTTCACAATGATAGGAAGAGCCGACATCGAAGGATCAAAAAGCAACGTCGCTATGAACGCTTGGCTGCCACAAGCCTGTTATCCCTGTGGTACCTTTTCTGACACCTCTAG
>NZ_NADT01000154.1:0-282 GCF_003264205.1 Bacillus sp. SRB_8 | reverse complement strand
TCTTGAGGTTGTCTTCGATGTACTGGCGCAAATCTTTTTGTTCGGTCTGGCCGAGTTTGTAGACCTTCCTGTATGGCAGCGGGCCAGTCTCCTCTTTAAAGTTGATGGCGCAATCATATGTGCGATGTGGGGGCAGTTGGTCGGCGTTTTTCTTCTCGAACACGTCCTGGAATTCGCCATACTTGTGGGGGAGTAAGGCTGCATTCGCTTTCGATGTCATTGTTGCCGAATATATATTGTGTTTGTCATGGTCTATCGGTATACAGGTGGGCACTCTTGTCG
>NZ_NADT01000153.1:0-405 GCF_003264205.1 Bacillus sp. SRB_8 | reverse complement strand
TATATTTGAATTTGACCCAAAAAGTTCTTAAAAATGTGCTTCGGAAGTTACCGGAAACTTGTTTAGCTGTATATAAAAAGATCTGTTTCGTTTTTCGAAAATCCGACTTCATATTCTTGTTTAGGGGGTCAAATTGAGTGGGAAATGGGTCTAACCCAAATTTTAGAGCAACCGTATCAAAATCCGAAATTTCCAAGTGAAGCCTTTTCGAGGGTCTACTTTGGAGGGTCATATCTCCTAGCACACAAATTATTTGGGTGGCCAATAATATATCCATGGAAAGCCCTTTGAGTTAGCTACCTAACGCACTTCGTTTCACCTCATTCGGAGTTCGGACGAAGAAGTTATGCCCATTTTCGTAAAGTCGGTCCGGCAGAAAAAAGGCAGTTCCAGTAAGCTCGGTTA
>NZ_NADT01000152.1:0-340 GCF_003264205.1 Bacillus sp. SRB_8 | reverse complement strand
AATCGTTTCTCAGCTCTCCACACGTTTTCCAATGACGGATCTAGGTAACCCGAAACGCTTACTAGGGATGAGGATCACACGTAGTAATGACGGTATCTTACTTGACCAAGAGGCCTACATCTTGGAGCAATTATCAAAGTTCAACATGATGGACTGCAAGCACGCAGACACGCCCGAACAATCAGGACTCTACCTGGAGAAGAACATGTGTGCAACAACCGCCGAAGAGAAGCAAGAAATGCAAGAAATTCCCTATCGTGAACTAGTTGGAGCTCTTAACTGGATCGCAACGTGCACCAGACCGGATATCTCACATGCAGTGTCCTCACTCTGTCGGTTT
>NZ_NADT01000016.1:0-15587 GCF_003264205.1 Bacillus sp. SRB_8 | reverse complement strand
GTAGCACCACATCGCCATCAACCTAACAGAACAAGTTGCCCCCAAAACAAAATTTTTATGTTTAATACAGTATTTCCCATTACCCCCACAGAGACCTCCCGTATTTTAAAAAGTTCCTTCATACCATCTATTCCTCTCTTTAAAGGGAGAACAAAAAATCCTCCCAATTAAATTTGGCAGGATTGGTCGTTATATTATTTATACCCAAATAAGCTATTTTATTAAATAGTGTGTCACTTTCTTATGGAAAATAGGATTATTTAATCATCGTCCATCCATCATCTTTTCTGTCATTAATAGTAATATTGTAGTATGGTAATGCCCATAAGTAAACGAGATGATTTGACTTAGCAACAATCACTAATATTGCAGCAAATATTTTAATATATACTTTCCATGTATATACTACATTTTCGAGATACAGAGCGGTTACAAAATACATAAGGACACTCAATACGGCGACTATAAACCCTTCACTTCATTTAACTTCGTAAAAATCCACCTTCTGAGTTCATAACTTGACCAGTAATCCACTTTGCATCGTCACTAGCAAGAAATGCCACTATGCACGCTGCATCTTCTGGCATACCAATACGCCCCATTAAAAATTTAGGCAAAAGGTGGTTTCTAATTTCATCTGTCATCCACGTTGAATCTGTTGGTCCTGGGTTTACCGCATTAATCGTAATTCCTAAAGGAGCAAGTTCCGCTGATATAGACTTAGTAAAAGCTGCAACTGCTCCTTTTGTTGCAGCATATGCTAATTCCCCAAGCATTGGCCCTAATTCTTGTCCCGATGTCATATTAATAATTCTTCCTTCATCTATATTCGAATTCTCAAAACGGCGAGCAAATTCCGCACAAAGAAGAAAAGTTGCTCTCATATTAACTGCATAATGGTTATCAAGTATTTGACCATCTAACTTTGCATAGCCATCTCTGTTTGAGTATGCTGCGTTATTAACTAAAATCGAAAGAGTACCAAACTGCTTTGTAACAATATCCATTATTTCAAATGCAGCATTTGCATCTGAGAGATCAATTTCTAGGTTGTCACAGCGGACTCCTAATTCTAAAATCTCTTTTTGGAATTTCTCTGGCCAACTAGCCTCAGACTGCCAATGTGTAAAGAAAATATCTATACCTTGAGAAGCAAATTTGCGACATATAGCAGCGCCGATACCTCTTGGACTACTTACTCCTGTTATAAGAGCAACTTTATTTTGTAAATGTGTCATTTCATATTCCCCCTAATAAATAAGCACACGATGATATGTGTAATTAGAGATGTATTATTCTCATCACAAATAAAAGTCGATACATAAAGGTATCCGCCTAGTAAATAGAATGATAACACCACACCATACATTCCTTGAATGATTATTCTTTCAATGAATAGACATACTCCACCCGTATATGTATACATCTCTACCATTATTATACTTTTCTTGCTGGTGATAATCAATATATCCAATTATTAACATGCAATTATTATTAGTAACTATTAGAGGTTCGACCACATTGCTAGCAAGCTAACAAAAAGAAATCCCCTCAAAGTGAAAAAAATACGTTATTCTTTCTGTAGAATCATAGGAAAGGATGGCGTTTTTTTGTATGTCGATATCTGACGAGTTACAACTATTTGCACAGGAAATTCAGAGTCTTTTGTCCCCAAATACCTTACAGGATCTTGCTAGAGATGTTGGGTTTGTACAGCGAACAAGTAAGTATCAAGCACAAGATTTAGTAGCTTTATGCGTATGGATAAGCCAAAGTGTCGCGAAAACTTCCTTAACCCAACTTTGTAGCTGTTTAGAAGCATCAACAGCGGTACTTATCAGTCCTGAAGGACTGAATCAACGATTTAACGCCACAGCTGTGCAGTTTCTCCAACAAGTATTAGCTAAACTTCTGAACCAAAAGTTATCTTCATCTATGCTTTTTTTTTCGCCATATACTTCTATTTTTAAGCGTATTCGTATCTTAGATTCAACTGCATTTCAACTTCCAGATGTATTTTCATCGACTTACCCAGGTGCAGGAGGTTGCAGTCATAAGGCCGGTGTGAAAATCCAACTTGAATATGACCTTTTAAGTGGACAGTTCCTTCACATTCATACAGGACCAGGTAAACAACATGATCGAACTTACGGTTCTTTGTGCGTCCCAACTGTGAAAGCGAATGACTTGTGTATCCGAGATTTAGGTTATTTTCATCTCAAAGATCTTCAACATATACATGATAAGAAAGCCTACTATATCTCTCGTATCAAATCCAACACTCGTATTTATCAGAAAAATCTCAATCCAGGTTACTTTCAAGACGGAAGAATAAAGAAAGGTACGCAATACATTCAGTTAGATATGGAGAAGTTGATGAATTCCATGCAGCCAGGACAAACCTATGAAATAACAGATGCTTATGTAGGGATGAGTGACAAAGTACAGACTCGTGTTATTGTTCATCGACTTACAGAAGAACAACAAAAAAAACGTCTACAAGATCAAGCTGTTCGAGAGAAAAAGAAAGGAATGAAGTATTCTCCTCGTAGTAAACGGCTCAGTGGTATCAATCAATGTATATATGACAAACACCCCTACAGATATTGTCCCGATGGGACAGGTACATGACTGGTATTCTTTGCGTTGGCAAATCGAAATTTTATTTAAAACGTGGAAGTCATTCTTTCAAATTCATCATTGTAAAAAGATAAAACGAGAACGATTGGAATGCCATTTGTATGGGCAACTGATTGCCATTCTACTCTGTTCTTCTACCATGTTTCAAATGCGGCAATTACTTCTTATGAAAAAGAAACGAGAACTGAGTGAATATAAGGCCATATATATGATTAAAGATTACTTTCTTCTTCTTTTCCAAGCTATACAGAAAGACACCCAAGAGCTATCAAAGATTCTAATTCGCCTGTTCAATCTCTTACAGCAAAACGGGCGGAAATCTCATCGATATGAGAAAAAAACGGTCTTTGATATATTAGGTGTTGTTTACAATTGTACCATGTCTGATAATCAAGCCGCTTAATTCAAAAAAGTGAAACCCGTTAGGGTTTATTTCGTATGCAAATCTTTCAATCACCTACACTTGCCCTTTAGAAAAAAGAAACAATCTCGCCTAAAATTGACTTTGCATAAGCTTAGCTTGATAGCGATGGGGTAGCACCACATGCCCATCAAGTTAATGAAACTAGTTACTCCAAAACAAAAAAATGTATATTTTTACCTGAATATGCCGATTTTCTCGTTTTGGGGGTATTTGCCTTTATTAGCTTGATGGCGATGGGGTCTCGCCAACTAAACGCGAATTTCGTACGCTAAGGAATTTCTAAGTTGAAAAACTTGGTTTTACCATACGTTAACAAAATACCATAAACGACTTTTAATGTTTGTTATGGTACTTTGTTTTTGATAATGAGTTTTGGAACTGGTTTTTGACCGTATTTCTTTCAGTTTTATTAGAACTAAATAGAGCTCCTTAAACGGTCGTTTCTGGTTCTTTTTCAACGTTTCAAAATTTGTATTGAAAATAGTAAGTCATAGAAGTATCATATACATATTCAAACATTTGAAAATGTATATGATGTTTTTGGTTTTTAATTATAAATAAGTACTAGAGGTGTTTTAATGGGAAATGAAATGCAACAATTTAAAGCTGATTTTTTTAAAGCCTTATCACATCCTCTGCGAATAGGTATTCTAGAACTATTGTCAGAGGGTGAAAGAAGTGTAAATGAAATTCAAACCATCCTTAACAAGGAAGGTTCAGCTGTTTCTCAACAATTAAGTGTACTACGTTCAAAAAACATTGTTGTTGGTACTAAAGATGGAAAACGAGTTTTATATTCTCTACGGGACCCTATGATTGTGGACTTACTGGTAGTTGCACGGAAAATTTTTAACAACCATTTAATCGACACGATTTCAATGTTAGAAGAACTAGATGAAGCAGAACGTGAAACGATAGTTAATGAGGGTTAAGTTGAGCATTGAAGTTAAGAAAGAAGATATCATTCAACATGGAATGGAAATATTTCGCTCAATAGGAGCTCATCACGTTTGTAATGTTTGTATTAAAAGTGGAAATTCTTGTTGTTTTTCATGCCAGCATTTACAGGATGGAGTTGGATGTCAAAAGAGAAATACAGCTTGTACAGCTTGGTTATGCGGAATTCAAAGTTTTTTATTTGATCAAATAGGGTTACTGGACGAATGGAATAGTTTCTGGAGTGAAATTCCAGGACAAATGTTTCGTAGAGATTGTACCCCAGATAAAGTAAGAATTAAATCGTTTATAGATATGAAAAAGCTAGATAGTCGAGGTGGATTACTTCTAGTAGAAAGGTTGAATTCCTACATACAAGAAGGAGGAGATATAGGTAAATTAGAACGTCATTTAAGCAAAACGTATAACTAATATTAGATTGATGCTCCCTTATAAAGAGATAAAAAGCGTCTATATAAGAGTATGAGAAATGCATTTGTAACTCAAATTTATCAAAAGAAAATATTCTTTCAGAAGAAGTAAGGTTTATTAAAAATAGAAAAGAAGGTTTTGTAATGAAAGGGTTATTTACGGGAAGATTTAAAGGATATTCATTGGGACATTTTCAAAAGGATCTTCTTTCAGGAATGATTGTTGGAGTTGTTGCGATTCCGCTTGCTATGTCTTTTGCTATAGCCTCTGGTGTTAAGCCAGAGTATGGGATTTATACAACATGTATTGCCGGGATACTTATTTCGCTATTTGGTGGTTCAAAGTACCAAATTGGAGGGCCTACAGGTGCGTTTGTTCCTATTCTTTTAGGGATTGTAATTACCTATGGATATGAAAATTTACTACTTGCTGGTTTATTAGCTGGAATTATCTTATGCCTTATGGGAATTTTTAAACTAGGATCTTTAATTAAATTTATTCCACGTCCTGTAACAATTGGCTTTACGTCAGGTATTGCTGTCAGTATCTTTACGGGACAAATTGCTAGTTTTTTAGGTTTAACAGGTATAAAAAAGCATGAGGAATTTATAGCGAATCTGAAGGAAATTTTTACTCATATCGGTACTACCAATTCTTACAGTGTCATAATTGCTTTGATTTGCTTTTTTGTTATACTCATAACACCAAAAATTTTCCCAAAAGTACCAGGTTCATTAGTAGGTGTTGTTATTTCAACTTTAATTGCAACTGTATTTTTCTCAGGTCATGTACCTACTATTGGTACAGCATATGGTACGATTCCAAACACACTTCCTCAGTTTGATATACCAGAAATCACAGTAGAGCGTATAAAACAGTTAATTGGTCCTGCATTTGTTATTGCAATGTTGGGTGGTATTGAATCTCTATTATCCGCCGTCGTGGCAGATGGTATGACAAATAGTAAACACAACAGTAACAAAGAGCTTATTGGCCAAGGAATTGCCAATATTGTTACACCGTTATTTGGAGGAATTCCGGCAACTGGAGCAATTGCCCGCACAGCAACCAATATTAAGAGTGGGGCGGTCTCCCCGGTTTCGGGTGTTATTCATGGAGGATTTGTATTATTTACACTTCTACTGTTAGCTCCATATGCTTCACATATTCCACTTGCCAGTATGGCTCCTATTTTAATGGTAGTAGCTTGGAACATGAGTGAGCAAAAGCATTTTGTTCACATACTTAAAATGAAGACAGGAGACTCTCTTGTATTACTGGTAACATTTTTGCTTACTGTATTTACTAGTTTGACAACAGCTGTGGAAATCGGTCTTATTTTAGCTATTATTTTGTTTACAAAACGTATGAGTAATATGCTTGTCATATCTAAAGTGCTTCCTGATCATACAAAAAAGAATGAAAAATTATTACCACATGTGGTAAATAAAGCTCATGATTGCCCACAAATTAGTATTTACACAATAGAAGGGCCATTATTCTTTGGGGCTGCTCAAACATTTGAACAAAATATTTTAGCGACCACTCATTATAAACCAAAAGTTTTAATTTTACGTATGGGAAAAGTTCCTTTTATTGATACCACAGGAGAGTCTTACTTTAGGAATATTGTTCAGCATTTTAAAAAACAAGGTGGCGTACTTCTTATTTCAGGCATTCAATCAGAGCTAAAAGTAACTCTAGATAAGAATGGATTGTATGCTGAGATTGGGGAAGCAAACTTTTTTAACCATACCGGGGAAGCCATTAACTGTGCTTTAGGACATTTAAATACAACAGAATGTATAGGGTGTAAACATTTCGCTTTTCATGAATGTACCGGGCTTTCTCAGCAATCTCAGGAAGTGAATACAATAAAGAATAAGGCAAATGCATTAGATTTTTAAAAAATTCACTTCACATACAAAGTTTGTTTGATTTAATCTACTCTTTTAATCCTTTTATTAAAAAATAGAGAAGGAGAAAGTTTACTTTGGAGAATGCGGAGAAGATTTTTACAAGGTGTGAACAAGAAAGTTTTTCATACATCCAACAAATGATTATCAAACAGCAAGAAGAGAATATCTTCCTTACATTTAAACGAAAAACGGATTATACAAACAGTATCCTTTCAAAAGATGATAAAAAGAATTATGAAAAAAATGTCTCGTTTTTTTCTCATGTTTCTGGTGGTGTAATTATATGAGGAGTAGCTTCGAGTAAAAACAAAGATGGTGTTAACATAGCTAAAAAAATCCAACCTATCTCTAATGGAAAAGCGTTTTTAAGTAATCTAAATTGTTTATTTCCAAAAGATTTAATTGCTATAAACCCGGATGTTAAAAACATATATATTCCTTTTCCTAAAGAAACAAACAACGGATTTGTAATCACATATGTTCCGGGGAACAACTATCTGTTAAGCCTTAATAACTATTATACAAAGACCAGGGATAACTTTGTAATGATGATGGGGCAGATTCTTTTAAATGATGTGTTAAAAAATAGAAGACTATGAAGAAATTCATTATAAATCATGGATATAGAGGAGAATAAATAATGTCTGAATTTAAAGATCAAGTATTAAATGTGTTAGAAGAAGTATGTGAAAATGATATCGTAAAAGAGAACCCAGATGTGCAATTATTTGAAGAAGGAATTCTAGATTCTTTTGGTACAGTGTCTTTATTAGTAGAGTTTCAAGAACGTTTAAACATCGAAGTGTCTATTTCTGACTTTGACCGTGATGAATGGGCGACACCGAACATGATTATTAAGAAATTGAAAGATATGAGATGAAAATAGGTGTTTGAGATACAGATAAGAAACACTTCTCAAAATTAAAGTTTGTAATTGCTAGTCTTACAAATCTGTAAAAGGAAATTGAAAAATAATGCTTATCTATTCAAATGAATGATAACAAGTGGAGGAAATAAAAATATGTCTAATTTGGTTCTGGTGCAAAGATTGTATTTATTTGAAAGAGGTATATAGATGCCTAATGGAATCTATTCTTATGCAGCCATTCCGAATAGTTGATGAATAAACTTCACTTCATTTTGGACAGACTTATCCCGTAAAATAAGTTGGCCTTTTTTAATGATATGCATCGCTTCTATTCCTGAAAGAATAGATTTAGCTGTACGAAAAGAGTTCAATCCTAGCATTGAACGAACTCTCTTTTTAATAAAACGATGATCTTGCTCTACAATGTTATTAAGGTATTTTACCTGCCTTATTTGGATGCCTACAGGCATCTTTTTCTCTGTCTTCAACTCTTCAATCGCTATAGGATAGGCCGGGTTTTTGTCCACTGTAATCACACGGGGCTTTGAAACATGAAAAGACTGCAAAGCTTTCTTGAAAAAACGCTTTGCAGCCCTATGATCTCTTGTTTTGCTTAAATAAAAATCAATTGTATTTCCTTTTGAATCAACAGCACGATATAGGTACATCCATTGACCTTTGACTTTCACATACGTCTCATCGACTCGCCAAGAATCATTGGTTGATTTAAGATGACGTCGTACTCGCTTATCTAATTCAGGACCATATTGATGAACCCATCGCATGATAGTTGTATGAGCAAGGGATAACCCACGTTCTTCCATCATTTCGACTAAATTACGAAAACTGAGGTTGTACCGTAGGTACCATCTCACGGTTAATAAAATAATATCAGGTTGATAAAGTTTCCACTTGAATAGATTTTGCTTTTCCATACCAATCACATCCTTTTTCAGAGTACTAGTATCAGTATGTCCAAGTTTAGGAGGTTACTTACAAGCGTTTTGGAGTGTTTGCACCAGAACCATTAATAATACGCACAAAAAATATCCCTTTATACAAAGGGATAAAGCGGTGCAACTTTTTTATAAACAGTACGACTTTATTTCAAAGGTACATTATTATTGAATATTTTTCCAGCTTGGCCCCTCATACCCGGAATCATTTCCGTACCCCGAGTTGACAAATAGCTCAAAAAAAGAACCCAATTAATAGGTTCTTTTTTTGTTGCTGATTATTTTTGTTCTAAAATACGTTCAATCTCATCTATGCCTAATTTACTGGCTTTAGCAATCGTTTCAAGTGGTACACCAAGTTCATGCATACCTTTAATCATCTGTATTTTTCCTTGCTGAACCCCTTGCTGAACCCCTTCTTGAATTCCTTCCTTTTTCCCCTCATTACGAGCATGAGCAAACTTTGCAGCCTCATCCATTAAAGCCTTTTCTCTTGCTTCATATGCTTGACGGAAAGATGAATCTTGACTCATACGTTCCCACTTATTCATTGCTTTTTGTAAAATCGGATCTTGGTTCATGGCAATGTCCTCCAATGTTTGTGTGAGATACTCATCTTCATTCGCTGGTAATAATAATAACCAACGAACAAACGAATCTTCCCACGGATTAACTTTCTCTTCGCGCCATTGCTGTAGTAACTTTGGAATCTCTACAATATGAACTTCTATATCGTCACTTAATAACTTTTGTTGTTGCTGATTCCAAAGGATTCCTGTTGTATGAAACGCTTCATATTCTGGAAACATCACAAAGTTTAACAAGTTAATGGTAATCGTTTTATGAAGTGAGCTATAAGGCATTCCTTTTTGCAATTGAGAGGTGTATAACCTTCCCCAATAATACAAGCTTCGTTTAATCATATCGTGATTGTTATTCAACTGTATTTCTACATTTACCTTTGTTCCTGTATTTAATGTAGCCGAAATATCTAAAATTGATAATTTATCTTCTTCATATTCTCGATGTAAATGTGGATCTTCTAATTGTAGGGAAACAATAGGTGATTCTAAAGAATCTTTTAAAATGGCATTTAAAAAAGCAACTAAAATATCTTCATTCCCATTTGTGCCAAATAACTGCTTAAATGCAAAATCGATACGTAAATTTACTAATGAATTGGACATGGTTTTCCTCTTCCTGTTTCAGACTATATCTTTACCTATATTGTACATAAAACCAAAGTCAACATGCAAACAATCTCTATGATTTATATAGAGGATGCATACAGATATACACAATAGATTATCAAAGACGATTTGGGGTCACCATATAATTTTGAGAAAATGGTACGCTAAGGAATTTATAACCGCAACAAACCTTGATTTCATAGGGATATAAGTATTTCCCTTAAAGGCATATATTTGGAACAAATGGATTGAGCGAAAAGAAATAAAGTGATACTTAAAATATTTATTTGAATAAAAATGTGAACTACAAGGATTCGACATTATACGACAAAACGATGTAATTTTTCGGAATATTAAAACAACCATGAGATGAGGTAACTATATGAATCTATTTCGAAAAAAATCTATTTCAGCATTATTAGCACAGTCAGAACAAAAAGAGGCATCTTTAAAAAAAGAACTCGGTGCTTTTGATCTTACTATGCTCGGGATTGGCGCTATTATCGGAACTGGAATTTTCGTTCTTACCGGTGTTGCCGCAGCAGGACACGCAGGACCAGCACTTGTTTTGTCGTTTATTTTATCCGGTTTAGCCTGTGTATTTGCAGCATTATGTTATTCTGAATTTTCATCTACTGTACCGGTATCCGGTAGTGCTTACACTTATAGCTATGCAACATTTGGAGAATTGATCGCTTGGATTTTAGGGTGGGATTTAATTTTAGAATATGGATTAGCTTCCTCAGCTGTTGCATCTGGTTGGTCAGGGTATTTACAAGGACTATTAAGTGGATTCGGTATTACATTACCTACTGCTTTAACAAGCGCATATAGTCCTGAAGCGGGAACATATGTAGACTTACAACTGTATTACAGCCATTTCCGAACGAGAAAGCCCATCGCCTTTAGGCATGGGATGATAGTGAGGTTGGATACGGAGTACCATTAAAAATCGAAAGGTTTGTGGTACTTTAAGTATCCAAAGTGTTGGTATTTTTTATCATTTTTGTTGCAGTTTAATAAATAAACTGATACAGTATAACCATGATAAATGATTATAGAAGAACTAAAACAACCGTATCATTCATTAACTATCATTTTGTTTTTTGTCCACGATACAGAAGAAAGATTTTTCTAAACACAAAAGTAGAAGAACGTTTCAAAATGTTGGTTCAAGAAATATGTAACGGACTGGATATTGTTATTATCGCAATGGAATGTGATACAGACCACGTTCACTTATTTTTAAATACAATGCCAACACTTAGTCCCGCCGATACAATGGCAAAAATTAAAGGGGTGACATCAAAGCGTTTGAGGGACGAATTTCCTCACCTTATGCACTTGCCAAGTCTGTGGACACGTTCCTATTTTGTTTCTACTGCTGGAAATGTATCAAGTGAGACAATAAAACATTATGTTGAAAATCAAAAAACACGGGGGTGAAACTTATGTCGCAAACCATAACAGTTCAAGTTAAATTGCTTCCAACAAAAGAACAAATCTGTTTATTGGAACAAAGTAGCCTCGAATATATCAGGGTCATTAATGAACTTGTATCTGAAATGGTTGAGTTAAAGAAAAGCACTAAGAAAAGTACAAAAGATGTTCTCGCTAACCTACCAAGTGCGGTTAAGAATCAAGCGATTAAAGATGCGAAAAGTGTGTTTTCTACAAAGGTGAAAAAAAGTAAATACAAAATCATTCCGATTTTAAAGAAACCCGTTTGCGTATGGAATAACCAAAATTATTCATTTAACTTCACACACATCTCGATTCCATTTATGGTGAATGGAAAATCAACTCGTTTGAAAATACGTGTTTTATTAGTAGATAAGAATAATCGTAACTATAATTTGTTAAAACACAAGTTAGGTACACTCCGCATCACAAAAAAATCTCACAAATGGATCGCTCAAATATCTGTTACAATTCCTACATCCGAAAAGACAGGAACAAAGATAATGGGTGTCGATTTAGGGCTAAAAGTTCCCGCTGTTGCAGTAACAGACGGTGACAAGGTTCGTTTCTTCGGAAACGGAAGACGAAATAAATATATGAAACGTAAGTTTCGTAGTGTCCGCAAGCAGTTAGGAGAAGGTAAGCAATTGAATGCTATTCGCCAATATAATGATAAAGAACAAAGATGGATGAAAAACGAAGAACATAAAGTAAGTCGTAAAATTATTGATTTTGCAATATATAATAATATTTCTGTCATTCGATTAGAACAACTAACGAATATTAGACAGACGGCAAGAACAAGCCGTAAAAACGAAAAAAATCTACATACTTGGTCATTTTATCGTTTAGCACAATTTATCGAGTACAAAGCGACATTAGTTGGTATTAAGATCGAATATGTGAACCCTGCTTATACAAGTCAAACCTGTCCAAAATGTTCTGAAAAGAACAAGGCACAAGACAGAAAATACAAGTGTAAATGTGGGTTTGAGAAACATCGTGATATCGTTGGGGCGATGAATATTCGCTACGCAACTGTGATTGATGGTAACAGTCAATCAGCCTAAGCACCTATATGGTCTGGTTTAGGAGGGGCAATGAGATGCCCTCATCTTGAAGGCTGTTCAAAACAGAAATGGACTGCGAACGCTTAGTCATTCAAGAATCCCACCCGTTAATCCGTAAGGATTAGGGCTTGCCGACTTCAGTCGTGGGAGTCTCAACAGAAAGAATTGAGCAGATAAGGAATGATTCTAATAATTTTTTATTTGTATATGAGGAAGATTGTAAAGTTAAAGGAAGTATATTTATGACTTTTTGTCTTGATCCTGGATATCAATTTAGACCATATACCGTTCTAGAGTATGTGATTGTAAATGAAGATTTTCGAGGTAATGGGATAGGTGAAAAGTTACTAAAACATGTAGAACGGCTATCAATTGCAAGGGGATCCACAAGAATTATCTTATTAAGTAGTACAACTAGAATAGAAGCACATAAATTCTTTTCTAAAAATGGTTATAATGGCACTATAAGTAAGGGATTCAAGAAGTATATACCAATTAATTAAGTTTTATATATAAGAGCCATTCTTAGCTATAGGAACGGCTTTCTTAATTATCTTTAAATTAACTAACACAGTTTAAAAGAAGTCAACGATGCATAAAGTTTTCGTTATGGGGATAATTCAAAACCTTAGGTTGATAGTGATGTGAAGTCCCCCCTAAACGAAAATTTTTACCTATCGACAATTCAGCTCATTTTTTCAGTTTGGGGTAACAACGAATTCTTTGTACACTAGCATGATTTTTTGTTCCTCCTATTGATTTATACTTTATATTTCTTACTATTTCAGCGAAAATGATAACTAGACATATACCATCCATTTAAAACAGGAGGAAACACAAATGAAATGTTATCAATTGCACTTGGAATTAGTGGGATGTCCTTTCCCCATTTGGAGAAGAGTTAGTTTACCGACAGATTTATCCTTTGATGATTTACATGACGTGATTCAATGCTTATTTCAGTGGCAACACCAACATTTATTTGAATTTACTGTGGGGAAATATGTAATTTCATCTCCTCCTGATCCGAGCATTTCCTTTCATACATTGGCAATGACTACGTCGTCCCCGATGCTACATGCTGATAAAACTATGCTACACCAACACATCGGAAAAACGGATCAGGCTTTTCAATATGTATATGATTTTGGAGATCATTGGCTGTTACAGATTCATGTTGAAAAGATATTTGATCAACCTTCTGATGAAATAAAATGTATAGGAGGAGAAAATGCGGCGCCATTAGAGGATATTGGGGGCATTCCAGGGTATATTGAATTTTTAGAAGCGATAAAAGATTCTTCACACCCACAACATAAAATCTACGCAGAATGGGATTTATTAAATTTTGATCCTTCTTTCTTTGACATACACGAAATTAATAAAGGATTAACTTATTGTGATTAAGTACTAAATGAATGCTAGTTTATTTATGGGATATCGCCACATCGCTATCAACCTAACAAAACAAAATACCCCATAAAATGAAAAAATACGCTATTCTTTCCTATGATTCTACAGAAAGGATAACGTATTTTTTGCTTTATGGGTAGTGCTATCCCTTATATGACTCCTTGTGATTTCGGTGAAAGTCGTGATGGTACTTCATAACCTTAGCTTGATAGCGATGTGGCGAGACCCCTATAACGAATTACATGAATTATTAATAGTTTCATAAAACTGGTCCGCAATATTCCCCATCTCTTTATGTCTTCGGAAACTTTGCAACAGAACTAGAAAGAGGAATGTGACATTTTTTAAGATTTATTTTTCCTTCAAAAACAAAAAAAATCCTTTATCACTTATTAAAGTATCTTTTTTGTTTACATAATATAATTACCACCGACTTATATGAGAGGTAGTCTTCAGTGGGACTGGATTCCAACTTTGTTGTATTGTTTGCCATGATTTGACCGTTCCATCTTTACTTTTAATAAATGCTTTAAATTCTATATTTCTTTCAGCTGGCAACACAACATTTCCTCTCCAATCATTACTATGAGAATCATAATATAATTGAATTGGATACTGTTTCGTGTCCCAACTTCCTAATTCCGCACGATTCCCAGTAATATAAACAGTATCTCCTATTGATGTAGGAGCATTTTTTACTACAATCGTTTGCATAACAGGAGTCACACCTAATAAATCTTTAAATTTCTCCATTAATGAATTGTTATACATTACATCTTGATACCGAAGTAACGTAAATCCAGCAAAATTATAATTAAAAGCCATTTCTGCAACTCTGTTATACTCTGCCTCATTTCCTAAACTTAAAGCATTTTCACCATTTAATACAATTCCCTTTTGATTAGCTAATGTTGCAATTTCTTGTACTAATGTTCTAGGCATTGAATATTCTGGATAACTACCTTTGTCTGTCATCTCTAGACAAGTAAATGTTACATCTAACTTTGCGCTTTTGAAAGCATCAAGTAAATGGCTATAATTATTATACCCTGCTGGCTTTTCTGCCCCGTGAGGTATAACCGGATTATTATATTGCCAATGTACTCCTGCAATCTTTGCGCCGATTGGTACTTGAAAACTTGGATCAAAAGCATCGTGTGCCAATTCACCAATTAATTTTGTATGACTTTCTAAAACACCTTGATACCATTCTAAATAATCTTTTCCATATGAAGAGTTATATCCATTCTTTAGAAACAGTTCCCCATCACTTGGTGGTAAAATTTCTGAAACAGAAGTAAATTTTTTACTCCACTCTTTGTTCACTTCATTTAAGGAATCATATTTATTTAATACCCATGAACGGAATTTTGATTTTGCAAATTCTGTATAGGCTTGAAACTTTCCACGTGATGGATAACCGCTTCCATCAGCAGATGTGTAGGAAGGATATCTCAGCTCTCCAGCTGGTCCCCCAGATAAGTATATCTTTGCGATTACATCTTTATACGGTTTCATAGCTACTGCGAATGCCGTATATAGTTCACCATATTCCTTTTGAATTACATCTGAAGCAAGTGGATTCAATGTTTCTTTATTAACGGTTCCGGTTTCAGATTTAAAGTAAAGACTATCATCATTTTTTTGATTCCAAACCCATGAAGGAATTGGTGTATTACAATCATCGCCAACATTTCCACCACACTGATGTGTAGAAATAATAGGTATCATTTTCATACCTGCATTTCTTACTGATTGAGCAAAACGCTGTGCGTATGAAAAATCAAATTGCTGATCCCCGTTCTTTTCCATATCTCCCCACCAAAAATCAACAGTAATAGCATAAAAACCATTTTGTTTTGCCCACCTTAAATCATTTTCAAATGTCTCCCAATTTGTTACTTCCGGAATCTTTTTTAATGGTGCCATTAAGTAAGCTTTGTAATCCGGATTCATTCCTTTTCCATTTACGGCTGCAAAACTTGCTTGTGGAATTAATAGAGATACAAATAACATCAAGACAGATAAAATGACAATACCATAATATTGAAACTGTTTTTTCATCCCTTTTCTCCTTTTCCTTTTTTAAATTTATAAAACACTTTTGTATCCGTTTTCATTATATACGAAAAACGCAATCGTTTGCATGAAAAATATTGCATAATATTAAACTAAAATAAACAAGCTAGATTAATTAACTTGTTTATTTTAAAATTCGATTACAGATTATTCGGTTCTGGTGCAAAAAATCTCTGAATTGAACTACCCCCACTTTCAC
>NZ_NADT01000151.1:0-1727 GCF_003264205.1 Bacillus sp. SRB_8 | reverse complement strand
CGACGCGGCAGTAGCGGCAAACTTGACTTCGCTGAGTGTATCCAACGTGACGGTGAATGCGTCAAAACAAGATGGGAGGCCTGATAGTAGGCGATCAGTCATGTCTTCATCTGTCATATCCTTTCCGATAGCGCGGAGCTTTGACTGTAAAACTTGAAGGGTGGCAATGTAAGTGGCCATCGGGGCGTCATTCTTTGTGCAGTTCCAAAACTCGGCGATGAGTCTGGTTCTGGTGGATCGTGATTTCTTGCGGTAAAGGCTTTCAAGAAGCGCCCACGCCTTGTGTGCCGTTGTTTCCTTCATTATTGCGCCGACAATCACGTCATCAATGCAGCTGCATAAAATGGACTTAGCTTTCTTGTCTTTGCGTAGTTGGTCCGGAGTCGCGTTAGCATCAGGGTCTTTCTCAACGCATAATTCCAGATCCTTTGTCGATAGATACATCACTACCTTTTGTTGCCATAGTAACAGGTCATCGGTGTCTTTGCCGGAGAACTTTTGAATCGTCTGAAAAATTTCTTTCATCGCAACTGAAGTTGAAGTAGAGGTGCGGAGAAGAGAAAGTGTGGGAATAACGAGAAATATACACTAAAGTGTACGTATGAACTGGTAGAAAATATACACTGAGGTGTATGTATGCAGTGGTGAAAAAAGATACACTAAGGTGTATGTACAAGCTGGTAGAAATATACACTGAGGTGTATGTGTGCAGTGGTGAGAAGATACACTGAAGTGTATACGTAGGGGCCTGATGAGGTGGCAATTCGACTGTTAATCTAAAGGAAATCGATGTCTCCGATGTGAAGGTAATAGTAGAATGAGGTTTATTACTGCGTGGTTATAGCATGTATAGGTGGGAGAATATAGGGGGGAGTGCACTAATAATCCAAATACAAAGTCCGCACAGTCACTCTTATGTTATGCATTTGCCGTGGTTGCGCCGACTGGGGGTACGCACCTTTCTTGGAGAATGTCCGTACTGGAGGCTGGCAAGTTGTATTCAACACGCCCCCTCAACTTGCTGGCTGTGATACCCATGGCTGTGCGACACCATTTGAACTTGGGAGCGTTCACTGGCTTCGTTTATCGATGCGCTATCATGGATTCTGTTGGGCAATACTCTACCTCAATAGTCCCTTGTTCAATCTGATCTCGGCAAAAGTGAAAGCGCAGATCAATGTGTTTGGTTCTTTTGTCGGTGCGCCTGTTCTTGCTGATGGCGATGCATCCTTGGTTGTCTTCAAAGACTCGGGTGGCTAATTTCTGGCTGAAGCCGAGTTCAGTCAGCATTTGACGAATCCATATTACCTCGCGCATTGTTTCGGATAGTGCAATGTACTCGGCTTCTGTTGACGAACATGCGCCGATCTTCTGCAATGCACTTCGCCAGGCAATGGTTGATCCAGACATCATCAGAGTATAGCCGCTCGTGGATCTTCTGGAATCTTTGTCTCCGGCCCAGTCACTGTCCGAGAAGGCGATTAAGTGCGGAGGTTGCTTGGCTTGAAAGAATAGTCCGCAGTTAGAGCTCCCCTTGAGATATTTTAGGACACGTTTCGCAGAAGTCCAGTGTTGTTGCCCTGGGTTGTCCAAAAATCGGCATAACGAGGAGACTGCATGTGAGATATCGGGTCTTGTGCACGTGGCAATCCAATTCAGAGCTCCAACTAGTTCACGGTAGGGTGTTCCTTGCATATCTTGCATTTGTTCGGCACTCGTTGCACACA
>NZ_NADT01000150.1:0-666 GCF_003264205.1 Bacillus sp. SRB_8 | reverse complement strand
AGTTGAGCATGCTTAAGAGTGTTCTTGAAGAATTGCATGATGTGTCTATTGCTTATTGGATTCGTTGATGTTGAAATGGGTTTGGTAATGTGGAGAAGGAAGTTCCTCCAATAATGAAATGAAAGGAATGGTAATGTGAGGTGCATAAGGAGTTAGTGAGTGTGCTTTTACTTTCTTGAATTGCATGATGCTTATACGAGGATTAGATGT
This sequence comes from Bacillus sp. SRB_8, assembly GCF_003264205.1. NCBI lineage: Bacteria > Bacillati > Bacillota > Bacilli > Caryophanales > Bacillaceae > Bacillus > Bacillus sp. SRB_8. The sequence goes on along the minus strand of NZ_NADT01000150.1, from coordinate 456 downwards.
GAATTTGTTTTTCCTCCTTTGTTTTGTGTATTGTTTATACGGTTAGAGGCTTGATGGTGGGCTGCTAGTCTTGCGTAATTACCCTTAATGTTTTAAAGTGTCATTCGAGGACGAATGTTCCCAAGTGGGGGATATTGTAACACCCCTCAAAATGAATTAGGATGAACTAGAGCCAAGAGCTAGTGTTCTATAGTGTGTCGTATGTGAAATAGTTTCGTAAATGAGACTTTATGTGTTGTGAATGAGGAGTTTAATGGTAGGGCATTAAGGTGTGCATTAGACCTAGTAGCCTAGGTCACCTATAGGTGTTTGGTGGTGCATGGGAAGGGCAGCAACCAAGGCATAAGGGCAAGCCTAAGCCAAAGGGCCAAGGCTGCCCAAGCTTGGCAGCCACTGCCTAAGAGTTCACGACCACCTTCACGACCAGTGGTGTGGACCACGGTCCGTGAAGGGGTC
>NZ_NADT01000149.1:0-750 GCF_003264205.1 Bacillus sp. SRB_8 | reverse complement strand
AGTTCCCTATGGTGAGCTTGTCGGTAGTTTGATTTGGTTAGCAAGCAACACTCGCCCAGATATCAGCACGGCTGTCGGATCCCTTTGCAGGTTTATTAGCAATCCTGGTAGGCCCCACTGGGTTGCTGCACAGCGGGTTCTTCGTTATTTGGCAGGAACCTCCAGCTTCGGCATCACATATCATCGTCAAGAACAGGGCAGTTCCGATCTCTTTGGTTACTCTGATTCTGATTGGGCAGGTGATCCCGACACAAGAAGATCAACTTCAGGTTTTGCCTTCATGCTCGCAGGGGGGCCAGTTTCGTGGAAGTCTAAGCTTCAATCATCCGTCTCTCTATCATCTGTCGAAGCAGAATATATAGCACTATGTTCCGCAGCAAGGGAAGCGTACTGGCTTCGTCAACTTCTCCAAGAGATCGGCTTTNNATGGGCATCATAGACACAAGCAACCGAGATACAACCTCGAGGGGACGTGCTGAAATACGAGGTTCTATTTAATTCAATATGATGCCCTGTATGAAGTGAGGTCCCATAACTGCTGAGCACCACGGAGTTTGTATTTATATCTGACGAGATGTCAATAAATAACCACTGCTTTTCTCCACTAATAAAGGCCAGGCATTAAATTGTCTGAGAGATTTCGGGTACCTTAGCCCAGTTCGACTACCGTTCTACCTTTGACTTTTTGAAGATTAAGAGTCCCAAATTTCTTTTGGCTGCCTATACATATAATTTTATGTCAATATTGTA
>NZ_NADT01000148.1:0-410 GCF_003264205.1 Bacillus sp. SRB_8 | reverse complement strand
ATGGAACTTGTTTCATCGCTAGTACATCTTCTGACTCTGAGGGTGAAGAAAGGGAGGATAAATGAACACCAGGTTGCTGAGGAGTTGAAGTTGGATTGCAATCAAACATGTTGAACTTCATCAAAAGCTGCTTAACATATTCCTCTTGGTCTAACGAAATTGACCCGGTCTTCTCATCACGATGAATTCTCAGGCCGAGAAGTCTGGTTGGTACCCCGAGGTCAGTGATGTCGAACTTCGAAGACAGCTGATCGATGACTTCTTGACAGAAGTTGGTGTCGTTGTGAACAAACAGGATGTCATCAACATGGACTCCGAGAGCTAGAAAACTGCCATCACGACGAATTGTATAAATGCATGGATCAGCCTTAACTTTCTTAAGTCCAGCTTCTTTGGTCAAAAATTTGTCT
>NZ_NADT01000147.1:0-941 GCF_003264205.1 Bacillus sp. SRB_8 | reverse complement strand
TTGTTCGGCACTCGTTGCACACATGTCCTTGTTCAAGTAGAATCCTGGTTGTTCTGGAGTGTCAACTGGCTTACAGTCCATCATCTGGAATTTTGACAATTGTTCCAAAATATACGTCTCCTGGTCAAGTAGGATACCGTCGTTGCTGCTTGAAACCCTCATTCCTAGTAGCCGTTTCGGTTCACCTAGGTCCGTAATTGGAAAGCGATTTGATAGTTGTGCAACGATTCCTTCCGCAAGAACAGGACAATTGTGAGCCAACAGCAGATCGTCAGTTGACAGTGACATGATAATCATATCTTCTTTTGACCGCATAACGTAGACGCAAGCATCAGAACTGAGTCGTTTGAAACCGAGGTCTTTGGTGATGAATAGATTGATGGTATTGTTCCAGACAAGTCCAGCCTGCTTCAGACCGTAGAGACTTTTCTTCAGGCGGCACACCAGGCTTGGATCATGAGAAATATAGCCTTTGGGTTGAACCATGTATATTTCTTCGTGAAGTTCTGCTTGCAAGAATGCTCCGACGACGTCTAGCTGTCTCAATTTCAGTTTCAATGATGCAGCAAGTGCAAATACCAATCGGACTGAGGCGAGATGCGCCACTGGAGAGAATGTCTCGTCGAAGTCGATTCCTGGTCGCTGTGAGTAGCCTTTAACAACTAGTCTAGCCTTGAATTTGTTTACGAGTCCCTTCTCGTCTGATTTGACCTTGAATACCCATTTGTTTTGAATAGCGTTGCGTCCGCTAGGAAGTCTGACAAGTTCCCAGGTTTTGTTGTGTTGTAAGCTGTCAAATTCCGCTTTTGTGGCTGCTGCCCATTCCTTGCAAAACTCGTTCTCTGAATCCAATGCTTCGCTGATCGACTTCGGGATCGTGACCTGAGTGGCTCGCAGAGTGTGATTGTTTCGCTGTTGCACCAGCATGGCTGCAGGTGCCT
>NZ_NADT01000146.1:0-429 GCF_003264205.1 Bacillus sp. SRB_8 | reverse complement strand
AGGGTGGTTGATGGCCAAAAAGGGTCCCATCGTTTCTATGCTCTCCAAGCTAACAAGGAAGCAAATCCGGATGAAGGTGCCGGTAAGTCATAATTTTTAGTTTTGTGTTGGAATCCGTTTGTGTTGGTTTAGATGGGTTTCTACTAAGTGGGGGATGGTATGTTGAATGATGAGTTGAGGTGAGTTTGGATATTCTTGTCCCTTCCTTCTATTCCAAATCAAGCTTGAGTCACAAAATTGTAAAAGCATGATGCATGGTTTTTGGAGTCTTGTGTGAAAAATGAGTTTCTATATTTCTATCTATAATGATGGATGCTTTAAATTGAGTTCTTGATTTAAATGAGAAAATGAGTTTCATGATTGTTGTTCTCCTTATATGCATAAATTGGTGAGTTGCTAAAAGTTGTTAGAGTTGATTAGTTGAGCATG
>NZ_NADT01000145.1:0-447 GCF_003264205.1 Bacillus sp. SRB_8 | reverse complement strand
GTGGCGGTGGTGGTGCCGGTCGTGCCTTCTTCGCCGGTGGATTGGGGGTCGTCGATTCGGGCGGGCGTCGGGGTCGCTTCCGGAGGAGGAGCGAGATCTGGTCAGCGGAGATGGTGACGGCGAGTCGGTCTACGTCGCGGCAGGCCAGGCGGATGTTGACATGCAAGGCGGTGAGCGCCGGCAGGTCGGTTATGCTGCGGAACGTGTTGGCCGGGGCCGTGGTGGTGGAGGCGTGAGGATCGGGCGGGCCGGCGAGGGGAACGGGCGGGTCGGGCGGTCCATGTTGGCGGTCCTGCGAGCAGCACATCGCTCTCATCTTGCAGATGGCCAGGGCCATGGCGTCGACCTTCCGCTGGAGTGCGATGTCGAGGGCTGGGGGCTGGACCTGGCGGGCTCGAGATCGCCAGGATCTGGGGCCGGGCAGGCTGCCGTCGTGAATGGGGATCG
>NZ_NADT01000143.1:0-467 GCF_003264205.1 Bacillus sp. SRB_8 | reverse complement strand
TGGTTGTTTACCTCGACGACATCTTGATCTACTCGAACAACGCGCTGCAGCACGACGTTAATGTTCGACTAGTACTTACCAAGTTGCGTTCAGCTGGTTTATTTGCAAAACTGGAAAAATGCGTGTTTGACGCTCAGGAAGTCGAATTCTTCGGTTATCTGGTTATTGAGAGCCGCCTCAAGATGGACCCAAGCAAGGTGGAGACTATCCTTGACTGGGCGACTCCAGCGACAGCTAAGGACTTCCAAAGTTTCTTAGGCTTTGCTAACTTCTACAGGGAGTTCATCGTTGACTTCGCCAAAATATCTTCACCTTTGACGGCGCTGACGAGAAAAAACCACCCATTTACTTGGTCGAGCGCGGCCGAGTCAGCGTTCGTGACCCTGACACGAGCGTTCACCCCGGCGCCTGTTATGAAACACTTTGACCCGAATCTACCGATCATATTGGAGACTGACGCTTTTGAT
>NZ_NADT01000015.1:0-14157 GCF_003264205.1 Bacillus sp. SRB_8 | reverse complement strand
GCTTTTTTGCTTTCAAATTGCTTTACTTTTTGAATCGTATCCTCTAGTTCTTTGCTGGCTGCAACCAGTTTTTCATCAAACTGGCTTTTCGGCATACTCAATGAAATCACATCATTCACACTGTTGTAAATATTAGAGATGCGACTATCCATTTCATGTTTCTTCGGTTGGAGGCTGGAAAGTTTGTGTTGTGCTTGCAGTAACGCATCTTCCAGAATAACCGCATTCTCATCACTTTCTCCCGTTGTTGATCGAAAATCCTGTAAAGTTTTCGCCATTTCCGCAATGAGTAATTCATTGGTATCTTTTAACCCAACCACAACTGTATTTTGGTTATTATTGATGTCGTTGACAATCGCGTTTCCTGTTTCACCCTGCATGGCATCGGCCTGGATAATACCATTCAATGCTCTTTGAGCTTGTTCAAGTTGATTATTTGTTTTACTGGTGTCTTTTTGAAGTTTGGCCAGTACTTCATTGAATTCCTTTAAATCTACATGAAATCCCATTTAATTCGTCTCTCTTTCTAGTGATAGTAACAGGGTTGCAGTCATTCCCCCTTAATAAAAGCTTTTAAAACAAATCAATCAATTATAGCAAAATAGATTCTTTTTATATTCCGTAGAGTAAGGGTGGGAGTAGATATTTTTAATCAAACTTTATTTTAAAGCTACAGTTTGATTTTAAAATAAATATGTGTATACAAGTTTTATAATTGTTACGGTTGCTCCAAGATAAGCAAACCATTCCCAAAGGGGTGTTTTTTGTTTAGAATCAGTCATATTGTTATGTCCTCCTTTTTAACATCTTTTAAACAATATATTATCATAATTATGAGATTTTTGATTAATTAGATCATTTCAATTAAGTAGTTCTTTACTTCGAATAGGTTTTATAATCTCTTTATTTATGCATTTTTGAGGAAAATAGGTAAGTTGTAATAAATCCATTAAAATCAAGGAAATGAAAGTAAACTAATATTTAAAAGTTTACTTTCATATTTATAATAAATAAAAAGCACTTTTTAATGTTTTAAAAGTGCTTTAACTTGATGTTGATGTGACGCAACCTCAAGTATGTGTCCCTTCATAATGCTTAAAGGGACTTTGCTCACACAAATGATAATTTTAAAAAATAAGTGCAGAGAATTATATTACATGAATGCTTTTATAAGTGTTGTTACTAATGGAAGTACTCCACCTAAGAATGATAAAACTGTCATTGCGATTGTCATAGTATTTCCTCCTCTTTTTTCGTATTAAGATGTGGTGAATCTTTATACCATCACAAATGTAAGCACCTACATTTATAACAATACATTTCTATATGTAATATTACATATTTATACGTTTAGACAAAAATTAGACCTCTATTAGTCATTCCTTAATGGTATCATAGCGAGGTGAGAGTCTTTAAGGGTTCTCCTTAATAGGAGGAAACGGATATGGAAAGAGTGCAAGCGATTATTGACAGTAATCTGAAATTCAAAAGCTGGGTTAAACAGGTACTAGCTATAGGCGGAATGTTAGGGTTCTGCTACTTGGTGTATTATATGTTTTATGTTTCTTATTTGCTATGTAAATACTAGATAACTACACTAATGGATCCTTACCTACAGAGGTAAGGATCTTTTGTTGTATCTGAAGTGAATTTTTTTGAGGTACTCCAAAATATTGGGTTGATGGGCATGGGGTGGGATCCCAATAATCACTAAATTCTCCTCTCTCCTTACAACGAGAATAACAACATATTTTTTATTTACTCAATTACCGAAGTCTCAAATGTTTTAAATAGTTTCTTATCCCCTAATCACCGAGTACGTTTATTTCTCCAAATCACTGTCCATAATAATAAACAAAGACAAACCCTTTATCCTAAAGATACCTTCTCTTTCTCACGAGCATCAAACTCGGTGATTAGGAGGGAGTGGTATACCACTCCCTCCTAATCACCGAGTAGCAAAAGAATTTTCATCTACAGTTCAACCCAAATACCGATACATCAATAACGAAAAAACAGCCACCAATTTGGTAGCTGTTTTACAAAATCAAGCTGATTTGATTTTTCACATCACGCTTTGAAAAATCGGTTCGTAACTGTAATGAAATATCATATTCTTTACGCTTTTTATTTTCTTTAATGGATACAGATTGAATGAGAGGTAATAAAAATCGTCTTTTATCCATATCGCTTATTTCTTGAAGCTTGACATCATCTTGAAATACTTCATTCAAAATATGTAACCATGTTTCTTTGCTTTTCTCGACTTTTTCTTTGAGGGTGATTTGCTGTTTAAAGTCATTGATTTGTTGTGTGACTCCATCTAGCTTTCGCTGTACATCCAAGCGATAAATCGCTAAGGACTTCAAAAAACGTTTATCATCGTTATTTTTCATACGCTGTTTGAGCTCTTCTGTAATATTGTGAAGGTTGATGGTGTAGTTTTCGAAGAGACACTGATGCTTTTGAATATTGTTATTCAATTCTTGTATCTCATACTGAATTTTTTGTTCTATCGCTTGATATACATTGTGAAATCCACTTATTTTCACATCAGTAAGTGTTTGATTCACTACTTTATCATGAAGAAGGTCTGCATCTATTCTTAATTTGCAGTTAGTGCAAAAATAAATTTTCCCTCCATACTGTTTATTTGTAGAACTTACTGTCTGTTGATTCTTTGTTTTCATTAATTCCTGGCACTTTTCACAAGAAAGCAACCCTTGTAGCAAAAAACTTGTTTTGTAATGTTTAGGAACCATGTTGCCATTACGTTTTTCTGAATAAATACGCCAACATGATTCCCATGTCGTTCGTGAAACGATTGGCTTCACATAGTGGTTTGGTGCTTCAATCCAAATATCCCTTGCATTTTGCTTTCCATCTGTTTGTCGGCGCCATGATAACAAACCACAATAAAAAGGATTAAGCACAATCGCCTTTACATTCTCTTTCCCCCAATCTTTTCCGCGGCGGGAACCGTTTGGGAGTGTATTAGCAATATACTGAAACCCATGACCATTTACATATAAATTGAAGATTTCTTTTACATAGCAAAGTTCTTCAAGGTATTCGATAAACTGTCCATTCGTTTTATCATATGTGTAGCCAAACGGTGGTTTACCGCCAAGCCATTTTCCTTGTTTCGCTTTGTTTTCTAATCCAGATTGTGTTCTTGCGATAATAGTATCTACTTCATATTTTGTAAAACCATCTTCCATCAGTTGCACGATCAAGTCCGTATCGGTATTGTACACACTTTCCGTTGAACTAATGATAATAGGAATACCTAGTGTCTTCATAACAATTCGTATCGTTTGATGCTCAAGAGGATCTCTGGCTAAACGATCACTTTTATAAACAATAACAAAATCAAATTCTTTTCTTTTGGCCGCTTTGAACATATTTTCAAGTTCTTTCCTACTTGTCATTTTATTTTTACGAGCGGAAACAGCCTTATCAAGAAAAGAATGAGTATGAATACACTCATATTTCCGGATTATTTCCATAACAGAATTCAATTGCATATCCATGTCTTGTTTATCAGTAGAATGACGGCCATAAAAGGCAGCATTCATCTTTGATTGCAATATATGAGAAAGCTTCATGATGTTAACACCTCTTGAGTACGTAAGAATGGGTGTTTAAAAACAATTTCACATTCCTTTCCGTCGGTTTTGACTTGCTGTATTAAATCTCGAAAAAAGGAACCCAACTGGCGATTCTCCTTTATCTCATCATAAGACAACGACATAGAGGATTGATAAATACTTACCTTCTCACGTAATTGTTTTACATCACTTAATTCCTGCATAACCTTTTCTTTTTGTTTTTTATATTTTGCAAGCTCATCATACAGTGTCATAATCTCAACTTCTTTTTGTTCCTTATAAGATGTATCATTTTCGCGATACCACGTATCTACTTTTGCAATCAATTTTCCATTAATAAACTGAAGCTTTTCTTCAACCGTCTGTATTTTCTGCTTTATTTGTTTTTGGATGTTTTGTTCGTATCGATCAAATAACTTATGGAAATGGGAAGTGAGTAGACTATGAAAATATTCCTTACATCGTTCAAATACAATTGACTCAATTACATCTTTCATAACATAAACCGATGAATGATGTAAGCATTTATATTTTAAGTTTTCCTTTTTCCTCGCCTTTACTTTTTGTAATGATTCATTACATTTCGAACAAATTAGTAACTCTTGTAACGGAAAGAGGAGTTGTTCAAATACATAATCTTGGTTAGTTCTTGGAGGAGATAAAATGGTAACGATACTATATGCCTTCTCCCATATATCTTTATCGATAATAGAAAGCTTTTCATATTTACTAGTAACATCTTCACCAAAAATATTCATAGTACGCAATCCAATATACGTCGGGTTTAATACGATTTTTCTTATATCCACTGGAAACCAAGGCTTACCGTTCTCCTTCAAACCTAATACACTACATAGTTCTTTCAAGGACTCATATTTTTCCAATACAAGTTCTTGATAAATTCTTTTGACAATTTGTACTTGTTCATCAACCAATTCAATTTCTTTCGTTTCTTTATTCCATTTGTAACCGTACGGGAGACGTCCTGGATTTTTACCACTTTGGAAATTCGACTTTAATGTTTGCTTTAAACGTTCAATAATTTGTTCACCTTCACGTTGGGCCATACCTGCCATAATTAATTCTAGATATTCCCCAATTGGTGTATAGTACATTGGCGGTTCGTTTGGTGCAGTTAAAATAACATTTATCTTCTTATCTCTTATTATTTGATAAATTTCATAATACTCCATTACATTTCTTGCTAGTCGATCACGCTTAAATAAGAATACTGTTCCGACATCGTTATTGTTGATATCTTTCAGCAATTTTTGTAGGGCTGGACGCTTTTTCAAACTAACTTTTCGTGCTGATACCGCTTCATCAATATATTCTTCATCGATAATCAATGCCATATCAATGGAGCGAGTAAGAACTGAATTTTGTTGCATTTCAATTGAATTCTCTTGTGAATCAATTGAACTTCTATAATATGCAACTGTCTTCAATTCAGGACCTCCTCTCGTGATGTTCTACTTACACTGTATGTATCAAAAGTAGTGGCTAGTCCTTTTTAATTGCTTTGACTAACTCTTTTTCAACAATCTTGACATATGCTTCAAACCATTTTTGAGCTGATTCTGGATCATGAACATAACTTACTGATGTAATTGTAATTTTCTTTTGCTTCTTCATTCTATGTATTCCTTTCAATAAATCCTTGGAGGTTAAATGTATGATAAAAGAACTTGGTAAACACATTCGTACACTTCGTACTCAAAAAAGCATTGGACTGAACACCTTTGCAAAACAACTTGGTGTATCACCAGCCTATTTAAGTAATCTTGAAACCGGAAAAACAGATACTATTCAGCTCTCCCTATTACAAAAATTGCAAGATGAACTTCACCTCATCACAATGAATAACTTCTCATTCATACAAGATGAAACCAAATATCGAATTACCCGGGCAAGTGCTTTACTGCATAATTTAATCCAGCAAGATGAAACACTCGGATATTACTTATTAGAAACATTAGAAAGAGGTATTGATCTCTCTCAAGCCTCACCTACTTCCCATAACAATGATCAAGATTATTATTTACAGAACTAAAAAAGCTATTCACAATAAAAAACAATTATTTATGTCGATGAATAATTCAGCAAAAAAAGAAGAGCATACCTCTTAAGTAAAGAGGATGCTCTTTTTACTTTTCTTCTTCCTGACAACTCACTGCCGCTTCAACTATAGACCTTAAAATCAGATTTTTCTTTTCCCACTCTTGTTGGAACCATTCTTTTTGTTCTTCTTTTTCCATTGATGCAAGTGGTGAATGGATAATGACTTTTGTATTACCAAATTGGAATTCTTTCATCATATCCCCCCTTGCATTATATGTATGCAAGACAGAAAAAAAGACGAACTATCACTTTCATAGGACAAGCTAGCCATACATATTTATAACAATAATAATAGACAAGCTGGTAGGTGAAACTAATGTACCGTCCACAAGAACTTGATGTATTCATCTATTTACGTAAAAGTCGAAAAGATCTTGAAGAAGAGAAAAAGGCGATGGAACACGGACAACATTATGATACACTTGAACGTCATCGTACTCAGTTATTAGAACTCGCTCACAAAGAACATCATAATATCATTGATATTTTAGAAGAAGTTGTTTCTGGTGAATATATATCTGAAAGACCTATGATGCAAAAACTTCTTCGCGAAGTAGAATCAGGCATCGCTAATGCTGTGTTAGTAATGGATTTAGACCGTCTTGGTCGTGGGGATATGGTAGATCAGGGAACGATTTATCGTGTGTTCCGCTATTCAGAGACATTCATTATTACTCCAACAGAAATTATTGATCCCAATGATGAAAATCAAGAGTTGACCTTTAGTATAAAATCTTTAATTGCTCGAGAAGAATTAAAAACAATTGTTAAACGTATGCAGCGTGGTAGAAGGGTTTCTGCAAAAGAAGGAAAATCTATCTCTCGCGTGCCAGCTTATGGATACTTACGAGATAATAACTTAAAACTTTATCCTGATCCTGAAAAGGGTTGGGTGATACCAAAAATTTTTGAATTAATGGCGAATGGAATGGGAAGACAGGCAATTGCCCAAGAATTAGATAGATTGGGTATTTCCCCTCCTGAAGGTGAATATTGGAATCCTTCAACTATCTCCTCCATTACAAAAAATGAAGTATATCTTGGTCACATTATTTGGGGGAAAATACGTTATACCAAACAAAATGGAAAGTACATTCGTAAAAAAGTACCGCAGGAAAGATGGCAACGACACGATCATGCTCATACTCCACTTGTATCAGAAGAGTTATTTCAAAAAGCCAATATAGCTCATAGCAAACGTTGGAGACCTCCAACAATAAAAACAAAAAAACTTTCCAATCCATTGGCGGGCATCTTATTATGCAAACTATGTGGTCATTCCATGCTTTATCAACCGCGAAAAGATCGCCCTAATCCTCAAGTCCGTTGTGTACAGCCATCATGTAAAGGAATCCAAAAAGGAGCTTCTTTAGCACTTGTTGAACAGCGCATACTTGATGGGTTAAAACAAATTATGGAAAACTTTGAAATACAAGAAAACATGATACAAAAAAAGAACCCCAAAAATAATATACAACTCCAGCAAATAGCTTTAGAAAAAAAAGCACAACAAGTTAATGATTTACAAAAACAAAAAAATACTCTCCATGATTTGTTAGAAAAAGGTGTATACGATATTGATACTTTTTTAGAACGACAAAAATCCATTGTAATACGTTTAAAAGCTATCCAAACAGAAATCAAACAACTTGAACATGAAATTCAACATGTATTAGACAAAGAAAAATATATATATGAGTTTGTTCCAAAAATCAGAAATGCATTAGAAGCATACTATGCGACTGAAGATATAGAAAAGAAAAATCGCCTTCTCAAATCAGTGCTTGAAAAGGCAACATATTTGAGAAAAAAAAGCTGGCAAAGAACTGATGAATTTGTAATTGAATTATATACGAGGATATAAGCAAAACATCAGATTATTTCACACGAATATCATTTATCTTTTTGAATGTTTAAATGGAAATCTGTAAATAAAAAGGAAATTACAAAATTTAAATACAAAAAATAGCCAAATACCTGTATTTTGAGGCATTTGGCTTATATATTAACTAAATTTCTATGTAAATAACTAATTTTATTTGTAATTAGTTCATTTTGTTTCATCAATTCTTTCTTAAATTTCTTTTAAATCCTCATCGTAATTTTGCTCGCTTGCTATTTCTTTATCTTCTTTTTATTACTTTCTGGTAATTTATTATTGTAAATAAGAAGCATCTTTTCATCTTACAGAGATATTCTATAATCATCAAAAGAAAAGTTTATATTTGTACTCTCAGTTCTACCAAACTCAAGGTTTAATTCTTCTAGAATAAACAAGGCATCTGAATTCCTTGTATTTTCCAAAAGCACAAAAAACGATAAAATTTCTCACTTCTATTTTTGTTATATGTTTCCGGAATTTTTTTCTTGTGCATCAGATTTAAATTTATTCTCGATAGGTGTTTTTGACTTTTTCTCCTTTATATCAAATGATTTTTTCATCATTTGTTTCCTGATAAGAGAAGTTTTTAAGATATACTACCTGTACCTAATTATATGTTATCCACTTCCTTACTTAAGTTCATTTTCCCTTTGTTGAAGTAATAGTATTTCAAGTTTAGGAAATTATTTATAAAGACTTTAGAGTTTTTGCACCAGAATCAAAATGTACACCAAATATTTAAATTCTATCTTATAAATAGCATTTAATACGTAAATCCTAGCCAAATTTTTATTTTTTTTATAAATACCTATCACATATACGTTGGTAGAACAAAATTTTTATTGAATAAAGCTTACGGTAAATGACATTATCATTGAAACAGAGTATCTCACTTATAATAATTTTCCCCTCTACTTGTTGATAAAGATTTTTTAGTCCCTATTGAGTAATAAATAGAATAGTACATTAACATTGCTCCTAAACTTAAAATAACGAACGTGTAAATAAACATTGAAAGGGGAGATAATATTGTACCCAAAACTATACCAAACCTAGCTAATAATTCAGAAATATTATACCCTAAATTATTTAGTCCCGAATAAGTTCCCCGCTTATTTTCTGGAATCATTTTATATTTTTTTTCATCGAATATAGGTGCATAAACTATCTCGCCTATTGTTGCAATAATCATGAATAAAATCAGCGGTAGTAAATGGTTTAAATAAATTATATTAGAATATCCTATTACGTAAAATGATAATCCCATAATCAAGCGTGCTTTTTCATTTAAAAATGACGTATACTTTATTACCATGTATGTGAATACCACTACGATGATAGTATTTACTATCATTAAAGTTGAATACATTTTCACGCCATCAATTAAAAACGAAAAAATCATTGTATCATTAAAACTTTCTTTCAACCTAATAGCGACATATGAAGAGGTTGATAATTCAGCCATCATAATAATACTAAAAGAAATACTCAATATAACATATTGCTTATCTTTTAATACATCTTTATAACTATGACAAATGTTTAAAAAGCTGATGTGTTTCTTTTTTATTTCTAAAGCATTAGAATCTTTCTTTATCCACTTCCATAGTGCTAAATAAACTAGAAAGAATACTAATGATGCCATAAGTATAACTATAGAGTGATTTGCTGAATATAAAATCCCTCCTAAGAATGCTCCAAAAGCTACTGCAACATTAGTTAGCCAATAATCTATTTTAAACACATAATTCTCGACATCTGGAGTTATGGCGTCCATAATTATCGTATCCATAGCAGAATATTGTAACCCCCAAGTTATACTAAAAATTGAATAACTCACACAAAACAGTGTTATATTTTGGTAACTATTCAATAAAGATATAGCCATAAGTATTAAAGATATAGCCATTATTAATTGATAAATCAGTACAGATTTTTTTTTAGGGAAGATTTCAATTAGATAACCACCTAATAAAGCTACAGGGAAATTTAAAATAACTAATATGGATAAAAATATCCCGGAAAATTTCACACTAACCAAATCACTTAAATATAAAGCTATAAAGGGTAAAAATGCTGTTGTTATAATTTCTTGAAAAAAATTTGAAATTAACCTAACTTTTAAAGTTAGGTTTAGATTTTTAATGTTATTCATCTAATTCACCGTTCAGCTCTTTTAATATATTTTTAATATGTTGAATACAAATTTTATTAATATCCTTTATTTCTAGTTCATTTGGTATAATAGATTTGAAAAAATCGTAATCATTAATACGTTCTCCATATTGATATAATTCAACAATTTTTGGTGGTTTTTTTTGTTCGTCATAAAAGTTCATAGCAAGCATAAATCCGATCGCATAAAATAAATTATATTCTAGCCTTAAACCATCATGACCTTTTATCCAATTATATTTATTAACCTCAATATCCTTAAACTTTGAGTAACTTCTAAAGGATCTAATTACCCCATCATATTCTGAGTTGATAATATCTTCAGTAAGAATTTCATTGCTAGCTTTCTCTGAGAGAACCTTCAAAATTGAGAGATACTCAAAAGGAATAAAGTAATCATCTTTTAATATTTCTAACAGTTTTAATTTTAAAGATAAAGTAGATAAACCATGATTATCAACATTTATAAGATACTTAATTAGTAAAATCTCATTTAAAAACGATGCAAACTCTGTCTTTAATATAGAAGTCTCAGAATATAAAATTGATCCACTTCTTTGAGAAAGATATTGGGCTATAGCTCCACCTATTTCATGTACAAGAGCAAATAAACTCTCTATATCATGACTCCAATTCATTATGATATAAGGATGTGTGTTATAAGAAGAGTATGAACGTGCACCAAATTTTTTCTGGTTTGACTCTTCATAGTGTATCCAACCTTCTTCAAATACTTTTCTTAATATACTAGAATATTCTTCTCCTAAAACAGATAAAGCAGAAGTAATAATATGTTTTGCTTTATCAAAAGAGATTTCGTTTTTTTCTTCACCTAGGTAATACAAATCGTAATGCGACATATAAGTATAACCTAATAATTTTCTTCTAATATCTATCATCTCTTTGAATAAATTCTTTACAATTATTTCTTGATTAGAATATTCTTCTTTAGTTATTTTAAAAAAGGAATTATTTATAGATTTTTCAAAATAATCACTAAACCCTTGATTTATAGAAATATAATTTTGGATTTGATAGTTTGAGTTAATAATAAATGCAGCGCTTGAGCTGATTTCTGATAATGATTTAATACAATTGAGATAAGTTTTTTTTCTATATTCTCTATCGCTATTATTTAAGCTAGGCACTAAATCATTTTTATATATTGTAACCTCTTCATTATTATGTTTGAATTCACATAAAATTAAATCTTTATATAATAAATGATCATAGTTGTTAGATAAATCCATTCTGTTATAAAGTATCGTAATCGAATCATCTTCAGAAAACTCGTGTGGGAATATGTTTTGGTAGTAATATGAAAACCTTTGAAGTTCTTTATCATCATTCCATTCATCTATTAAATGTTGTAAATTATTCTTTACATACCCATTGATATCTTCACACTTATCTGAAATCAATTCGTAAAGCTGTTCAATTTCCCTCATATCATCCATTTTAGCTGGATTATTAACATTTAATTCATATTGAATTAGTGAATATGTATGCAAACCATCTAGCTGCGTATATAAATATTCCAATTGCAGAATATTTTCCTTTATGTTCTTCGGGCTAAAATTAAAATTATTAATTTCATCAAGTATTTTATAATAAGTGTCTTGCCATTTGTTGATATCTTGATATAAATCTGACGAGAAATTTTGAACCTTCATTATTTACCCTCCAAAAATTTAAAAATAAAGTTATCATTATCGTCTATAATAAAACCTTCCATACTATTACTTATTAAAAAATGATGATTTAAATCACCTATCGTTACAAAAAGAGCAAACTTATCTAAATATTCATCCAATAAATATTCATCAATTTTTCCATCTATCCATTTATTCAATAAATCTATATAGCAATCAATTCTCGACTCAGGTAAAAAATCGATTTTTTCTATATAATAATCTACTTTATTTTGAGTAATCGGATAAGCAACATTAATACAAATATCATAATTAGATTTACTATACTCTTCCATAAAATAATCCAAATCACCATGCTTTAATTTCACATTTACATTTCTCTCTTTATAAAATGAACCAATTTTATTAGCTAAAATGTTGTTTGGATAATAATCGGAATATAATACAGTTAATTTATCATGTTTTACTCCATCATATTTACCATTATTCACTTTTTTTATTGATGATACGATATCGTTTTTTAAATACTCATCATTTTCAATAAGTTCGTATATAGAATTAACTAAATTATTTTTTTGATTTAAAAAGAATTCGCTAAATTCTATTCTTAAAGACAAATTAGATTTTTTTTGTCTAAAATTCTTATTTTTAATTAGTTGTTTTCTATATTTTTGATAAAGTATAGTTGTAGAAGTAACATCCAGATTTCCTCCATTAAAATTCAATATATTTATAAGAGGATCTTTTTCAACTTTAAATTCTAGCATTTCGCAAATATTTTTTTCATAGTAAGGGTTTCTCTCCAAAATCATCCAATTATTTTCCGTTTCCATTTGAAAAGGACCATAAACAATGTTTGAAGATGGTAAACCTTTAATAAATTTAACAGGAGAAAAATATATGGTAGAGAATACGTGCTTATAATAATCACTATTCGTCAAAGACTTAATATATATAGTATCGCTGTTAGTAGATATCTTTATATTCTTTAAATCGTCAATATCGCCATCTAAATAATCTTTTACACCTTCAATAAAGTCTATATATTGTGCTAAAGGTAGTTTATTTTCGATTATATAAAACAATGTTTTCTTCAAATCCTCTGGGGTGCACCTTTCTCCATTTGACCAATAAAACTCTTTAAATGTTAGAGCTATATTTGTATTTTGAGTATTGTCGATTATTAAATTTTCTGTGAATTCATTGTTTATCTTTAAAAATAAAGGTTCATACATTGCAGAACATAACAAGCATGAAGAATAATCCCTCACTTTAAAGGGAATGCTCTCTTTAGGACTGTCATCCAAAAAAATCTTCATCTATATTACCTCCATTTTCAAATTTTTAAAATTAATAATCTTCTCTTTATAATAAGGGTAATTGCTATCTAGTTTAGTTAAATACATCATAATATCATATGCTAGAAAGCATCCTATTATACAATTAGTAGGAGAAATAGATCCTTTAACTTTAGCAGTATAATCGTCATCTATTTTATGTTTATATCTATTATTTAAGTCATAAATTGGTCCCCAACTACCTGTATCAATACCAACATTCCCTGATATAAAAGGAATATTATTTTCAGAACAGAAAGAGGAAATGATTTCTATAATATTATAAGGAGTATCAGCACAGTTGACTAAAAAGTCTACATTTTTCAAATGATCTATATTTAAATCTTCTTTTACTTCAATTTTTTTATTGACCTCATTAACTTTAACATCATTTAAAAGATTATTGGCTATTGCTTGTGTTTTATTTTTATTAATATCGCCATTTCTAAACAATACCTGCCTATTTAGATTACTACTTTCTACTACGTCAAAATCTACTACTGTAAATTCCTTGATTCCTATTCTTTGAAGATTATCTATTACAACAGTTCCTATGCCGCCGCCACCAATTACTCCTATTTTTGTGTTTTTTAATAAATTTTGTATCTGTGGAGGGTTTATTTCATAACTATCTGAAAATGATTCAAAGAAAAACAAATTTCTTTCAATAAAATCTTCGGTAATATTGTGTTCATACTCTTCACATGCTAATCCATTATCAATTAAGAAATTAATAATTTCTCTAGGGGTATTTTCGTCATATATTTTTTCTGAAAAAATATTATAATAATATTTTTTAGTATCATCTATTTGAAATTCATCAGTTCCTTTATTTATTAAAGTAACCTTATTTTCTTTATCATACCTTATGTATACACCATCTTTTAATTTCATGATTTACCTCCATAATTTTAAAACGTATTGTCAAAAATTTTATTTAAAATAGGCTATGAGATGCCTTAATAGAGCGATTTATAAACAAAAACAATTGTTAAAGCAACTAATGAACATTCCTATATAATGTTCTAAACTGATTGTTTTAGAACAAGACTAGTTCATCTAGCACACAGCCTAATTTTATATAGCCAATCCCTTAAGAAAATCAACAAGCAACGAATCTAGCACTGGTTAATTACAAAAAAGATAGCTATTTAACATACTTTTTTCATTGCTCTTATTAATAAGAATTCAAACTATTTACATTTTGGTCAAGGGCAATTATGTAGCTTTCCACCAAATAAATGAAAAAAGGCTTGAATTCCTATTGAGTTTCCATAGAACTTTTGACATTACCTTTTAAAAGGATATGAAGAAAACACTTCATATCCTTTTAATGTTATACAATTAATATTATGTACGTTTCACAAGCTCTCTAGAAG
>NZ_NADT01000142.1:0-244 GCF_003264205.1 Bacillus sp. SRB_8 | reverse complement strand
ACACTAAAAATTCCCTAAGGAACACCCTTTGGCCTAACCAGGTCGCATCCTTACTAGACAGCTCGGTTTTTGCATAGAGGTTGTCCTCCTCTTCGGCCTGTATTTAGAGAGGTAGCACCTCTTCGCTACGGTTAGGTAGCTGATTTTTTATCGAGGTTTTACTCCTCTTCGGAAAATATTTATCTAGGCTGCCTCCTCTCTCTCACTGTCTCGATCGCCGTCTGCCCTTCTTAGGATCCTGTTC
>NZ_NADT01000141.1:0-410 GCF_003264205.1 Bacillus sp. SRB_8 | reverse complement strand
TGTAGCCGTCCCAACCTGAGTCGGTGACCAACAGCTGAAACTCGCTGGCATACGCAGCGACTGGGCGACGACCTTGGCGCAGCGCCTCCAATCGTCGTGCGGCTGTAACTGCTTTGTTCGGATCCTCAAACCGTGCCCGTAACGCATCAATGAATCTGACAAAATCCTGGAGCAACGGATCCCGTCGCTCGAAAATTGGTGAGAACCATAGCAAAGCGTTTCCTGTGAGAAGGTCCCCAACCAACATCACCTTTTCGGAATCCGTGGCGTATGTCCTGGGTTTACGGGTGATGACCATTGATATTTGGTTGATAAAACCTCGCAGGGTGGATCGGGAACCGTCAAAAAGATCTGGGAGGCGGACTTTGGGTTCTGGCAAGGTCAACCGCTGCTGGTAGTGTTGCGACAAT
>NZ_NADT01000140.1:0-407 GCF_003264205.1 Bacillus sp. SRB_8 | reverse complement strand
AACTCGGGCCTCGGGTGTCCGTTTGAGGCGATTTTTTTTTTGAATCCGCGTATTTTTTCGAGATCTACGCAACCAAACTGCCTAAAGGCGGTTTGCGCGTGCCGTTTTTCCAAAAAACGCGTTTTACTATTTCGAATACGAGTAGAAATATGATGAGGAAGATAAAAGGAAATCCGCGCCAAGTGGATGACGTTTTCTAATAGATCTCGAAAAAATACGAGGATTCAAAAAAAAAATTGCGTCAAACGGACGTTCGAGCCGAAAGTTACGGCCGTTTGAAAATTCAGCATCTTAAAGATTGAAGGTGGCTTTGAATTTGGGAAATTTCAAACGGCCATAACTCGGGCTTCGGATGTCCGTTTCAGGCGATTTTTTTTTTGAACCCGCGTATTTTTTCGATATCTACG
>NZ_NADT01000139.1:0-325 GCF_003264205.1 Bacillus sp. SRB_8 | reverse complement strand
AAGTTTTTGTAGAATATTTTAGGTTTAGGGTTTTTTTAGGTTTAGGATTTTATAAGGGGTTTTCAAGATTGTTATGATTTCCTACGGTTTAGGGGTTCTTAAGGCTTAGGGTTTCTTTGGGTTAAGGGCTTAGGATTTTAAATTTAGGGTTTTTAGGTGTTGCGGGTTTTAAGGGTGTTTTTAGGCTTAGTATTTTTAAGGAGGTTTTTAGGCTTTAGGATTTCTTAGGCTTTAGGGTTTGTTGGTGTTTCATAAGTCTTGGGATTTCCCTAAGGTTTAGGGTTTAGTGTTTCTTAGGGTTTAGGGTTTCTTAGGGGTTTTAGAT
>NZ_NADT01000138.1:0-448 GCF_003264205.1 Bacillus sp. SRB_8 | reverse complement strand
GAAGGAAAAAATTCACCAAGTGTTGAAAAATAAGTGCCGATAATAACATGTTGCGTGAAATTTACTAGTTTGCCGCTAAGTGTTGAACTATATGTTCTATGGCGATCGAAAAGTTGTTCAATAACGATGCCCCAATGCGAGGTTTTTCGTGACGTCCAGTTCATTTCTCATGCCTAATGATATGTTAAGGGCCCAATAACGATGTCGCTATAAGAGGTTTTTCGGGATGTCGGGTGCGATTCTAAAGCCAAGTAAGATGCCAAGGGGCATGTGGGTCTATGTAGGCAGCAGGGGCGTTCCACGTCCGGGGCCAAGGCAGCATCGGCCAAGGCCTGCGCGCATCGGACGTGGCATGTGGGCATCGGGCAAGCGACGTCGGCCAACGGCAGGCGGCATCAGCCAAGGCCTGCACGCATCGGACGTGGCATGTGCGCATCGGGCAAGCGAC
>NZ_NADT01000137.1:0-668 GCF_003264205.1 Bacillus sp. SRB_8 | reverse complement strand
AATCAAAACCATCATGATCCTAAACTATTTCGACAACAAAACGACCATAAAACCATTATACAACGACCGTAAAAACATAAAAAATCATAAACCATAATTGAATTCGATTCTCAAGTCACGCAAAAAAAATCAAAAGGTTACGTCACCATCCGGTTCCCAGCTGGTCCCCCACGCCAGTACTAAGAAGGCCAAACACTTGTTGACTTCGCAATTCGGAATGAGATACGGTACATTGAGTGTTGTATGAACGTAACCGAAGGGAACAATCTGGAAGTTGTACTTGTATGCGACTTGCATAACTTTAGATAAATTAATTGAAAAAGCACAAAGTTTCTTCATTTTTCCAGATAATTCTAAACAAATTCTCCACAATCGGTACGTCTATCAAGCCAATTATTACGAGCTAGGGTTTGTAAATTGGCCAACAGAGCAACAAAGTTTACATTGATTATTCATATTATCCATAATGTTTCTGACTTTTTCACAAAAGTCACATTGATTTGCAAAATATTTTCATAGATTTTATCAAAGTTCTGACAAAAAAAAATCACATTAAATGTGTAAAATAATTCAGAAAGTCTAATAACAATCTGACACTTCAGCAAAAATCACATTAATTGTAGATATTACTCCAGTTTCAAAGAAGTTTTGCCTGTTTCATTAAAATA
>NZ_NADT01000136.1:0-241 GCF_003264205.1 Bacillus sp. SRB_8 | reverse complement strand
ACCACCCCCTTGGAGAGGCGAAAGAGGTACAAACCCCTCAATGTGGTTACCCGGGCCTACCACCCCCCGAGCTAGGGAACCAAGGTACAAACCCCTCGATATGGTTATACGGGCCTACTACCCCCCGTACTAGGCAACCAAGGTACCAACCCCTCGATACGGTTACCCGGGCCTACAACCCCCCGAGCTAGGCTTGGTCGACTCACAACATTTATTTTTTTTTTTAATTATCCGGCGGCCC
>NZ_NADT01000135.1:0-299 GCF_003264205.1 Bacillus sp. SRB_8 | reverse complement strand
ACGGCGTCGTTAGGACAGGCGATGGGGGCGTTGAGGATGGGCGTGACGGGGGGCGTCATGCGTCGGTGCGCGTGGAGGCTAGGTCGGTGGGGGTCAGGCTAGGGCGTTGGGAGGAAGGAGGTGTTTAATAGAATTTAGAGTGCTATGAATGATGGATGCGATCATACCAGCACTAACGCACCGGATCCCATCAGAACTCCGAAGTTAAGCGTGCTTGGGCGAGAGTAGTACTAGGATGGGTGACCCCCTGGGAAGTCCTCGTGTTGCATCCCTCCTTTTTGTCGAAATTCGGTCGTGTA
>NZ_NADT01000014.1:0-3129 GCF_003264205.1 Bacillus sp. SRB_8 | reverse complement strand
TTCTATCTAAAAGTTTACTTTCAGAAATGATAACAACAGTCTAATTATTTAAGGTGAATTTAAGATTGTTTTCATAGATATTTCTAATTTATATATTATAATTGAAATATTAAGTTGTGTTTATGGAGGATGTTATAGGGTGAACTACAAAAAAGGTATTATGATAGGTCTATTATGTGTATTTGTTTTTTCATTAGGTGGTTGTGATTTTTTCGATGGATTTAAAAGTGGATTCAGTTCTAAAACTGAAAAAGTAGAAAATCAGGAAAAATAATAAAATTTTATAGATGTTTTGAGGCCAAAAGATGACTTATCCAATGTCATATTTTGGATTTTTTCTAGTGAAATTGAAAGTAAACTTCTATTGAAAAGTTTATATTCGAGAGAAGTAAACAAGAGTCCTATTAATTTAGGACTCTTTTCTAGTTTAAATAGGGTTAATATTACTTGTTTTTTTAGTGAAAATAAAATAAGTGATCAATATTATGCTAATTATATAATGTATTGTGATTATCCAAAAATCGCGAGTGATAAATGTTACTGTTATAGTTAGAGAAAGATTTGTTAAAGCAAATAGAAGATATAAAATTGTTTCTTTTTTATTCCACTTTTTTCTGTTAATAAGAATATAAATAAATCCTATCAGAGGAAGAATAAAGCAAAGCAAAAAGATCAATTTGTTTTTAAAATTCCAAGATGCTGAAGTTTGTAGTTTCATTCAAGTCTCCTTTTGATTATATATTCAAGTTATTAATACATATTTTAACACAAATGGTTAATTTAACATTGATTTAGGGAACTAAAAATGAAAGTAAACTATTGATAAAAAGTTTACTTTCGTATTTATAATAAATAAAAAGCACTTTTTAATGTTTTTAAAAGTGTTTTTAACTTGATGTTGATGTGACGGAACCTCAAGTATGTAGAAATTTAAAAAAGTCCCTTCATAATGCTAAAGGGACTTTGCTCATACAAATGATCTGCACATCAATTCATCTTTGATATACAGATCATTTGTATGATAATTTTTATAAATAATTGCTAAATAATGAACTTACATAAATGCTTTTAAAAGTTCTTGAACTAATGGAAGTGCTCCACCTACAAATTTTAAAACTGTCATTGCGATTGCCATATTATTTCCTCCTCTTTTTTTCGTATTAAGATGTGGTGAATCTTTATAACCTCATTATAGTAAGCGCTTACATTTATAACAATACATTTCTATATGCAATATTACATATTTATATATTTAGAAAAAAATTAGACCTCTATTAGTCATTCCTTAATGGTACCATAGCGAGGTGAGAGTCTTTAAGGGTTCTCCTTAATAGGAGGAAACAGATATGGAAAGAGTACAAGCGATTATTGACAGTAATCTGAAATTCAAGAGCTGGGTTAAACAGGTACTAGCTATAGGCAGAATATTAGGGTTCTGCTACTTGGTATTATATGTTTTATGTTTCTTAATTGTTATGTAAATATATACAACTATACTAGTGAAGCCTTACCTACAGAGGTAAGGCTCTTTTGTTGTATCTGAGGTGAATTTTTTTTGGAGGTACTCCAAAATATTGGGTTGATGGGCATGGGGTGGGATCCCAATAATCACTAAATTCTCCTCTCTCCTTACAACGAGAATAACAACGTATTTTTTATTTACTCAATTACCGAAGTCTCAAATGTTTTAAATAGTTTCTTATCCCCTAATCACCGAGTACGTTTATTTCTCCAAATTACTGTCCATAATAATAAACAAAGACAAACCCTTTATCCTTAAGATATAGACGCTTTCTCAATGGTATCAAACTCGGTGATTAGGAGGTAGTGGTATACTCTCTTTTTCTTGTAAACTTTATGCAATTATACATATCCGTAAAAATCGCACCAAATAAATATTACATGTAGTAAAATATAAATCGTGGATGCGTTCTATAAAGCAGAATCTTTTGAAAGGCGTAACATATCGATCTCAAATCTCTTGTATTTTGTGTACTAACAATCTGATGTATATAGACGATTCTGTTTTATTGGATGTGTTTACATGTATAACAAAGGGATAATACGGATAAATTTATATTAAATAAACGTGGTTCAAGTCGGAGGAAGGCACCTTAGGGTGTCTTTTCTTTTGTCCATACACTGGTATATTTAAAGTGTAGAGAGGGGCATCTGAATAAAAACAAACAGTAAATAGGTTTTAATGCCATTTGTCTTATTCCCCCTTTTCGAGGGGATGGGCAAAAACACCCTATTTGGGGTTACAATATCATTTCGAGAAAAGTGTACGCTAGGAAGTTTATAAAGGCTGTAACTACTTAACAAACGTTTATAAATGTTTTCCGATGTATTTATAAACGTGATAATCCTTGATTTTATAGGGATGCAAGTTATGTCCGTAAAGGTATACCTTTATAAACGATCGTTTACTTTCTCTATTTTTGAATGGGGATCTTCTTTTTTGATAGGGTTAGGCTCTCTACATTGGGAACACATCAATTTCTTTGGGGAATATAGTTTTGAGGGATTACATTTAACCAATTTACAATCCTTACGTCCTTTGTATATAAAAGAGGTGACTTATTCTTAACAGAGTAAAATCTGGCTGTTTCTTGTCTACATTTGCTTAGCTTGTTTTTTTCGAAATGCTGGGGTACTCCTAGTATGGCAAAAGTTTAATTTATTAAATATTAAGAATAATTAGTATAAAATCTATCAATTTACTATATATGTAATTTATGTAAGTATTGTTATAAAGACATTTTTTAAAACTTTCCCCTAATAAAGTTTTGAAAGAGTTGTCTCATGTAAATATTCTCCATGTTGTAAATATGCCAAGAAAAGAGAATCCAAATGGATTCTCTTTTCTTTGTAATAAATATAATTAAAATCAACATTAATATAATTGAATTTTAAAATATTAGTAATCTTTCCTCCCTATTATTAGAGTAGGGGGTGAAGAGTATGTTCAATTGGACAACACCGGGTGAAGTAATAGTTGGCATATTACTTTTAGGAGAAATAGCAATTGCAACTAGATACACAATTAATCAGATACAATAAAGTATCTATAAACTTACGTGCTTTTTTCTTTGTTGTATAACAATTACACATTAAACGTGCATTTCA
>NZ_NADT01000134.1:0-383 GCF_003264205.1 Bacillus sp. SRB_8 | reverse complement strand
AGCCTTAAGAAACCCTATGCTTTAAGAAATAAAAAAAAAGCCCTAAAACACTTTTAAAAACCGTAAACCCTAAAAACCCTATAACATCCGTACGATCTAAGATCCTCTTAATCGTTAACAAACCATAAAAATCCTAAACACTTTAAAACCCTAAACCTAAAAATTCCTCTAAACCTAATAAAACCCTAGAAAATCTTAAGCCCAAAATCCTAAATCCTAAAAACCCTTAAAAAAAACCAAACCCTAAGAAATCCTAAACGCTAAATAATATAATACCCTAAGAAACTCTAAATCATAGGGCTAAACCTTAAACCCCAAACCATATGGAATCCTAAGAAATCCTACACACAAAAATCCATTTAAACACCTAAAACTATAATACC
>NZ_NADT01000133.1:0-245 GCF_003264205.1 Bacillus sp. SRB_8 | reverse complement strand
GTCGAAAAAGGGCGCGCGATTTCTCTGTCGGGAAAAAGGCGCGCTAATCGCGCGCCAAAATCCGTCACACGACAGAGGCTGCGCTACAGGGTTGCTCCTCAGGAGGCCGCTCATTAAGAGGCCGCGTCGAGTCTTCATCAATATCGGATGTACGTGACAGTGGGCCAATACGACCAGTTTGGGCCAGTACAGCCAATGGGCCAGTACGACAGGTTGGCGACGTGGTTTGAACTTCAACACGCCCC
>NZ_NADT01000132.1:0-380 GCF_003264205.1 Bacillus sp. SRB_8 | reverse complement strand
ATTAATGCTGAGACGTCTTAGATAGCTTGGTTCCTGTCTGTCCCTGTTGGTGGCAGGCATGTCCGGGTGAGTGTTGGACATGAGTTCGAAACCCCGTGAGTGATGGAATTTTGGGAGACCCCCCAAGGTTGCATCCAATACGGAAAAGTAGAGTGAATGTTGAGCACGAAGGTCTGACCACGTGGCCTCTAATGAATGTGGGAGAGCGAGCTGCTTGCAGTAAACTCGGAAACTCTGGATAGGCAATGTAATCAGGTGGGGGCAGGTCCCATTCGGTGTGGTCGTTAGGACAGATTATGTTGCTGAATCCAGCTGGTCTAATAGGTTCCTTCATTGGATACCCAAGCTACTTGTAGCGGCCAGGCGGAAGTAGGGAAATC
>NZ_NADT01000131.1:0-268 GCF_003264205.1 Bacillus sp. SRB_8 | reverse complement strand
AAAAACACAATTTGAATTACTCTCAGACATTGATTCATCGATTTTCATCAAAGCAACAACTCACAAAACTCAAAAGCAAATTTCACTCGCTCTCTGACACTCTCTTTGACACGTTCTCTGACACTTTTCTGACACTTTCTCCGTTCATCGATTTTCATCAAAATAACCAATCACAAAACTCAAAAACACAATTTGAATTACTCTCAGACATTAATTCATCGATTTTCATCCAAGCAACACCTCACAAAACTCAAATGCACAATTTCAG
>NZ_NADT01000130.1:0-293 GCF_003264205.1 Bacillus sp. SRB_8 | reverse complement strand
AGTCGGTCAAAAACATCAACTCGGTTTTCGAGTCGTCAACGACCAGAACTTTCTGAATGGGCATTACATGGCTCCTTGATTTCGATTACCAAATTGCTGCACAGCCTGCAGCAACTGGTCTTTGGTAAATGGTTTGGTGAGATATTCCTGGCAGCCCACCATGCGTCCGCGTGCCTTATCGAAAACGCCGTCCTTGGACGAAAGCATGACCACCGGGATATCGGCAAAACGCGCATTGCGTTTGATGATGGCGCAGGTCTGGTAGCCATCGAGCTTGGGCATGAGGATGTCGC
>NZ_NADT01000129.1:0-350 GCF_003264205.1 Bacillus sp. SRB_8 | reverse complement strand
TTTTATGTCGGTTATTAGTAGCTCCCACAGTTCAGTCAGACTCTATTGCATTGACCATATTTCAGTACAGTCAGTATTCAGTCTCAGCATGTTATAAATTGGTCATTGCATCAGTTAGCTCAGTATTCAGTATTTTCAGTATCTATATCGTGTTCAGATTATTTCATTGCTTAGTATGCTTTGTTCAGTTATATGTTATTTCAGCTTTACTCTATCCTGCATGCTCAGTACCTTTCAAGTACTGACGCATACTCTGCGCTACATCTTCTCGTGATGTAGGTTCAGGTCCTCAGCATTCAGATCACGCTTAGATCGGTTCCCGATCTTCAGTTCAGCAGCATCAGTGGTGA
>NZ_NADT01000128.1:0-274 GCF_003264205.1 Bacillus sp. SRB_8 | reverse complement strand
GCATCTCTCACAATTGCTTCTGTTACCGTACCACAAACAGTCCCAGAAGCCCTGAACGGACCTGAAGCTGGCCATTGGTATGATGCTATGCAGGTTGAATACAAGCAGATGCTCGAATTTGACACATGGACGTTGCAAGAACTACCTCCAGACCGTAAAGCAATCGCCTGCAAATGGGTCTTCAATACCAAGCCTAATCTGACCGGAGATGGTGGTATTCGAAAGTTCAAAGCCCGTTTGGTGATCAAAGGCTTCTCCCAACGTGCTGGTATCG
>NZ_NADT01000127.1:0-400 GCF_003264205.1 Bacillus sp. SRB_8 | reverse complement strand
TTTATTGTTATTATTGCTGACATTTTTGGATATGATGGAATCAGCTGCATTGTTTTCATTCGAAATTTGAACATGGGGTTCCATGTCAGAGCGGAAGCTGCTTTCAAAACAGGGGGAGATGGTATTTCTGGAATCTGAACTTTCTCTTTGAAATCCGTAATCAAAGGAGTATTCGTCGAACTCGACATCTCGACTGGAATATTCTTTTTGAGATATGGGATCGTACAGCAAATAAGCCTTTTGATTCTGTGTGTAGCCAATGTGAATTAGTTTCTGTGCTCGAGGCTGTATCTTTTTCCGTTCGTTGGACTGAAGCAATCTGTAGGCGACACAGCCGAATGTTCTAAGGTAGTTAAAATTCGGAACCTGTTTGAACAAGACTTCATACGTAGTAACTCGG
>NZ_NADT01000126.1:0-812 GCF_003264205.1 Bacillus sp. SRB_8 | reverse complement strand
GTTTGGTTCGATCGAAAACGGTGCCGGCAAGGTGGCTCGGGGTGCAAGCCCTGAGATCTTATAGGCCGGAACTGCTAAATCGTCCTGGACTCAGGTGCCGAAACATGCGCTCTAAGCTGTGGGGTCCTGCCGCTGCCTGGGTGGCGTCGTTGGGGAGCAATGCTCCGTCTCGGCGTCCACTCGGCACCCGGTGGGGGTTCCCCATTAGCATGTTGGGGATTCTGACGAAATGGTCGTCATTCACCCGTCTTGAAACACGGACCAAGGAGTCTTACATGTGTGCGAGTCAACGGGCGAGTAAACCCGTAAGGCGTAAGGAAGCTGATTGGTGGGATCCCCCTGAGGGGTGCACCGCCGACCGACCTTGATCTTCTGAGAAGGGTTCGAGTGTGAGCATACCTGTCGGGACCCGAAAGATGGTGAACTATGCCTGAGCGGGGCGAAGCCAGAGGAAACTCTGGTGGAGGTCCGCAGCGATACTGACGTGCAAATCGTTCGTCTGACTTGAGTATAGGGGCGAAAGACTATTCGATCTATCTAGTAGCTGGTTCCCTCCGAAGTTTCCCTCAGGATAGCTGGAATCCATTAGCGAGTTTTATCAGGTTAAGCTAATGATTAGAGGCCTTTGGGGCAAAATGCTCTGAACCTATTCTCAAACTTTAAATGGGTAAGAAATGGGTCGTTGCTTCGGTGACCTTCCATGGAAATCTCGGATTCTTAGTGGGCCATTTTTGGTAAGCAGAACTGGCGATGCGGGATGAACCGGAAGCCGGGTTACGGTGCCAAACTGCGCGCTAAGCTCGATCCCACAA
>NZ_NADT01000013.1:0-703 GCF_003264205.1 Bacillus sp. SRB_8 | reverse complement strand
CTCTTTTGTTGTTGCTAAGATGTTATTTATCTTTATGCTTTTATTATAGTAAGCACTTATAATTATATCAATATATTTTTATATGCAATATTGCATATAGGGCAATGTTATACATTTAGACAAAAATTAGACATCTATTAGTCATTCTTTAATGGTACCATAGCGAGGTGAGAGTCTTTAAGGGTTCTCCTTAATAGGAGGAAACGACTATGGAAAGAGTGCAAGCGATTATTGACAGTAATCTGAAATTCAAGAGCTGGGTTAAACAGGTACTAGCTATAGGCGGAATATTAGGTTTCTTCTACTTGGTGTTATATGTTTTATGTTTCTTATTTGTTATGTAAATATATGGTACAATTTGAGCTTTCGTAACCTGGTGGAAATGATGGAAGAACGAGGAGTATCAATCGCTCACACAACCATTATGCGTTGGGTTCATCAATATGGGCCCCAATTAGAAGAGAAAGTACGATATCATCTTAAATCAACAAATGACTCATGGAGAGTTGATGAAACCTATATCAAAGTAAAAGGTCAATGGATGTATTTATATCGTGCTGTAGATTCCGAAGGGAACACCATTGATTTTTATCTAAGTAAATCAAGAGATAAACAAGCAGCCAAGCGCTTTTTCGTACGTGTCTAAACCACGTGTGATAACAGTAGATAAGAACCCTGCCTACCCTGTAGCGATTCAAGAGTT
>NZ_NADT01000125.1:0-334 GCF_003264205.1 Bacillus sp. SRB_8 | reverse complement strand
GAAAAATCAAGTTCCTGCGGTCGATAACATGCGCCCATTTGGATGCGTTGCCTGGACACACATTGACAGTTCATTTAGGACTAGTATTGATCCAACAGCGGAAAAGTGTATTTTCTTAGGATACCCATATTACCAAAAGGGATACGTTGTAGAACGCGTCAGAGACAAGAAAGTACTCATCAGACGCGACATCACATTCAACGAAGGGAGCACGCGCGAAAATCATCCGCAAAGCCAAAATCCCATGGAAATCATTGACGAGTTCGTCTATGAAATTAACCGTGCAGTTCGACTACCAACCACATTTGCAGAGGCGATGGAGTCACTGGAAGCA
>NZ_NADT01000124.1:0-347 GCF_003264205.1 Bacillus sp. SRB_8 | reverse complement strand
TATTTATAAGTTCAAAAGTTAGATTTGAAAATCAATGGACGTGGATACGTAAAAGATCACCTTAAAGCAACACTCCGCTATTTACTGCGCGAGTCACGTATCTCGAGATGGTGCTCGTGATGAGGGTAAGTGAAGGTGATGTTCTACGATCTGCTGCCGCCAAGGGAGGAAGCGGAGGGCTAAGGAACGGAGCCTTACCCAAGGAAGCGGCTCATCCCGATAGCCGATCTACAACTCAAGATGATCGACTACTCTACCCGGGCAGGGAACGCTTCAAACCGAAACTGTTGCCCAGGAATTACGAAAAACAGTCCTTATGGACAACGAATCACTGCGAGGACAAGGAC
>NZ_NADT01000123.1:0-365 GCF_003264205.1 Bacillus sp. SRB_8 | reverse complement strand
GAAGTTTTAGCAAGTATCCCCGGGTATCCAAGTTGCAATGTATCCCGCATTGCTTGCTTGACGGAAGTACGATCTCGTTGAGTATTTGTTTGTAACGAACTAGATACATTTTGAGTGGGCTCTGCTTTTACAATTGAGGCTGGCGTTGTGTATAACAGGGAACTTCCAGCTATTAAAAGAGCCAGACTTGCAAATGTAATTTGACTACGTGTTTTCATAAGGCATTCCTCTCCTCTATTCATATTGTATAGGTGGTTGCTTGATATTTCATACTCACCACACAGCTATCATCTCTACCGATGACAAAAAGTCAACATTGAATTCGTAATCATCTTCATAATGATTATTTTTACAAGCTCCATTCT
>NZ_NADT01000122.1:0-373 GCF_003264205.1 Bacillus sp. SRB_8 | reverse complement strand
TTAAAGAAGGCTTGAAAGATATAGATGGTAAAATTTATTATTTCCAAAATTACAATGTAAATAAAAAGGAAATACGTCTAGAAGATCAAAATATCATTCTTCATTTTTCTGACAAAGGCGTACTTGAGAGAGCTTCTAGGATAAATGGAGAAGCTATAGACAGCGATGTTTATGCTTCGTTTGAAAACAAAAGTTTAGTATTTAATAAAGACGGTTCGATTTGGAAAACAGGGATCAACAAAAAGGGGAAATCCCAGGCATATTATAGTTTAGAAGATGGAGTTTTCTATACCGGTTGGAAAATGATAGGCGATAAAAGATACTATTTCATAAATGGCTACAATAGTGCGTTCAATAGGTATGAAGACATTGA
>NZ_NADT01000121.1:0-390 GCF_003264205.1 Bacillus sp. SRB_8 | reverse complement strand
ATCTAGTTTTCAAAGAACATACCATTTGCTATATAAAATAGCTTTTTGGTGGAGCCTAGCGGGATCGAACCGCTGACCTCCTGCGTGCAAGGCAGGCGCTCTCCCAGCTGAGCTAAGGCCCCGTAAAATGTATGGTGGGCCTAAATGGACTCGAACCATCGACCTCACGCTTATCAGGCGTGCGCTCTAACCAGCTGAGCTATAGGCCCATACAAATTGCGGAATTTATTTATATTATATTCCTATTTAAGAGTCAATACTTATATTGAACTCTCAAAACTAAACGAAAACGAAACACGGAAACTTATATTGATGAACAGTGTTCATCAATTCTCCATAGAAAGGAGGTGATCCAGCCGCACCTTCCGATACGGCTACCTTGTTACGCCT
>NZ_NADT01000120.1:374-630 GCF_003264205.1 Bacillus sp. SRB_8 | reverse complement strand
TAGTTTGTCTAGCATCTAAAAATAAAAATTGACGTTCACGTTGTTTGTTTCGTTCAGTTTTCAAAGAACTTTTTTGGTGGAGCCTAGCGGGATCGAACCGCTGACCTCCTGCGTGCAAGGCAGGCGCTCTCCCAGCTGAGCTAAGGCCCCAAACAAGTATCGGGAAGACAGGATTTGAACCTGCGACCCCCTGGTCCCAAACCAGGTGCTCTACCAAGCTGAGCCACTTCCCGAAAAAAACGCGCCCGAGAGGAGT
>NZ_NADT01000120.1:0-141 GCF_003264205.1 Bacillus sp. SRB_8 | reverse complement strand
ATTCCGCCACACCCGCATATTTCATTAAAATGGTGAGCCATGAAGGATTCGAACCTTCGACCCTCTGATTAAAAGTCAGATGCTCTACCAACTGAGCTAATGGCTCGTACAATTAAAAACTGGTGCCGACTAGAGGACTTG
>NZ_NADT01000119.1:0-301 GCF_003264205.1 Bacillus sp. SRB_8 | reverse complement strand
TTATGTATCATTCTTCTTTTTTTCTCTTGCTCCCTTAGTCCCGATTTGCCCCTTGATTATGCTTATCGCTTATGGTCATTTTAATTGCTTCCGCGACCAAGGATGTGTAATGATACGCTATGAGGCTTGTTTGGGGTTCCTTCGGGTTCCCCATTCGCCGGTCACGTCTAGGCCCTAGGCTTGGGTCGTGATAAACTTGGTATCAGAGCACTAGGTTGATAGATCCTCGGAGTCCAACCCACCGCGTTGATTAGAGTCCGATTCATGGTTGTGTTGTGCACCACAACTATGAGTATCTGGC
>NZ_NADT01000012.1:244-1048 GCF_003264205.1 Bacillus sp. SRB_8 | reverse complement strand
TTGTTATGTAAATATATACAACTACACTAGTGTAGTTGTATCTGAGGTGAATTTTTTTGGAGGTACTCCATAATATTAGGTTGATGGGCATGTTGTGCTATTCCTATCACTGAAAGTAAACTTCTATTCAAAAGTTTGTATTCGAGAAAAGTAAAAAAAGAGTCCTATTAATTTAGGACTCTTTTTGGTTTTAGGGTAGTTTTTAAGTTGATGGGGATGTGGTGCTGCCTCTAATATACAATTTTATTTCAATTAAGCCTCCCATCCCCAAAGAATGTGCAGAGGAGCTAAGAACAACACATTATAGCCTTGTTAAAGGCATCTTCAGGGATATATACTTTGTTGTTTTTAACTTTATATGGAATATTATTTCTTTCAAGTATATTTGTATCAACAGACTTTACTGTATCACCCCATTGTATGTATTTGTCGCTGTATCCTTTTGAATACCAAAATACAACAAAAAGAATTAAAAAGCCTAAAAATAAAAATACTATTCTCTTCTTTCCCATTTTTTCACCTCTTTATTAATAATACATATATACATGATTTATAAAAGTAAAATTAACTTGATGAACATTGGTGCTATTCCTTTAAGTGAATACAAACAAATATTGGTTCTGGTGCAAAAACTTTGAAGTATATGAAAAAGGTCTATCAAACTTGGACATACTGATACTAGTACTTTAAAAAAGGATGTGATTGGTATGGAAAAGCAAAATCTATTCAAGTGGAAACATTATCAGCCTGAACTGATCTTATTAACAGTAAGATGGCACCTGCGGTACAATTTGAGCTTTCGTA
>NZ_NADT01000012.1:0-131 GCF_003264205.1 Bacillus sp. SRB_8 | reverse complement strand
ATGAAACCTATATCAAAGTAAAGGGTCAATGGATGTATTTATATCGTGCTGTAGATTCCGAAGGGAACACCATTGATTTTTATCTAAGTAAATCAAGAGATAAACAAGCAGCCTGTAGCGATTCAAGAGTT
>NZ_NADT01000118.1:0-1763 GCF_003264205.1 Bacillus sp. SRB_8 | reverse complement strand
TCCATACTGATCACGCACCTTTTTTAGAGTCATACTATCAGTATGTCCAAGTTTAGGAGATTACTTGCAAGAGTCTTGCGATTTTTGCACCCGAACCGATATGTAGTAATCATTCTTTTAAATTATTAAAAGGCATAAGCTCAGTTTTACTTTTTACCAGTATTATGCTCTTACATTTATCTTTCTTGTCCATCTGTTTGATTGGCTTGGAACTCCATTTTTAGCGCAATACTATCCCCTTGGAACACGTTTTGATCTGTTCCGTTGTCTTCAAATATAAACTTTATCCAAAACCAATCCATTTTCCCAGGTTTTAATCCTCCTGTTTCAGTCCACTTAGAATGAAATACTTTTTTGGAGGCAATCTCTGGGCTTTGTGATTTTAGTTCTGCAAGAGTTGTCTCGTATACAGGGCTTTTTGCAGGATCCCAATCCCAAAGAAATTGTACTTTAATATGTTTACCTAAATCTTCTGTAGTGTTATTTTGTTTTAAATCGTTTACAGTATAGTCTATTTTCATCATGATATCTTTAATATCTAATGTACCACTATTTTTTAAATTGAATTTCTTTAATATTTTGTCCCCAGGTTTTAAATTTTCTAAGTTAAGTGAAGTAGTTGGCTGCATAGCTAAATCCAATGTACCTGCAGCAAATGAATTTTTTGTTACCACTTGATCGCTAAAATATGCATATGTTCCCCCACCAATTAAAGATAAACCCAGAGCAGCTGAAACCACTCCAACACCTAATTTCTTTTTCAATGACATTTTTTGTTCCTCCCATATCATTTTTATAATCTTTCTCCCTAATCAACCGAAAAGGTCCCCTTAATACAGATATACCATGAATTGTTAAAAAATTATATTAAAAGCAGTAAATTCCTTATTGAGAAAATTTTGTTATTACCTATCTTCTGTAAATGAAACGTCCCAAAACTAGAAAAATTGGATTTATAATGATCAAAACCTATACCAAAAACGAATTAATATTAACTGCCCTTTATAATTAGAATTATTTATTTCTTCAGGAGTATTCTAACACTTCAAAAGGTACGTATACCTTTTGATCTTTTCTAATAATGTTTTCAAGAAAAGAGTGGCTGTACTTTTGTGCAGCTACTTTTATATGCAATAAATCAGTAAAAGATATTCGAGCTGCAATAAATGCCCCTTTTATACTTTGGCTTCCTCGAATTTAATAGCACTTTATCGCATGCCCTATCAGGGGTACCGCCACATGCCAATCAACTTAAGAATTCAGAATTACCCCAAAACAAAAAAATGAGCTTTTTTGCTACAAGTTAGCACAAAATTTCGTTCTGGGGGTATTTACTTTTCTTAGCTTGATAGCGATGGGGTAGAGCCCTATATTTGACTCTTTTTCTACACCTAGATATTCTAGAGTTCGTTCTAACATAAGTGCAGCCTGTTGACGTGTGAGTGTGCCATATGGCGTAAACTTAGTAGCTGAAACACCTTGGATAATTCCTGTATCGTATAGGGCTTGTACATCATAATACCGGCTGCGAACGTATTTACATCAAGAAGATTAATGGAGCAAATGATGATTGCCCTGATTTGGTATGATAGCTGTTTTTGCAGAGTTTGAGCGTGATATTATTCGTTGAAACTCTCTTCTTAAAGATAATACGTAAATACAAACAAAACCAGCAAAACAACGTTCCTGTGTCGTACTGGTTTTGTTGAAATCCATCTTGAATTGTAGCTAGTTCAACGTAATTGCAAATTCCGAGTTCGGCG
>NZ_NADT01000117.1:0-1577 GCF_003264205.1 Bacillus sp. SRB_8 | reverse complement strand
TTGCAAGGTTCCACGTTAAGTAATGCATTTTTATTTAACGATAATGATACCTATGCCCATGATGTCTTGATGCGGCAATTGTCCAACCAAAGCTTGAAGGCGGATCCTGGCGCGTTCTCGGTATACTGCAACGACGGCTTTACGCTGGCCGAGATTTTGGTGGAAAGAGTCAGCGGTATGAGCTTTACCGAATTTATACATCAACGGTTTACAGAACCCTTACAGCTGAATCATACGAAAACGCCGCAGGACAAATGGGAAGACGATAAGCGGGCTGGACTCTATTTTCCGGCGTACCAAGGGAAGCTTCCCATTGAATCGGTGAATGTGATTGGTTCGGGAGGGATCTCTTCCACGGCAGAAGATATGGTACGATTCTCACAATTATTTATGGGACAGGGAAAAGGGATCCTCTCTGATAAGGCAGTCAAGGCGATGGAGCAAGAGGAATATAAAAAAGGAATGTGGCCGGGGGATGGAGGTAATATTTTCAACTATGGTCTTGGCTGGGATAGTGTGAAACTATACCCATTCAGTGAATATGGGATAAAAAGCATGGCTAAGGGCGGCGATACAACACTGCAACATGCTATACTGGTCGTGCTTCCGGAACAGAAGATGGCAGTGGCTGTGTTGTCATCCGGCGGCCAAAGCTCTACAAATCAACTACTGGCAACTGAATTACTGCTCGCCGCGCTTAAAGAGAAGGGCACAATTAAGGACATCAAGCCAAACAAATCCTTTGGCAAGCCGGTCAAGGCCAAGATGCCTCAAGACGTGACGAAGAAAGCGGGCTTTTACGGCAATAGCGAAAGTCATTTCAAAATAGAAATTACGAAGAATGGAGAACTGTTCTTACCATCTAATCGAGAAGAAAAATATGTATATACTGCGAATGGAAGCTTTATTAATGAGAAGGGTACTTCCAAGCTCAACTTCGTCACTGAGAAGAATGGAAGCACTTATTTGAAGGTGAGCACATATAAATCGACGCCAGGCTTAGGGCAAAATGTGATGACTCACTATTTAGCCGAGAAACTAGAAGACAACGTGCTATCGAAGAAAACCGCTGCCGCATGGGCGAAGCGGGAAGGCGTCAAGTTCTATCTCGTTCAACCGAAACTTATTACCACACAAATTACTCGCAAGGAAGGCCTGGAGGGCTATTGGGACGGCAGAAAAATTACAGGTCCGAACACCGCGGCGCATCAGCTCCAGATCCCCGTGATGAATGGCCGTGATACGACGGAAACTCATTTCTATACAGAAGGCGGCAGTGAATATATGGAGATGGCCGGATTGTTATATGTAAGTGGATCCAACGTAAAACCGCTTGATGCAGGCCAATCATCCAAAGTTACACTACAAGCAAATGGGCATGCGAAATGGTTTACGATCCCACAAGCGACAGCAGGGAAAACGATGAGCGTGACGTTGTCATCGAAGAGTTCATTCGCGGTGTATGATGAGAAGGGAGTATGCGTCAATTTTACCGTTGTGAGCGGCAATAATAAAGTAAAATTGCCAAAAAACGGATCGGTTGTATTTGCTGGCGCGCCGAACTCGGAATTTGCAAT
>NZ_NADT01000116.1:0-6292 GCF_003264205.1 Bacillus sp. SRB_8 | reverse complement strand
CCTAAACATTGTTCCTCATTTATCAACCTGTTTATGCTTTTTCAAACTTTGCAGCAGAACCACTTTGGAGATATAAAAGAAATTTGGAAAAACGAAATAGAGATTTATTTGGATCATCGCTATTTAAATGAGACATTACCAGTGATGAATACGACTGCGGAAAATATGGTTGTTTGGATTTATGAAAAGATGGCGGAAGCATTAACAAAAGGGAATCGAGCAGAAGAATATAAAGGAGCTCGTGTCGAATTCGTACGTCTCTTTGAAACACCAACGAGTTATGCAGAAGTAAGACGGGAGTGGATACTCGATGAGTAAGATTCCTGTGTTGGAGATATTTGGCCCAACCATTCAAGGAGAAGGAATGGTTATCGGACAAAAAACGATGTTCATTCGCACAGCAGGTTGTGACTATAGCTGCTCTTGGTGCGATTCAGCCTTTACATGGGATGGCTCAGCAAAAGAACAAGTTAGACAAATGGCGCCAGAAGAAATTTGGAATGAACTTGTTGAAATTGGTGGAGAAAATTTTTCTCACGTTACAATTTCAGGTGGGAATCCCGTTTTGCTGAAAAATATTCAGTTTCTTCTTACTGTATTAAAAGAGAATGGAATTCGTACAGCGATTGAGACGCAAGGGAGTAAGTGGCAAGAATGGTTACTTCAAATTGAAGAAGTGACAATTTCGCCTAAACCACCAAGTTCGAAGATGAAAACAGATTTTACGATGCTAGATTCTGTTATTCATAAATTAGAAAGAAAAGATTTTAGTTTAAAAGTAGTTGTATTTGAAGATTACGATTTTGAATATGCAGTAAAGGTGCACAAGCGATATCCGCAAGTACCATTTTTCTTACAAGTTGGGAACGATGATACGAAAACGGTGGATGATGCAGCGCTTATTAAAAACTTATTACAGAAATATGAACGGTTGATTGAAAAAGCTGTACAGTGTAAAGAAATGAATGATGCAAAAGTATTACCTCAACTTCATGCTTTAGTATGGGGAAATAAACGAGGCGTATAAATAAGAGCATTTTATGAATAAATTGATAAGGTGGAAATAATATATGAGCTTAAAAACAATCCAAAGTGTAGAAATTGATACTGACAAAATTGAAGTAGCAGTAAAAATGATTCTTGAAGCAATTGGAGAAGATATTAATAGGGAAGGTATTTTGGAAACCCCAAAGCGAGTAGCAAAAATGTATAAGGAAGTTTTTCAAGGTTTAGGTCAAAACCCTTCTGAACATTTGTTAAAAATATTTAATGAAAATCATGAAGAATTGGTATTAGTTAAAGAAATTCCGTTCTATTCTATGTGTGAACATCATTTGGTACCTTTTTTTGGAAGGGCCCACATAGGTTATATTCCTAATAATGGAAAAGTAACTGGGTTAAGCAAATTAGCTAGAGCTTTAGAAACCATATGCAAAAGACCACAGTTGCAGGAAAGAATAACCAATGAATTAGCAAATGTAATTTTTGAAACTTTAGAGCCAAAAGGAGTAATTGTAGTAATTGAAGCTGAGCATATGTGTATGACAATGAGAGGTGTGAAAAAACCTGGTTCAATGACTATAACTTCGTCATATAAAGGAATATTTAAAGATAATAGTACACTTCGAAGTGAAACTTTAAATTTGATAGAGAGATAGAATTATATCGATATTATGCTAAAAAAGTACATACAGAACCTATGTTAAATACAAATTTGTATTCTATTCATGAGCAAACGTATAGAAGAAAGTAGACGCTCATTATCCTAGTACGTCTAATCGAAAGGCATTGCTGAAGACTTTGGCAGTGCTTTTTCTAAATCAACTTTTTGATATTTTTCATTCTGCTCACAATATCACTTTATATTTTTTGAGAATATATCCACACCTATCGGCATATATCTTAAACACAATAGATATATGAAAGGGTGAGAGTATGATTTCATCATATTCAGTAAGATACATTTTAATAACAGGTAATACTTTTATAAAAAAAGTGATTACTGTATATGCATCTTCAGCTTTCTTTGCGATTGAAAAAATCAAAAAAGAATTAGAACGCCGCTTTTCTAATCCTACAAAAATTGAAGTCTATGCAGTATAAATATTTAAAACAATTCAAACGGACAAGGTGAAACGGGATATTTGTTTAACCTTGTCCTATCTCGAATTTATTATATATTAATTACATATTAAAATTCATCATCACCGATTAAATTTCCTACATCATTATCCTTTGTAAGTCTTTGCTTCAAGTAATTTTCTTTTGTAGTTCTATCATTTTTATGGCCAACTGCAGCTGCTATGACATGAGGTGCTAGCCCCTTATAATCATATAAGTACTGTACATAAAAATGTCTAAAGAAGTGAGGGGTAATTCGTATATTCTCTGTAAAAAGTAACTTGGTATCCTTAATAATTTTAGAAATATATTGTGACAAGTAATTCTCTCTATAAGCAGTATGGTTCTTTGTTTGAAATATAGTCCCACCATTTTTAGTCCCAATGTTTACAGGTAACCTTCTCCGGATTCGAAATGCAACAATACGATTAAAAATGTCCTTATTAATAGAAACAATCCGTTCATTATCTCCCTTTGTATCAACTGTTAAATAGTAACGTCCACGTATAGCGTCATACTCAAGATCTTCCCATTTGGCATGAGCGACTTCTGCAACACGTAATCCCGTAGTAGCCAGGACCGATAATAAAGCGTAATTGATTTCATTGTCCTTATAGTAATGAAGCAGATGCTTCACTTCCTCATATGATAACTCGCGTTTTGGTTTATGTTGTTTATTAACGGTCGTACTTAGAATCTCTACATGAAGAGGTTCCTGGATATATTGAATTTCATACATCCATTTCAAGTAAGAGCGGATTACACCAAGTTTTCTACTAATCGTAGATACTTTGTACTTTTCTTTTGATTGATAGGAGATTGCCTCCTGGGATAACCACTTTTGGTAGTTTCGGATATGTCGTTTTCTTAAGTTCCTCCAAACTTGGCCAATTACATAATCTTTAACATCTTGCTGCAGAAATTCTGTGCTTTGTTTGATGAAAAAATAGAACTGGCTTAGATCACGTGCATATAGAGTCCTGGATGCATCCTTTATACGTTTTTCTTGGTCAAAATGTGTTTGCCGATTTAAGTAGTAGTACAATATTTCTTCATCTGAAAATCCCTCATATGTATATGAATCTTCTCTTTCGTTATTTTCCTTTTTAAATTCAGCTTCATTTATATAATCACGATTCCATAATGCAATTATGTTTGCGAAATTTTGTTTTTGTTTCTCTATATTTTCTAAAGAAGTTTCACTATGTATTGTAATCAATTCAAATTTCATTGTCATTCAACTCCTTATTAATTTCTTTTGTATCTATTATTATAACTGAATTACATTCAAAATTATTTACATATCAAAATTAAATTTTATAAAAATGAAAGTGTTATATAACCATAGAAAAACTCACATTTTCTATGGTTATTATCTATTTATTTTTTTAAATTACCTTTTATATAATTTCTAATTATATAAAAGGTAATTTAATTAGAAATTGAATTTTAATTTCATATATATTTAGAAATAAATTAAGTATTGATTGTGTTATAATTAATTTGCACTATATATTTTAGAAATTTAACTTTACATAATAAAATTATTGATTTCAGATAACAGAAGTTTACACATAGGAGGAAAAGATATGTTTGAAAGACAAGAAATGAATATGAATATGAATACGAATGAAGTAAAAGCTTATTTAGGAATTAGTAGCTTCATTTTTACTACTCTTATGAAACAAGAACAATTAAATCCAATTAATCGAGAGACTTGGCGTTTAGATGGTAGCTTTTTATTTAAGCGAGAAGACATAGAAAAGTTGAAAGAAGATCGTGAGACAGAAGGAATTACCTTATATCAGGCAGCCAAAGATTATAATGTGAGCATGTATCAACTTGAAAAGTGGATAGAACAAGGGGATTTGACTTGTTCTATACAGAAACATCGTAATCGTGAGACTAAATTTGTACATGAGGAAGAAATAAATGGATTGGTACAGCAATTGGATCAGACCAATACTCTATATACATTCTCACAAAAGTATAATGTAGTATTGTTCCAAAAATTTATGGAAGGTAATAAATTAGCACGCATTATATCTATTCCGAAGCGCGGGGATATTGTGCTTATTGATGAGTTTGGAAACAATATGACACTAGAAGATGCACTAAAAAGGGGGTATGAACCTTCATATGTTCTATCCGATAAACCAAGAAGCCATCATCAAAGGTTTGTCAAATTTCGTTTTCCTAAATCAGATCAATTACGTAGTAATGTTTTTCAAATAATTGATTTGGTACTACAGTATGTATCACCACGAAATATAAAGGTTTCTGAAGAAGATGAATTCTGGTATTTTGATGTTCGTCAATCTATTATTCAATTACCAATGCAAATGCAGGTAGAATGGATTGATTGTTTAAGCCCGTATATAATAGAAGGAAAATTAACAAGACGTGTTAATAATAGCGTGTATTTAGATAGCAGCAGTGTGACTAAGTCAGTAACGATTACAAACAATGAATACCATACAATCACAAAGATTGTAAATGAAACGAACAGTTCTATTGAAGAATTTATTGCAAGCGCAATCCGAGATAAAATTAATCAACATATGTTGTATAAAAGCTAAAATCTTTATCACATTAAGAAGATAACAGTTCAAAGAGAACTACTGTACTTCTAGTGGTTCTCTTTTTGTTGCAATAATCAACAAATGTTTTAAAAATAGAAGTACATTTTATTAATCAGATAAATCAGACGATTATATTCTAGCATGATTCCAATTATCTGAAATGTATGAGCAAAAATACATTTTCATACGAGATTTTTATTGAAATTACAAAATACTCATCAGAATTGATTGTAAGCAATGATAATTATCGTTGGTATAATTGTATTGTTATTATACTTAAGAATGTTTAAAGGTGAATCTGATAATTGATTTTTTGTGATGTACAGAAAAAAACAATTATCACATCCTTTTATTTTCACACTAGAACCTAAAAAGAGGTTCTATTACAAAGTTTCTTAATAGAAAAAATTATGTTGCAAAAAGAATTGGGCCTATTAATTATATGAAGAGAGGCATGTATTGTGTTGCTAGACAAAAATACTTGATACACCAATGTTTACCATAACTTACTTTAAATTAGTTTACATAAGATATATTATAGGTAGTTAAAAATTTCATCAAATCTTTATCTCAAAATGAATAGTATTCTTATGTCATTGAGATGAAAAAGGGAATTTTCTTGTTTTTCAGATCTGTGTTATGGATAACGTCATGAATTAAACCGATCTAGGTTGGCCACAGAATCTTTTACTAAAAAAGATTTATTTCTGTTATTTAAGATTTATATTACTGGATTAATATTTTAATAGATAGCAAGTTTTAATTCTAAGCTAAAAATGTTTCATATCTCAAAACAAAGAGTATTCTTGCTTTTTGAGATATGTGAGAAAAAAATGCCAGTTTATGCAGCCTTCCTTTGTATTTAATTCAAAAAATATCCAAATTCACTCTATATTTTTTGCTTTATAAAATTAAAAAACATATATGGTTCCTTTTTTAGCATGTATTTATTATATATTTTAATATGCTCCAGAATGGAATCTTCTTACCTTTAATCGTTTCAATTACAGCGTGCTAATGTATTAAACATAATTATCAATGCAATCAGTATATGGAACACTGTGTATCTGTCTCAAGCCATTCAATACATGAAAAAAGATTGGCAAACATAAAGAAGAACTAGGTTTATTTCTAGAAAAAATTAGCAGTCTTTCCAAAGGACTTAATAACAACAAAAGGAGCTAAACTATATATGTTAGCTCCTTTTACTTACAAATTATTTAATTATAAAGGATACGATTCCTAAAATAATACACAGAATGCCGCCTAATAATTGTCCTATTCCAAAAGCCTGTCCAAGAATCAATAAATTTAAAAAAATTTTTCTTGTTTGCGTTTTTCCTACGAATGCATCATCCGTTTTCATTCTATATACCCCATAATATTAATACTACTCCAATGTAACTTTACTCATAAAGTTGCCACTAAAGGAAGCATAACTTTGCCGTGAATGTTACAACAAGACAAATAAAAATACCTATTATCAGTATGAGGTATTTAATCTTACTATTTTAGTCATTAGAACTTTTATACGACAAGTTCAGTAACTTTAACAATGGCTTTTTAGGGTTCTGGTGCAAATACTTAGG
>NZ_NADT01000115.1:0-2144 GCF_003264205.1 Bacillus sp. SRB_8 | reverse complement strand
GCTTTTTTGCTTTCAAATTGCTGTACTTTTTGAATCGTATCCTCTAGTTCTTTACTGGCTGCAACCAGTTTTTCATCAAACTGGCTTCTCGGCATACTCAATGAAATCAAATCGTTCACGCTGTTGTAAATATTAGAGATGCGACTATCCATTTCATGTTTCTTGGGTTGGAGATTGGAAAGTTTGTTTTGTGTTTGCAGTAATGCATCTTCCAGAATAACCGCATTCTCATCACTTTCTCCCGTTGTTGACTGAAATTCCTTTAAAGTTGTCAACATTTCCGCAATGAGAAATTCATTGGTAACTTTCAACCCAGTCACAACTGCACTTTGGTTATTATTGATGTCGTTGACAATCGCATTTCCTGTTGCACCCTGCATGGCATCGGCCTGGATAATACCATTCAATGCTCTTTGGGCTTGTTCAAGTTGATTATTTGTTTTACTGGTGTCTTTTTGGAGTTTGGCCAGTACTTCATTGAATTCTTTTAAATCTACATGAAATCCCATTTAATTCGTCTCTCTTTCTAGTGGTAGTAACAGGGTTGCAGTCATTCCCCTTTAATAAAAGCTTTTAAAAAATCAATCAAGTATAGCAAAACAAATCAAAAAAGCATCAAAATGGAGCGTTTTCGATACGGGATATACATTTAAAATACAAATAAAGACCAATGACAAATCTCGTCATTGGTTTTTATAGGAATGTTATACAAGATTTTATGCAAAAAAAGAATAGCAAGGATCCCTAGAATCCCCGCTATATCAACCATGTATAAAATCATGCATAGGATGATAAATAAGTAAAAAGCGAAATCCTAGTTATATCAATAGATTTCGCTTTTTATTTGCTACCGATAATGAGACGTTATGTTAATCTGACATGTATGGAATATACATCCATTTTTTGTATCAAATCATTTCTTCTGAATGGTACAATTAGAAAAAAGGGAGAGATATTATGCTTTCTATATTGATCGCAATGATTCTACTCGTGTTTCTCATTCTGATTTGGGACAATCTTCGACTGATTAGAAATAACTCCGAGCAACAGGTTAAACAGAATGAACAGATTATCAAACTTTTAGAAGATAACAAACAGAAGTAAAGCAAACCTCTCTCGGAACAGGAGGTGTTTGCTTTACTTCCAATAACGGGACTTATGGTAACTAGGGTTGTATAAAATATATAAAAGTGGGGTACCCCCAACATTTCTTGTTAATGATACAAAATGAACAGATTTAGGTGATTACGTATCATTACATGGTAGAAAATATCTTAATGTATAAAAGGGTTAAAAAGTTGGTGGGACCCCTATATGGGAGGATACTTGTGGATTTAGTTATTGGTATGATTATTGGATTAGCCATTGGTATAATTATTGGAGGTAGTCGAAAAAAAACAGAATGAAAGATGCATTAAAATTAATAACTTCTTGTAAATAAATGATAATAAGTAATAGTGTAATTGCATTTGTTTGTTTTTCTTTTTTTACTAATATAGTTAATCCAATAGGGGCATGTAGCGGGTTCCCTATATGAACAAAAAACCTCTTCAGATCTTCTGAAGAAACTTTTCTAGGTTTCTAGATACATGGACTGCTGATAAGTGGTGTTATGTCAATTTCACATAAATACAATATTAAGAAAAAATTACATAAAATTGTATATTTTTAATTAGTAATATATAATTTTGGTATGAAATTTATTGATTATATGGAGGACACATATGACTGATAAGATGAAATTTACGATCGGTGTTTTAGGTGGCATAGTTGGAGGATTACTTTCTTTATTGGTTTCTCTTCATTTAGGTTGGAATCTATTAATAAGTCTAGGACTTTCTATTGTAGATGGTTATTTATTGGGCTATTTAGTTTGGTGTTTGTTAAACATAAAGAGAAAACAGACAAATAATATTTAATTCAATTCTTATAAATAGAAAACTTTTTAAGATGGAGAACAAGAATTGGAGAAACTTTTAAAAGTAATTTCCGATAATAAGTGATTATGTAAAAAACTAGTGTGGATCTAGTTTTTTTTTTTTTTTTTTTTTTTTGGATGTTTTAACCTCTTTTTTTTTATTTTTTTTTATTTTTTTTTTTTTTTTTTTTTTTTTTTATATTAGGAGAATTGGGTTGGATGCAAT
>NZ_NADT01000114.1:0-1592 GCF_003264205.1 Bacillus sp. SRB_8 | reverse complement strand
TAATCATTGAAAGACCAACTATGAAATGTCAAGCGTGAAATACAATATAAATGAAGAGTGTTTACCCTAAAAAAGGGTAACTTAAATAAACCTTGAGAAGTCTCAAAAAATAAAAAAGTTATCTCTGGCAGGGGAATGGAGGAATTTTATAGGGTTTATTACTCTTTAGAATGGCATAGACAATATAACACAACTTCCTAGCTACAGCTCCTATACAAACATAATAGTGTTTTCCTTGATTTCGTTTCTTTTCATAAAAAGCTTTTAATACAGGATCATGTTTATAAGCAGTAATAGCCGCTTGAAATAATGCTCTACGTAGATGGGAGGAGCCACGTTTGGACATAGACATACCAGTTGATTCGTATTGACCTGATTGAGAAATAGTGGCATCAATACCGGCATAAGCCACAAGTTTAGAAGGCTTGTCAAAGCGGTCTATATCCCCAATCTCGCTTAATATGGTGGCACCTAATATAGGACCAATACCCGGAATAGTAGTGATTGGTGTATCTAAGTCACTTAATAGTTGAGACATTTGATTCTCACATTCTCTCAACTGAGTTTCAATAAAGCGGACTTGCTCCATCAACATTTTTAATTGGAATGAGAAAGCATCTTTACAAAAGGTGACACCAAATGAGTTTGAGGCTAATTCCATCAGTTGATTGGCTGTTTTTTTTCCAAGTCGGCAACGACTTGCTTGCTCAATTA
Source organism: Bacillus sp. SRB_8 (assembly GCF_003264205.1). NCBI lineage: Bacteria > Bacillati > Bacillota > Bacilli > Caryophanales > Bacillaceae > Bacillus > Bacillus sp. SRB_8. Next base: position 878 of record NZ_NADT01000114.1, on the reverse strand, counting down.
TTAGTGTCAAATCATCAATAGACAGTCTTTCATAATCGCTAGGAGATGTATATTCAATTAGGAGCTGTGAAGACGTTTTGCCAAAGACATTAGAGAAAATACTTTGATATTCTGGAAAGGTTTGATCTAACACGACAAGCGCCTTGCGTTTTAAATCACTTATATTACGTACAAGAGAATTACGAAACCGGCTTAGTTGTTTTAAAGCGAACATTTTCTCGTCTACGAGTGGAGTTTCAAGGAAGCGGCCAAATCGTATGACATCGGCAATCATAGTGGCGTCAATGGCATCTGTTTTTCTCTTTCTAATTTCTGTTCCCTTTCGCCATGCATTGGTTTGGAGTGGGTTCAGTACAATCACAGAAAAACCATGATCTAGTAGAAAAGAATAGACAGCTATCCAATAGTGACCGGTGGCCTCCATCCCGATTGACAGTTCTGTCGGAGAACTAATGTATCGGTAAAGCCAAGTTAATAAAGCTTGTCCACCTTCTTTATGATTGTGGAAAGGAAATGGCTTGGTAATAGGTTTCCCAGTGGAATCAATGATGGAAGCATAGTGCTTGTGTTTGGCAATATCAATACCTAAGTAGAACATAGTATACACCCCTATTTTGATGATTTTTAGATAGTGTTATCCTCCCCTGAACTAATAAGCGCTACTACCTCGTAAGAGATACGAAGAATGACCAATGGTCATCAACATCCAACTCATTCGTAAACTACTTATTAGACAGAGGTACCAATCTTTCAATCGAATACAAGGATTCAAGGTGGTGATCGGCAACACTCTATCTACAAATATAAGTATCTCATAAAGCTGGATACTCTTGGGTTTATAGGTGAATCCCATTCCTAAAAAACCTAACTTAATCATA
>NZ_NADT01000113.1:0-432 GCF_003264205.1 Bacillus sp. SRB_8 | reverse complement strand
CTTCATTTTTATGCTGTGTAACGACAGCGAGCTTATGTCTCTTTATCTCAGCAAGCTCATCAGAGGTATAACTAAAAATTCCAGATGCTTTTACTGGATTCGAAGTTATCGTTGCGAGTTTTCGCTTCTCTCCTGGTAGTGCATGAAAAAGTTTCTCTAGGTCAAAAGAAACACTACCTGGTTTTATATTTGGAAACTCCTGTCTAATATATTTTAAAGCTAAAGGCCCATTCATTTGACCACTATTGTCACTTTTTAAGTAATATGTTTGCCAATTCGTAAGCGCAATACCCGTATTACCTTCATCTAATTGTTTTTGTGTAATATACAAAATATCATGTTTAGATAGTACTGGTTCATCAGGATTTAAGTCCACTATGATACCAGCTTGCTTAATCAGAAGTTGTTGACCATGTTTTATCGTTTTATATT
>NZ_NADT01000112.1:0-488 GCF_003264205.1 Bacillus sp. SRB_8 | reverse complement strand
GGAGTGAAGAGTATGTTCAATTGGACAACACCGAGTGAAGTAATAGTTGGCATATTACTTTTAGGAGCAATAGCAATTGCAACTAGATACACAATTAATCAGATACAATAAAGTATCTATAAAATTAGGTGCTTTTTTCTTTGTTGTATAAAAATTACACATTAAACGTGAATTTGAACTAAATGGACATTCGGTTAGACAACGCTCCTTAAAATAACCTTAATTTAACTATAGATTTAATAATATCTGAAAACTGAATGTTATAATTTTCTAAAAAGATTTAAATAAAGTTTATATTAGAAAAAGGGGGAGAGAGAAAATTTTTCAGAAACTCAAGTTTTATTCAATGAGCGTTTTAATTAGTTCAATATTAGGATTCAAGTCTTATGAAACGGCCACTTTCATATTTATAATAAATAAAAAGCACTTTTTAATGTTTTAAAATTGCTTTAACTTGATGTTGTTGTGACGGAACCTCAAGTATGTAG
>NZ_NADT01000111.1:0-980 GCF_003264205.1 Bacillus sp. SRB_8 | reverse complement strand
TGAAGAAGAAAGGTCTTTATCTTCCAGGTTGGTTGCTACGTGCGGGTCTTAAATGCTTGTTGATTGGGAGTGTTTGGTACGTTCTAATGGATATACTAGATGTGTTTCTAGGTTAGTATTACACCTGGTAGTTGAAAGTAATTATAATAGCGCATCTTAAACCGCTTTTTCTAAGCTTCCATACAGGCTCAACTACCTTAAGGAGGTATGGAGGGAATGTTGTCACTTTTATTAATTCCAGCAACCTTTATAACTGTAGCTTATTTTTATCAAAGTAACGGAATGAGTGATAAGAAAAAAATTGCAACGTTTTTTGAAATTGCAAAGATATGTGTTCAACATAAAGGTGAATTACAATACCCCATTTTTATAAAAGAAATTAAAGATGATATAAGTATGAATTATGTTTACAAGTTACCACTTGGTGTACCTAGTCAACTTATCCAAAAGTTAGCGGAAGTATTAGAAGAAGGCCTATATAAACCTGTTAAAATATCGTTCCATCAAAGAGAGCTTCATATTCGCGTATTTAAGCAACAGATACCTGAAATATGGAATTGGTCTAAGGATCTATTAAAAGAGCATACATGGAGAGTTATGATGGGGAAAGCGTTAGATAAACATGTGTATCATGATTTCGAGAAAACACCGCATATGTGCGTGTCGGGTATGACACGGTTTGGAAAGACAGTATTTCTAAAAAATGTGATGACGAGTTTGATTTTACAACAATCTCAACATGTAAGTTTTTTTATTATTGACTTGAAGGAAGGATTAGAATTTAGCCCCTACAAGAATTTGTCCCAAGTAATAGAAATAGCTGAAAATCCGGAACAGGCGTTAGAAATGTTGGCTAAAGTACGTGAGAAAATGGTTAAACAAATTGAAGTAATGAAGAAGTCCTACTTTACTAATATCATAGATACATCCATAAAAGAGCGATGTTTCATCATAGTAGATGAAGGAGCAAATCTTTGTCC
>NZ_NADT01000110.1:0-1301 GCF_003264205.1 Bacillus sp. SRB_8 | reverse complement strand
TGATATGATCCCCTTATAGTAGACAGGAAAAAGAAAGCACATTAACCTGTTTACTATGGAGGGGATTTTTTTATGGGAAAAATTAGAGTCACTTACGATGTAGAATTTAAGAAAAAAGCTATAGATTTATACTTAAAAGAAGGCATGAGCTATAAAACCATTGCGAAAGAATTAGGTATTCATCACTCGGTTGTAAGTCGTTGGGTGAAACACTTTGAAGCTGAAGGAATCAAAGGACTAGAAGAAAAACGCGGGAAAGCGAAAGGACCAGGTTTAGGTAGACCAAGAGTTAGACCCGAAGATCCTGAAGCTAAGATCCAACGATTAGAAGCGGAAAATGAAATATTAAAAAAGCTCTTAGGGATGTAAAAGGAGGAATGAAAGTCGTATCCAAAACGAAAAAATTCGAAGTCATCCATGAAATGACAAAAACAGGTTATACAGTGACCATTCTATGCGATATTGCTGGTGTAACCAGAAGTGGGTACTACAACTGGATAAAACGGCATACGACGCCTTCAAAAAAACAATCAGAGGATATCGAAATTAAGAAAAAGATATTGGCGTGTCATAAAAAATCAAGAGGAATTTATGGATATAGAAGAATACAAGTGTGGCTGAAAGCCACATATAACCTTCATTTGAATCATAAGCGTATCCAAAGATTGATGAGTGAACTAGGTATCAAAGCCGTAATTAGGAAAAAACGACCTTATTACGGAAAAAAAGAAGCTTATGTGATTTCAGAGAACCATCTAAATAGGGAGTTTCAAGCTTCAAAACCGAATGAGAAATGGGTAACCGATATTACCTATTTGATTTTCAATGGACAGCGCTTGTACTTATCCGCTATTAAGGATTTATACAATAATGAAATTGTTGCCTATGAAACTAGTCGTAGAAACGACTTAAAACTTGTGTTAGATACACTGAAAAAGGCAAAGAAAAAACGAAATGTGAAGGGAATCCTCTTACATAGTGATCAAGGGTCCCAGTATACATCTCGTCAATATAATCAATTACTTAAAAAATATCAGATGAAGGCAAGTATGTCTCGAAGAGGCAACTGTTGGGATAATGCTTGTATGGAAAACTTCTTCAGTCACTTTAAGGCAGAGTGTTTTCATTTACACTCCTTCCATAAAGCGAATGAGGTCAAACTTGCCGTGCGTAAATATATGCACTTTTATAACCATCAAAGATTTCAAAAGAAATTAAATAACCTGAGTCCATATAAATATAGAACTCAGGTTGCTTAGTTGCGCTTTTTAAATACTGTCTACTTGACAGGGGTCACTGCA
>NZ_NADT01000109.1:0-201 GCF_003264205.1 Bacillus sp. SRB_8 | reverse complement strand
CTCGCGTGATAACAGTAGATAAAAACCCTGCTTATCCTGTAGCGATTCAAGAGTTGAAAGAAGAGAAACATATGCCTGAAGGCATGCAACTAAGGCAAGCTAAATATCTCAATAATATAGTGGAACAAGACCACCGGTTTATTAAAAAGCGAGTTCGTTCGATGTTAGGTTTAAAGTCGTTTAAAACAGCAATTTCTATAT
>NZ_NADT01000011.1:0-11088 GCF_003264205.1 Bacillus sp. SRB_8 | reverse complement strand
AAGCGCTTACTATAATGAAAGCATAAAGATAAATCACATCTTAGCATCAACAAAAGAGGAGGAAATAATATGACAATCGCAATGGCAGTTTTATCATTCTTAGGTGGAGTGCTTCCATTAGTAGGAGAACTTTTAAAAGCAGTAATGTAAGTTCATTATTCCGCAATTATTTATAAAAATCATCATACCTTAATACGAAAAAAAGAGGAGGAAATAATATGGCAATCGCAATGACAGTTTTAAAATTTGTAGGTGGAGCACTTCCATTAGTTCAAGAACTTTTAAAAGCATTTATGTAAGTTCATTATTTAGCAATTATTTATAAAAATTATCATACAAATGATCTGTATATCAAAGATGAATTGATGTGCAGATCATTTGTGTGAGCAAAGTCCCTTTAGCATTATGAAGGGACTTTTTTAAATTTCTATATACTTGAGGTTCCGTCACATCAACATCAAGTTAAAGCACTTTTAAAACATTAAAAAGTGCTTTTTATTTATTATAAATACGAATGTAAACTTTTCAATATTAGTTTACATTCATTTCCTTGATTTTATTAACTTTATCGCACTATGTTCATTTTCTTCAAAAATTAATATAAAAGTATACATTCAAATCATTGATAATAAAGGTGTTATGGTCACGCATGAATTTATGAACCAGCCTTTTTACAGTTATAATTATTTCTCTTGACGATCTATTTCATTTTTTAACTCTTTAAGATGTTCTAAAAGCTGTTTCTCATAACTAGTTCTATCTTTTAAATACTGCAAAAGACGGATCATTACTAATATCCCCAGAAAATATAAACAGAATTTAGTTATGATTCCAATAATCACTAAGAATAATGGAGTATTAGGAAAATACCAATTCAGCGGTGCAACTAATAGTATAGTTAAAATTAGAGCCAACCATATATGAATTTTAGTCATAACTTTCCACCTTCCTCTTAATCCCATTTTATCAAAAGCGGTTTTATATATCATTATGTATATCCTATTCATATAAGGTTTACATAACCCCACTTATCGGTAGTTAATCTTTTATATTAATGTTAGCTAGCTGTTGCTTTAAATCCCAATACTTTGGCCTCTTTTTTGGATCAAACCATATAGCTCCTTCTTGAAGCCAATTCTCACGATATGCTTCAATAGTCCACCCGAGTTCTTCATCATCATATCCTGGTTGAAAAGCGCAACAGGCACATATTAAACTTACGTTTGGGATTCCTTCTCTAATATAGAATGGTCCTGGTAAACAATTATAGCCACAAACTAAACAGACATATCTTCTTATAAACTTTCTAAACAACATACCAACTCCTTTATCATTGAGGTATGTTTACATAAAATCCGTTCTCGGTAGTAGAATGATTTTAATTATTCCACTCACTTTTTAGTAGAGAATAACTGATAACATCGTTCGGATGATTATTTTGATACATGTATTCTCTTAATAATCCATCTTGTTTAAAACCAAATTTTTGTACTGATTTATGTGAGGCAATATTGTCTGTAAAGATAATTGCACCAATCCTATTTAAATCCCATTTATTAAATCCATATGTAATAACTGTCCTCACGGCTTCCGATATATATCCTTTCCTCCAATAGTCTGGATGAATCTCATAGCCTATTTCTGTACGTTTATGTTGAGGACTCCAAGCATGAAATCCTATTGTTCCAATGAATTCATTTTCTGTTTTTGTAACAATTCCCCATCGAATTCCTCTTTTATCATGAAAAGTACTCTGAAAGTTCTCGACAAGAGTCTCAGCTTCTTTTAAATCTTTAAAAGAATTCATACCATAAAATTGTGTTACATTCTCTCTTGAAAAATAATCAAAAATTGCCTTTGAATCCTCTTTTGTAATTTCTCTTAGTATTAATCTTTCTGTTTCTAGAACTGGAAATGACATAATGGTTACTCCTCCTTTTGTATTTAGTTTATTTCGCTATGAATATATTAAAATCCTATGTAAATAACAATGTATATCCTATTCATAGAAAGTTAACATAACGTCTCATTATCGATAGCAAAGAAAAAGGCGAATCCCTTACTTCCATAAGGGATTCGCCTTTTTTTCTTTTTATCAATCTATGCAATTTTTTATACATTCCTATCATAGTGTGGGTTTTCGGGTTCTCGTTTGTTATTGGATTAACCAAAAAACTGTATAAAATCTTGCATACTCTTAGCCTGGGTTTTTTCCAAAATGCTGGTGGTACCCCTACTTCTATTTTTGAGGAAATCTATTCATATGCCCAAACCCTAGAAAATGCCTGGTTATTCCCTTCCCGAAAAGGAGATCAGCCAATTAGTAAAATCCAAGCTTATCGACAATTACAAAAAGCCGCGAATTTTACCAGTGTAGAATCTATTGGAACCCACACAATGCGAAAAACCCTCGGCTTTTGTTTCTATAAACAAACAAAAGACATGGCCATGTTGCAAGAAATTCTAAATCATAGTACACCCCAAATCACACTAAAATACATTAGAATTAATAAAGAAGAAAAAGACAATGTACTTGATAATTTTCATATTTAAAATCTATCAAAAAAACGACATCTACATAGATGCCGTTTTTCCTGGTGTTTTTTTTGTAAATTGATATAAAGCAATTGCTCCCAAAATAACAAGTATTCCTTCAGGAACATCTAATAATACTGTTTTCCATGTTTCTGAAATTAATAATTCATTACCTGTAGAGGCTTTATAATATCCTTCTACACAACCAATAGTAAACTGAATTACAGATAAAGAGACAAATAGCCATAAACCAAATCGAATCATTTTTTTATCTTTAAACATATAGCACCCCTTAAATAGGAAATCATAATATTAAGTAAAATATATACACTATCCATGTTTCTGTCAACAAATGGATAATATATATATTTTACTTCAAATCAAAACTTATAAAAAATTTATCCCCTATAATTTCTTTTATTAACTATATAATTCACCTTCCTAATTCTTAATTATCAAGAAGATAAATCACAATAAAAGGATCCGCAACAGATTATTGCATGCCTTTTTTATAACGCTACGATGCGTTCCTTACTATTTAACATTAGAATAATTAAAGTAATCAAAGGAGGTACATATATGGACATTGGAAAAAAAATAAAACATTTAAGATTAATAAATAACATGACACAAGAAGATGTAGCCAGCCAATTATTTATTTCAAGACAAGTCATATCTAAATGGGAACTAGGAAAAAGTCTTCCCGATCTAACCAATTTATTAGCCTTAAGCAATCTATTTAATGTTTCAATTGATTCTTTATTAAAGGAGGATTCAAATTTGCAAAATCAGATAATAAAACAAAGCAATTATAAAAGATATTTATTAATAGCCTCTCTCTACATATATTCTTTAATCACTATTGTTGTTATATTTTATTGTCTCATTGCCTTTTTACTTATACCAAAGGACATAAAAACATCAGATCTAAAGGTTATTAATTCCCACTTTTATCAAAAAAGCGATAAAAGAGAAATTCTATATATTTATAGTAAATTAACACCTTTCTTGGCCAATTATTCAGGAGATTATAGCATTGAAACAAAAAAGCATGAAATAAATATTCATGCTCATCGAAATTCAATTCCTTTTAGAAATAAAGACGTTTTATTTTCAATCGAAAAAGATATACCTCACGGGATAGATTGGCAAGAAAAAGATGTTTACATTGTAGACGAAAACAATAACAAAATACTTATATATAACCATAAAAATAAAAAACTATATTATCAAACAAAAAATTAAAGTAGGTGATCAAAATTAGAAACATCTATAAATATACTTTTATAATAGCTACAGTTATCCTTAATATAATCAGTACTCTACTTATTGCAAATACCGGATTTGCACCAAACGTTATAGTATTTTCTACTAGCTTTTTATTTTTCACCATTTTATTTCAATCAATCACAATTCTATTCATTATCTATATGATTAAAAAGGATGCATCTAAAAAAATAAAAATAATTTTATACGTTTTTTTAACACTAGATATATTTATCTTTTTATCCTTACTATACATAGCCTATATCGTAATAACTCAAACTCTATAAAAAATTAACATACTAATAGCAAGGGAATGCTTGTAGACTGATCTATACTGCATTCCCTTATTGTATGTATGCTATATTTCTATTCCTCTTTTTCCGACATTAGAACCCTACAAAGAATAGCAACCACATCTAATTTTTAAACAAACCGAAAAAGCCTTTCCGTTTTTGTTTCTGATTTTGCTTCTGCATATCTCTAATGTTTTCAAGCAATAACTGATCTCGTTTCTCTAACTTCTTCTCTATAAAAACTTCTAATTCATTGTTTTTACCTTCTACTTCCGTTAATTTTCTCTCTGTATTAGCTAAATGCTCTTTTGTAATAACTAATTCATTCGTAATCTCCTGTAATTTTTGAACAAGTGCTTGATTGAACTGATTTTGTAATTGTTGATTTTCTAATACTTCATCCAATTTCTTTTCTAATTCTGATTTTTCTTCTTTTGAAACAAACGAATCAAGTTCTCCATTCTTCCATGCTCGAACTTGATCGTAAGACCATTTTTGTACATGTATTTTTTCTTTTATAGCTTTTAATTCTTCAATATTTTCCTGAGAGTACCTCCGATGTCCTCCCTGGCTTCGCTCCGTTTGTATATTAAATTCGTTTGACCATACTTTTAATAAATCGGGAGTCACCCCTAAACGATCCGCAACAATTTTCGGTGTATACATTTCCGATTTTAGTTCCATTTTTAATTCCTCCCCCAAAAACGGAATACGTTTTTTTACTCATAAACACGATTAAATCAACATTTTAATCAAAATCGGAATGCACTTACAACTGATTTCACAACCGATTTTAAAAACGAATTGATTTCGAAATACATATCGATTTTAACACCGATATCCATTACTTCTCGATACCCACATCAAAATCTTTTTTATTTATACAAAATTTTATGCAAAAAAAGAATAGCGAGGATCCTCCGGATCCCCGCTACATCAACCATGTATAAAATCATGTATATCAATTTTACTAGAAAAGAAAAAAGAACCCCATAAAAACAAGGATTCCTCCTTGTCCTTGCTATCGATAATAATGCGTTATGTTAACTAGATGTGTATGAGATATACAATCAAACAAAGTTATTTTCCATTTTCATTCTTATTTTGAAATAGATGCACAATCAAAAGTCCACCAACAAATAAGATTGGAAATCCTACAACTATATATAATCCGTTTTTTGGTATTCCTAATATAATTGCAAGATAACTAAAAGAAAAAGCCCATAATGCTAAAATTATGATTTCTAACATCTTCTTTTTCATTAAAAGTTAAGCACCCCAAATCCCCTTGAAAAAGTTGTATTCGGAATATTGTAACAAAATCAAAAAAAGACCCTACAAGAGGGTCTTTCATCAGCTAATATTAAGCTTTTTGAACATTAGTAGCTTGTGGGCCACGTTGTCCTTTTTCTACTTCAAACGTTACACTTTGTCCTTCGTCTAAAGATTTGTAACCGTCGATTTGGATAGCTGAGAAATGTACGAATACGTCTTCTCCACCTTCACGCTCGATGAATCCAAAACCTTTGTCTGCATTAAACCATTTTACTTTACCTTGTTCCATAATTGTTGCCTCCTAGTGTGGATACCCACACATATGTTACTACCCTTGCTCAAATACCTTAGACGAAAAACAAAATTTATTCTTAATCTCAAACCGAACAAAAATAGGTCTATCTTAAATTAACATACTTTCTAAAAAATAGCAAATTTCAAAAATAAGTCCTTATGGTAATTAACCACTAATAGTGGTTGCTGGAGAAAAAGTCACTATGATAGTCATCACAGCAAGAAGTTGCCAAAGGATCTCGACAATATCATTAGTTTGATTTTTTTCAGACATTCAACAACTGATAAAATTAGCTATTTTCGAGTTAAATTTTACTTCTGATAATCGATAATTATGTAAATAAGCTGTCCATATGGACAGCTTATTGTTTTTTTACTTAATGTGGTTTTATTCTGGTCTCTTGGTTTGAAATTTGCTTTTTGGCTAGAGTGCTGGCTCGTCGTGTGGGGGCGAAACCCCACGTATTACGTATCTATTTTTTTAATAAGAACTATCTTGGAACGAATGATCTAAGCGGTTCGGCTCGTATACTTGCTTGTCCAAGTCGAGAACCATTGCTTTGCTTTTTGTCTGTCGGCTTGGCGAGAAAAGCACACGAGCCGAAAAAAGTTTTGCAAGGACATAATAAAAAAGAAAAGGCGGTAGCCTTTAGGTGAGGATAAACGAACCGACTTTTTTTATTATGTAGGTGGAGATTTTTGAGCGTTGTTTGCTCAAAAATACTACCTGTTCCTTGCGGAACTTTTAGCTCCTTAATAATAGTGATAATAGAGACGATTGTTAAAAAGCGCTATAAATTCAGTTGTACCAAGGGTTTATAGCACTTTTTAGGGTGTGACGAAAACGTCACACTTTTAGTCCTTTTTGTGACGTTTTCGTCACACCTAAAAAATTACAAATAAGTTATAAAGTACATAAAAAATAGACTATATCAAGTTGATACAGTCTAGAAAAATCTAGTTGGCAATTTCACCTTCTTACCATTTTGATCTTTAAGATTTTTCAAAGAATGTTGAAATAATCTCATTGTCAATTTATCAAGTTTTACTTCATTTTTTCGAGGTGCACAAATCATTATATAAGGATTTACTACCCATGTTCTAGGACTTACAGTACGACCATTTTCAATAATTTGTCCGGCACCTTCTGGATTAAGTAAAATCTCTTTTTTCTTTAATGAATTCATAACCAAAGAAGTTTTTTCTCTAGATTTTCCTATCATTTCAGCAATCTCAGAAACAGTTGCGGCTTTTGGTAATTCAAAATCATCCTCAACGTTATTACGTTTCCTTTTAAATTTATCATCTCTACAAATAATAACATTACTTCTAAATTCCAAATAAGCTTGAATTCTAAATAAAAAACTTTCTTCTGCTTGAGTTAAATAACCAATACTATTCAATAAATCTAAATTTCTATGCATTACTTGATTAAATGGTTCACCAGCAAATGGATCTTTATTAGTTCCAACGTAATGATCTTCTCCAGTTAATTCTTTTAACTGTTGTAAAAGAGACTTTTTAAGTTCCTCAGCTTGGTCTCTTTGCTTTGTATTTTTTTCAAAATCTCTTTTTCTAGCATTACCATTAGCTTGTTTTAAAGCTTGTCCTAAAGTTTGTTCATTCTCTTCTTTCATTGTTTCGATTCCTCCTCTGATTGAGGGAATCAACAAAAATACCTATTTTTTGCTATTTGATTATGAATCAAATTATGATAATCTATAATCAGACATTTAAATTTTAGGTATTTTCATTGAATATCCTTTGAAACGAGCCATGTTCCAGCATGGTTCGTTTTTTAATTTTATCACACATATTCTCTCAAAAGGTTGTCAAACAAAGTTTCCCTAAAAAATTTACTAACTTTGTCAAAAAAACTTCTACCGCTCCATTTCATATCCTTTCTGTCTACTCATTTCTTTTTTATGTTCACTCTCAAATTGATTATCTACCCCTTTATTGTCTAATTCATTTTTTATAAGACTTCTAAACGTATTAAATTTCTCTTTAAAGATTTTTTTCGTCTGTTGATACAAAACCCTTATATTCGTCTGTAAATCCTTTATATGAGCCTTTAACGAGCTTATTTCTCTATTTAATACACCAACTTCTTTTTGCAAATGACTTTTTTCTTGTTTCAACGTTCGATTTTCTTCCATCCAACCCTCTGCATTTGCTTTTAAACTTTCATTCTCTTTCACAAAATCTGTTTCTCTCAAACGCTTATAATCTTGTTTAATCGTAGCCGCTGCATTCACTTGTTTTGTAAATTCTTGATATTGTTCAGGTGATAACACATAATTTCTGGTCTGTTTCTTTGTGACTTCAGCTTTCCCAAACGTTTTATTATTCTGTACTTCTGTTATTACTTCTCTACGCAAAAATGGAATTTTAACAGGTTCATTTGGTACTTGATCTGTAGCACTATCTAATTCTCTTTGCATTTGTTCTACTCTTTTTTCTAACTCTATATGACGCTGGCCAATTAGCTGCAGCTTTTCACTTTCACTCTCTACTTGTTGTTTCACTATCCCTAATTCTTTGTACTTATCAACGACATCACTTTCCAAACTCTTTTTCGCTACTTGTAATTCATTTGTTTTCTCTTCAACGTTTTTTAAATGATGATCAATGGTTTGTAACTGCGTTTCTTTTTCTTGTACTTGATTCTCAACAATTGATTTTGTTTCTGCATATTCCTTGTATTGACGGACTTTCATGTACTTATGTGAACCTACATTAGCACGTTCAAAATTCGGAATGTGCTCTTTAGCCAATTGCTCAATATAGGCCGTTTCTAATTCTCTCCAATGTGCAATTAACTTTCTTCCCGTTCCTTCTACACCTTGTTGTTGCAAAGCTCTATCCATTCCGACACGCCTCGTTAATCCTCGACTACTTTCGAAATTCGGTACATAGTTAATATGTAAATGCGGATTTGCTTCATCATCATGTAAAACCATGTTATAAACTACTAGATTTGGATTTCGCTCTTGAAACGCCTCAGCATAGCGCTTCAGTGCTTCTTTTTTAGCCCCTCTATACATTGGGTCGTCTTTACCTTCCCCAATCGCTACAACCAATTCTCGTTGCTCATGTGTCTTATCATCTTTATGTACTTTGTCATAGTAGTCCTGAATCTTACGGTCATTCCGTTTTTGTTTCTCGTTATACTTGTCCACCGCTTCCTGAAAAACATCCTTGTATACACTTCGGATATCCTTTTGAACAAAGTAAATATTCTCCTCTAATCTGGATGGATCTATGCCAGAATTTCCATGAATATTTTCTCTGTTATTATGGCTCAATGAACTTTGGTGAGATTGATTAAATGAGATAGACCCCAACATAAAATGCCACCACTTTCCCTAGATTAATTGATACCATAAGTCTAGCAAAGCGACGAAATGGAGTCAATTAGAGTAACCCTATACTTGTTTTGACGCTGTGCATCAAAACAGATAGGGGTCTGCGACGCTCTTCGGCTCTGCCGAGCCACGTGCTACGTGGCAAAACAAAACCTTGGGCGTTGCCCAAACCCACTGGGGAACTCTTCCCCAGCCCCCTCAATCAAACTCCCCAACCCCTCAATCCTTGAGGGGCTCCCTCGCCGGTTGGCAGGAACAAACGGTTGTTTGTTCAATGCCAAGAGGGTTTGGGTGTCGTTCAGTTGGTCAAGTCAAATACTCCCTTCGCTTCGCTGGGTCCGTTTTGATTGACCAACACACGCAACCATCTCTTCTTAGGGCCAAGGTTTGTCCAATTGATTTCCAAACCCTCACTCAATAATTCATCAATTTCATCTTGCTGCAGCAATGATAATAAAAAGTGAAGTTCTTCTTCGATCCGTAAGATATGTGCTTCAATTACCGCTTTATCTGTTCCAGCTGAATTGAATCGCTCCACATAAAAAAAGACACCCTAAGGTGCCTTCCTCCGACTTGAACCACTTTAATTTTAATAATATAAGTACATTATGCAGATACAGTAGCTTTACCCTTACGGAAGATACCCATTAACCCGCCAATTAATAATAATACTCCTGGTAATAAGTAAACGATAGAGATACAGATAAATCCGCCAATAGCAGCAACTGTCATCATGATACCGCCAACTTTAGCATTCTTTTTAACTACTACGCAGCCAACAATTCCTAAAATTGATAGAGCAACAGCTCCCCATCCTAAACCGATGATGCTGTCTGCACCTTCAGCTTCAAATGCAGCCCCCATACCACCGATCATTAAAGCGATAAATGCACATATAATACCAAAAATACCACCAATAAGTCCTAATACAAATTCAGTTGTTCTTTTCATTTTAATTTCTCCTTATTTAGCTACTTCAAATTCGAATTTCACTGATTTTTCGTCAAATGTAAATGTAGGTTTGAATGTACCTGTAAATTTATCACCTTCTGCTACATCGAATAACATTTTGTTTGTAATCTGGTTGCCTGGCGCAATATTTTCATTTACAAAAGTATTTTCTCCACCGAAGTATTCTTTGAATTGGTTACCATTAGCATCAGCAATTTTCAATTCAGAAGTTCCAAAGTATATATCTTTCTTGCCATTGTTTTTAGCATTGAACGCGATTTCTAGAACTTTCCCTTTTTCAGCTTTGATATATTCGTTAGGTTCAACAAATTTGGCTGAACTAAAAGTTAGTTGTAGACCATTAACTTCTACTGTATCCCCGATTTTATAAACTTTGTTTTCAGTAGATGCTTTTTTATCCTTTTTTTCCTCTTGTTTAGGAGCGTCGTTTTTACTTACTTCTTTCACTTCTGTTTCACCACACCCTGCTAAACTAAAAGCAAGTGCTCCAGCTAAAGCTATTGTACCCATTTTTTTATACATTTTGTTTCCTCCAGTTATGTAAAATGTAAGATTCCCAAAACATCATAACAGAAACAGTTACAACTATTTTGTTGTATTTTGTCGAAAAGAAATAAAAAAAGAGAGCATAAGCTCTCACTGAGGTCACCATATCCACAGCAAATTTGAAAGTAAACTTTTGAATATTAGTTTACTTTCAGTGATAGAAGTAGAACCACATGCCCATCAACCCAATATTTTGGAGTACCTCCAAAAAAAAATTCACCTCAGATACAACAAAAGAGCCTTACCTCTGTAGGTAAGGCTTCACTAGTATAGTTGTATATATTTACATAACAAATAAGAAACATAAAACATATAATACAAAGTAGCAGAACCCTAACATTCCGCCTACAACTAGTACCTGTTTACCCCAGCTCTTGAGTTTCAGATTACTGTCAATAATCGCTTGCACTCTTTCCATATATCGTTTCCTCCTATTAAGGAGAACCCTTCAAGACTCTCACCTCGCTATGATAACATTAAAGAATAAATAATAGAGGTCTAATTTTTGTCTGAATATATAAATATGCAATATTGCATAT
>NZ_NADT01000108.1:0-2252 GCF_003264205.1 Bacillus sp. SRB_8 | reverse complement strand
TCTCTTTCTCTTTCTCTTCCTCATTCTCTACTGCTTTTTTTTCATCTTCAACTAGGGGCATTTCCGTTCGTTCCGGCTGTTCCCGATTTTCTATATTTTGCTCTTCTTGCTCATTCACTTCACTTACATTTTGCTCTTGTACAATTATTTCTTCTGCTTGCCCTTGCAACGGGAAGAAAGTACATATATATACAAATAGCAAACTCACTAGAAAAAACTTTACATCTTTCATCTATTTGTTCAAACTCCTATTTCGACGCCCTAGAGCGATTTCGTCACTTTCACTCCGAAAAACCCATCTACATTTACAAGCTCTCCATACGCAACTAATACATCGTTCACATAAATTTGAATGGGTTCATCAATATCTTCATCAAGTACGACCGCTTCGTTTTCTTGTAAACTTAAAATATCTTGAATTGTCTTCACTGTACTTCCAAATACAAATTTAACATTCATTTCTACATTTTGTATAATAGATGCATCCATATACACTGGTTCAACTTGCTTGACTTCTTTATATTCAATCGGCTGTACGACTGGTGCAGGAATTTCTTCCTCTTCAATAACTTCCTCAACTATTTCTTCTTGCTCTTCCATCATCGGATAAAGAAGTCTTCTAACCATTTCTTTCGCTTCTGATATTGGTAGTATTTGATACATCTTTGACTGAAGGAGATCACCAATTTCAAGATTAAAAGTAATTTGAACGAGTTCGTCAACTGCCATCGACTCTCCCAAATACTCCATTTCTTCTTTTAACGAAATAAATTTAACATCTGGTGGTGTCATATCCATTTTTTCTTTAAATATTTCTGACATTGCTGTTGCAGCATGCCCCATCATTTGGTTCATAATTTCTTTAATGCCACTTAACTCTAATTCACTTAACTCTAATTCACTTAGCTCTTTCTCCGGATCAATTTCACCCGTTCCCATCATCATTAAATCTACCATTGTTAAAGCAACATCTTTCGTAAATACGAATACATTCTCATTTTTTAGTCCTTCAACAAAATCGACATTTAAAATAACAAATGGAACTGGCACTCCGTCATAATGGCGAACATTAATAGCCTCTACATTTGGTGTACTAATAGTGACAGGCTGATTTAAAAGCGTCGATAGTACTGTTGAAGCCGAACCGATTGAAATATTCGCAATTTCACCAAGCACATCTTTCTCTTCTTATGTTAATTGCTCTTTTTCTACATGTTCTTCTACAATTTCAGTTACTACCTCTTCAACTGGCGTCTCTGTTTTTTCTACTTCACCAGATAATTGCAGTAATTTATTTATCATCCGTTTCGCATGTTCAACTGAAACAATTTGCACAAGTTTAGAGTTTACAAGGTTATCTATTTTTAAATCAAACGATACTTTAACAATTGTGTTATTTCCAGTTATTTCAATGATTTTCTCCATCTCTTCTGATAGCTTTACGACTTTAATTGTCGGCGGAGACATATCTACTGTATCTTGGAAGAATTCCGACATAGATGTAGCTGCGAATCCCATCATTTGATTCATCGCTTCTTGTACAGCACTTAGCTCTAATTCACCAAGTTCTTTTCCTTCTTCCACTTCACCTGTCCCCATCATCATTAAATCAGCAATTGATAATGCAACATCTTGCTTAAGGACAAGAAGATTTTCCATATCTAATCCTTTTGTAAAATGAATATTTAACACAACATGTGGAACTTCAACATCGCTTGTATCATATAAATCTACCAATTCTATACGAGGAGCAGTAATGTTTACTTGCCTATTTAAGATTGTCGATAATACAGTCGAAGCTGAACCAAATGATATATTTGCAATCTCGCCAAGAATATCGCATTCTTGAGGCGTTAAATGCTCATTTTCTTTTTCGAGCACAATCGTGCTCGCATTCCCTTTTGTGTGTTGCTCAGGCATTTTCCCTGCCTCCCCATTTCTGTTTTTCTTTCAACGATATAAAGTGAAACTTTAATCAGTGGGGTTTTGTTCCTCCCCCACTGATTATCAGCCCTCACCAATCAGGCGTTTACGGGCAGCAGAGCTCCCACCTAACTTCTTTGTTCCAACCGAATTTTGAGGTGGGAGTTTTACTGCCCACAAATAGTGGAATAAACTGTCTATTACACTCGTTATATTTATCAAACGTATTATTCCCACAATATTTGCAAACGACAGTTGTCACACACTTAATGAATAGTTCTAACCAAAAAGCTCCCCAATTGTATACATGAACTGTACCCCGAATCATG
>NZ_NADT01000107.1:0-1276 GCF_003264205.1 Bacillus sp. SRB_8 | reverse complement strand
TGGTATTATCCCCTTTAGGTAGACAGTGTAAAAAAGACCATGTGCACACATGGATGTTACACTATTACTTGGAGGGGATTTTTTATGACTAAAAAAGGCTCAACTTTTAATACATATTCAGAAGAATTAAAGTTATCAGCTGTTCAAAGTTATTTAAACGGAGAAGGAAGTTACAATATGATAAAGGAAAAATATCAGCTTAGAAGTTCTACCCAACTTAAAAATTGGGTGAAAAAATATAAAGAATGTGGTGAGATTACAGATACTCGTGGAAAAAATAGTGGAATGAAAGGTATACCAAACCCTCTAAAAGGAAAACGTGTTCATTTCAACACCGTTGAAGAGGAACGTGACTACTATAAGGCTCAGGTTGAATATTTAAAAAAGCAGTATCCAAATCTGTAAATGGAGGCGTACTAAAATATAAAGAGAGATATCATATCATTGAATCATTAAAGAGAAAATATCCAGTTATATGGCTTACTAAATTTGCGGGTGTACATCGTTCAAGTTACTATAAGTGGATTCATACAAAAAGTATGAAAAACATGCGACTAGAATCCGATCAACGATTAAAAAAGGTAATACAATCTATTCACGTAAAGCACAAGGAATATGGTTATCCACGTATGAAAATCGCTTTACAAGAAGAGGGTTATTTTATAAATCGCAAAAAGGTATATCGCTTAATGAGTGAACTCAACATTCAGTCTATTATTCGGAAGAAGCGTCGCTTCTTTAAAGGGAATTATTCCAATACTTTTCCAAATGTTTTAAACCGTGAATTCAAAGATCGCCAACAAAATGAAGCGCTTGTTACAGACATTACCTACCTACGATTTCAAGAGGGATTCCGCTACCTTTCTGTTGTACAAGATATTTATAATAACGAAGTTGTTTCTTGGAAAATTTCCAAGCGCAATGATAATGAACTTGTATTAGATACAATTGAAATGTTGGCACAAAAAAGAGATGTGCGTGGAACCATTCTCCATTCAGATCAGGGATTCCAGTACACATCTCATGCCTACAACAAACGACTTTTTGATTTAGGTATCATTGGCAGCCACTCTCGCAAAGGAAACTGCCATGATAATGCCTGTATCGAATCATTTTTCTCCCATTTTAAATCGGAGATGTTGTATTTGAATCATTTTAAAACAGAAGCGGATTTAATACAAGCAATTGAAGAATATATTTACTTTTATAACTATAAACGGTTCCAAAAACGACTCAACCATCGAGCTCCGATAGAATATCGAGTCTCGATGGCTGC
>NZ_NADT01000106.1:0-3179 GCF_003264205.1 Bacillus sp. SRB_8 | reverse complement strand
GAAAGTAAACTTTTAGATAGAAGTTTACTTCCAGATACCATAAAAAAAGACAGCTTTAACTGAATAAGCTATCTTTTTCATTTCACCTAAGTTTCCACTAATTTGTTGGTTTTAAAAACTTAAATACTAATAATAAAAAGCTAAATAAAATAAAAACTTGAGCGTCTTGACTAGGATTGCCATCATAACTATCTTGTATCTCAGTAATTAATTCATGTGCTTTCATTTATCTCATCTCCTTTTGGTCTATTTAATTTATTAAAACAACAAATTTTGAATTCCTCTTTATAACTTAATATTATAATTATAATATAAAAACTGGAAATATCTATAAAATCCACCTTAAATTAACCTTAAATAATTAGACCTTTTTATCATTCATCAATGTAAACTTTTCAATATTAGTTTACTTTCATTCCCTTGATTTTATTGAATTTATCGTAACTTACCCATTCCCTCCAAAATCACTAATAAAAGTATACATTCAAAACATAATAAATAAAGAGGTTAGAGCATTATGGACAAAAAAGAAAAAAGCTAGATCCATGCTAACTTTTTTTACATAATTCTCATTATCGGTAGTTTAATTTACATTGTTTACCTGTTTTTTGATTTCATTTTTACCAATTTGATAACCTGAAATTGCCCCTAATATCAATAAGTAAAAAACACTCCATTCAAATTTACCTGTAACAAAATTAAATACTAAACTACATACAAATGCCCCAATAATAAATAAAAATAATTGATTAAATTTCATCATTAACGCTCCCTTTTAATTAACAAATCAAGAACATAAGTATATTCTCGATAAAAGTAAGGAAACCCTTTTATATAACGTGTTTTTACCAAGTTAACATAACACCACTTATCGGTATTCACTGTATCTAAAAACCTAGAAAAAGTCCCTTCGAATCTTCTTAAGGGACTTTTCGTTCACATAATCAATTGTTATTGGAATTTCTTTATTTATAAGTTAAACTCATGGAAATCTGCCGATCTACAAAACCAAATTCTTTATATAGTTCTCTTGCAAAGTTCATTGCATGAACATTTAATCGTATTTCTTTATGTCCTTTTAAAGACAACTCATCTAATCCTGCTTTCATCAATTTCTTTGAAAGCTTTTGACCACGATACTCTGGTAAAACGTATAATTCGTAAATGAATCCTACACTCTCTTGTGAAAAATAATCTTTACCACTGCCAATTAGAATCCATCCCTTTAAGTCATCATTTAGATTGTCATTGTCTTTGAGTACTAAGTAGTATGCTCCTTGTTCTAATGTTGTTTGTATAATTTCTTTTACTCGTTTTTGTGTAGGTTTAAAAGTCTTGACTGTTCCTTCGTATAGAGCATTATCTGATTTTGCTAGAATTTCATTCAGATCATTTTCACTAGCTTGTTTAATCATATTTTTCCCCTTTGTTTACATAAATTTCGTTATCGGAAGTTATTTTGTATATTAGTATTCTTGTTCGATGTTTTTAAAAACTTTGGAAATAGTTTATAAATCAGGTTCCAGAATAAACATCCCAATAATGTTCCAACGGTGTTCAATATTACATCGTCTATATCTGATGAACGTCCTGACGGAAAGACATATTGGATAAATTCAATTAACAGAGAAAATATAAAGCCTATCATTGTCACTTGATAAATAGAAAGTTTTGTGTGATTTTTCCATAATAAGGTGAAGCCAAATGGCATAAATAGGATTATGTTAAACAATATATTTTTAATAGGAACCATAATATCGACATAATTGGTCATTAACTTATACATACCAATAAAAGGGATTAAGTTTACTACTCTAATTTGTTCCATCCCTATATGTCTTGGTGTAACAGTAATCAGTAAAATGGCAATTATCGAGAGAGGGAAAATTATGTTCATAATGATTGTGTTTTTATGTACAACTGTTTCATTCCCCTTCTTTTTTACTAATACAATTGCAATTGCACATACAATAACGGTTGCAATTAAAAACAGGGGAATTGCATATCCAAAAGATCTCCATAACTGTGTCATATCTTTCCATCCTTTTTATTCCATTTTAGCATATTTAAAGATATAAAAGTAAAATGTATATCTTATACATGCTTAGTTAACATAACGTCCTATTATCGGTAGCAAGGAAAAGGAGGAACCGTACTCTCTCAAGGGAACCTCCTTTTTTCGTTCTATGGACCTATGCATTTTTTTATACATTCCTATTCTGGTGCGGTTTTAGGTTTCTCGATTGTTGTTGGATCAACCAAAAAACTGTATTAAATCTTGCATGCTCCTAGGGGTCACTATATATGAGCACTACGTATTTGACTTTCTCAATGACCAACATTACTTAACGTGGTAAAATAGTATTCGGATGGGAATCCAATGTTATTAAAATTAAAGTGGTTATCAAGTCGGAGGAAGGCACCTTAGGGTGTCTTTTCTTTTTAAAATATATAAGCGCACCATCCCTTTCCTAATAGAGGCCCCCCTCATGCCTCCTTACAGGGAGAATGATACGGCATTTTTTATTTACCCAATTACCGAGCTCTCAAATGTTTGAAATAGTTACAATACATGTATTGCTTCAATAACATATGATCATTCTTAAGAATGTCATTGAAATGTACCAATAGATTCTAGTGCAGCAAAATAAATTGTGCTATGATGTGAGCAAATATAAAGCTATCTAACGGAGGGATTCACATGCCGCATGTTGTGTTTCGTGGAATTACTACTGAACAATTAAAACGTATAAGCAAGCCATTAGTAGAAGAGCTCGCAGAGATTTGTGAGTGTGGTACGGATAATTTTACGTTGGAACTACCAAGTTCTACGTTTGTATTCAATGGAGAAGAAATAGAAGCGTTTCCTCTTATTGAAGTGAAATGGTTCGAGCGTGGACAGGAAATTCGTGATCGATTTGCCAAGGCCATTACTACATATGTAATGGATTTTGGACTTCCAGAAGTAGAGGTTGTATTCACGGTTTTCACAGAATCAGCGTATTATATTAACGGGAAGCATTGTGCAAGTTAGAGCTATTTCAAAGATTTTTGTAACATTTATAAGGGGTAGAACCACACATCCATCAACTTAAGGATTTAGACTATTCTTGAAGTTAAAAGCACGTTACTATTCTCTTATGTTAATAAGAAAGGGTGACGTGCTTTTTATGAATATG
>NZ_NADT01000105.1:0-448 GCF_003264205.1 Bacillus sp. SRB_8 | reverse complement strand
TTATAGGGTACAGTTCAACAAGGGATTCGCCTTTTTCTTTTTCTATGACCCTATGCATCTTTTTATACATTCCTATTCTGGAGTGCCTTTTGGCTTCCCTATGTCTCCCTATTTTTCGCATAAAATCTTGCATACTCTTAGCGTGGTTTTTTTCCGAAATGCTGGCGGTACCCCATCGCTATCAAGCTAAGCTCATACAACGTCAATTATAGTAGAGGTTGTTTCTTTTTTCTAAAGGGCAAGTGTAGGTGATTGAAAGATTTGCATACGAAATAAACCCTAACGGGTTCACTTTTTTTGAATTAAGCGGCTTGATTATCAGACAGGGTACAATTGTAAACGACACCTAATATATCAAAGACCGTTTTTTTCTCATATCGATGAGATTTCCGCCCGTTTTGCTGTAGGAGATTGAACAGGCGAAGCAACACCTTTGATAGCTCTTGGG
>NZ_NADT01000104.1:0-701 GCF_003264205.1 Bacillus sp. SRB_8 | reverse complement strand
CCCAAGAGCTATCAAAGGTGTTACTTCGCCTGTTCAATCTCCTACAGCAAAACGGGCGGAAATCTCATCGATATGAGAAAAAAACGGTCTTTGATATATTAGGTGTCGTTTACAATTGTACCATGTCTGATAATCAAGCCGCTTAATTCAAAAAAGTGAAACCCGTTAGGGTTTATTTCGTATGCAAATCTTTCAATCACCTAAATTTGCCCTTTAGAAAAAAGAAACAATCTAGCCTAAAATTGACTTTGTATAAGCTTAGCTTGATGGTGATGTGGTGCTACCCCACATCCATCAACTTAAGAATTCAGAATTACCCCAAAATGAAAAAATGAGCTATTTGTTATAAGTTAGCAAAAAATTTTGTTCTTTGGTACTATGAAATTTTAGCTAGATGGCTATGTGACGGTCCCTCTACTTAAATTGACTCTCCAATTTGATGAGTATGATATATTAGAAAAAGCGCCGATATACTTGCGAGCAAGTAAAAAAGCACCCTGTAAACAGGGCGCTTCACTTTTACCTAATGATTAATATTAGCACTTGGATATAATGTTGTTCCTCCAATTGAAACTTTTATTTCATTTGTTAATGGAACATTTTGTTCATTAATAATTGTTCTCCACCATTCCCATGCAAGACCTGTACATTCTCTTGCTACAACTTTTACATTTTTTGCATTCGATGGAAGTGGTATGACT
>NZ_NADT01000103.1:0-1319 GCF_003264205.1 Bacillus sp. SRB_8 | reverse complement strand
GTTGCAATTGCTATTGCTCCTAAAAGTAATATGCCAACTATTACTTTTAGGAGCAATAGCAATTGCAACTAGATACACAATTAATCAGATACAATAAAGTATCTAGTTGCAATTGCTATTGCTCCTAAAAGTAATATGCCAACTATTACTTCACTCGGTGTTGTCCAATTGAACATACTCTTCACCCCCTACTCTAATAATAGGGAGGAAAGATTACGAATATTTTAAAATTACATTATATTAATATTGATTTTAATTATATTTGTTACCAAGAAAAGAGAATCCATTTGGATTCTCTTTTCTTTGCATATTTACAACATGGAGAATATTTACATGAGACAACTCTTTCAAAACTTTATTAGGGGAAAGTTTTAAAAAATGTCTTTATAACAATACTTACATAAATTACATATATAGTAAATTGATAGATTTTATACTAATTATTCTTAATGTTTAATAAATTAAACTTTTGCCATACTAGGAGTACCCCAGCATTTCGAAAAAAACAAGCTAAGCAAATGTAGACAAGAAACAGCCAGATTTTACCCTGTTAAGAATAAGTCAGCTCTTTTATATACAAAGGACGTAAGGATTGTAAATTGGTTAAATGTAATCCCTCAAAACTATATTCCCCAAAGAAATTGATGTGTTCCCAATGTAGAGAGCCTCACCCTATCAAAAAAGAAGATCCCCATTCAACAATAGAGAAAGTAGACGATCGTTTGTAAAGGTATACCTTTACAAACGGGTAGGTATCATCTATGAAACATTGGAATATCAAGTTTATAAAGGTAAGTTTGATTAATTTATAAACGTTTATTTTTAATGAATACCTTTATAAACGAAAGTGGTATAATTATGGTAACAAATATAAGGGGAATACCAAAAATGGCAAATATTTATGGATATATACGTGTAAGTACAAAAGATCAAAATGAACAACGCCAATTACATAAGATGATGGAACGAGGGGTGGAAGCTCGACGTATTTTTGTCGACAAAGCAAGTGGAAGACATTTTGATCGCCCTCAGTATCAATTATTACGAAAAATATTGAGTACAAGTGATATTGTTTACATAGATGCCTTAGATCGTATGGGGCGTAATTATGACGAGGTAATTGCAGAGTGGAAATACATAACTAGAGAATTACAAGCTGATATTGTTGTTTTAGAAAATGAAACACTGTTTGATAGTCGCAAGTTCCGTGAAATGGGTGATATGGGACGATTAATGGAAGATGAATTTTTATCTTTGTTGTCTTATGTTGCAGATCAAGAACGAAAAAAAATTCATCAGAGACAAGCGGAAGGGATTGC
>NZ_NADT01000102.1:0-351 GCF_003264205.1 Bacillus sp. SRB_8 | reverse complement strand
CTTTCCTTTGGGTAACGGTTAAATTTTTTATGTCACCTTTCATTGCATTTACTAGTTCTTGTAACTTACCATGTGCTTCTTTCATTACTTGTATTTTATACTGTACATCTTGCTTTGCGTTGTTTACGTTCCTTGAAATACTTTCCCAGTTCTCTGCATCATCTACCAAACGTTGCTCTTCTTCTTCTAAAATCTTAATCGTGTTATTTATGAGTGTTTCATCACTTTTTAAATAATCTAATACACCTTCAAATATCTTTACTTTTCCATCAAGCAAAGTAAGTGGATTTTTAGCCTCCTGATCAAAAATAATGGCATCATGAATACGCACATATCCTTTTTCGCCTTGGT
>NZ_NADT01000101.1:0-351 GCF_003264205.1 Bacillus sp. SRB_8 | reverse complement strand
CTTTCCTTTGGGTAACGGTTAAGTTTTTTATGTCACCTTTCATTGCATTCACTAATTCTTGCAATTTATCATGTGATTCTTTCATCACTTGTAGTTTATGCTGTACATCTTGCTTTGCATCATTAATGTCTCTAGAAATATTCTCCCAGTTTTCTGCATCATCTATCCAACGTTGTTCTTCCTCTTCTAAAATCTTAATCGTGTTATTTATGACTGTTTCGTCACTTTTTAAATAATCTAATACACCTTCAAATATCTTTACTTTTCCATCAAGCAAAGTAAGTGGATTTTTAGCCTCCTGATCAAAAATAATGGCATCATGAATACGTACATATCCTTTTTCGCCTTGGT
>NZ_NADT01000100.1:993-1441 GCF_003264205.1 Bacillus sp. SRB_8 | reverse complement strand
TATTTGCAAGATCTATTCCCATATTGAAATCTGTGAAGAATCCTGGGACTTTGGCATCCAATGCTTGTAAATCTTTCGCAATGATTGGAGCGTTTTCTCTTGTTACTTGTACAAGTTCCTCCATCCCAGGTTTCGCCTCATCAATGGAATGTTTCAGATTAATAGAGCTATTTACAACTGGTCCTAAATCTTTAACTACACCAGATAACCCCTTCGATAACTCTTGCATATTCAATGTGATCTGATGAATATCTTTATTAATCTCATTTTGACATTCAATCGCTTTGGCAGCAACCACATCTAATGCTTGATAATAACCAACATAGGCCTCAATAAGTGATTCATAATACTGAAGTATAAAACTGTATGTCTCTACACCAAAATCTAATAATTCTTTTCCATCAGCTCCAAGTAATTTTACAAGTTCTTTCCTTTGGGTAACGGTTAA
>NZ_NADT01000100.1:0-802 GCF_003264205.1 Bacillus sp. SRB_8 | reverse complement strand
ACATATCCTTTTTCGCCTTGGTAATTAACCTCATACCAAGAACCGACTTTCCCCACTACTTCTATCACTTCACCCTTATTCACACTTTTTGCACGTAATGCTTTTTTTAAGTCTGCCTCAGGATATACTTTTTTAACAAGGGATTCTAATGTAACCCACCCTTTAACCATTTCTCCATCTTGATTAAAGGAGAATTTCTTATCTTTATATGTAAAATCTCCTGTTTGTAATGCACCTGATGGCTGTAGTAAATACCAATTAAACTCTTGCTTCATCCAGCCATTTTTTGATTCATGGGAAGCATCAAAATAATATGGTTTCCCATCAACCTGTGTAAATCCTGATTGCACAGCTCCTAACGGACTAAAGTAATAGATTTTCCCGTCAATATATTGGATTCCAGTTTGCACCACGCCATCGGTACCCAGATAATAATCATATCCATTTGTATGTACCCATCCTGATTGCATAAACCCATCGGTACCAAAATAATAACGTTTCCCATCAATGGATTGGAAACCTGTTATTCTTTGCCCATCTTTTTTATAATACGTCCATTTTCCTTCTTCTTGTACCCACCCTTGTTTATTATCTAAATAGAGTGCTTCTTTTAATTGATCAATCCATTGTAATCCATTCGCAAGAACATTTAGATCACTATCAAGTTGTTTATCAAATTTCTTTTGAATATTTGGCGGAAAGTATTTTTCGGGATCTTTATGATACTCAGTTATCATAAAATGAGACAAATTCGTTGCTTCTTTTGCTACATCCCATGAACGAACTGGTGATTCACCAATTA
>NZ_NADT01000099.1:0-3914 GCF_003264205.1 Bacillus sp. SRB_8 | reverse complement strand
GGTGCAAAAATCGCAAGACTCTTGCAAGTAATCTCCTAAACTTGGACATACTGATAGTATGACTCTAAAAAAGGTGCGTGATCAGTATGGAAAAAGAAAATTTATTTAAATGGAAGCATTATCAGCCTGAACTCATCTTATTAACAGTAAGGTGGTACCTACGGTACAATTTGAGCTTCCGTAACCTGGTGGAAATGATGGAGGAAAGAGGATTATCAATTGCTCACACAACAATTATGCGCTGGGTTCATCAATATGGACCTCAATTAGAAGAGAAAGTACGACATCATCTTAAATCAACAAATGACTCGTGGAGAGTCGATGAAACCTATATTCAAGTAAAAGGTCAATGGATGTATTTATATCGTGCAGTTGATTCAGAGGGTTATACAATTGATTTTTATCTAAGTAAATCAAGAGATAAACAAGCAGCCAAGCGTTTTTTCAAGAAAGCCTTGGCTTTTTCGTATGTTTCTAAACCTCGCGTGATAACAGTAGATAAAAACCCTGCTTATCCTGTAGCGATTCAAGAGTTGAAAGAAGAGAAACATATGCCTGAAGGCATGCAACTAAGGCAAGCTAAATATCTCAATAATATAGTGGAACAAGACCACCGGTTTATTAAAAGGCGAGTTCGTTCTATGTTAGGTTTAAAGTCGTTTAAAACAGCAATTTCTATATTGAGTGGTGTTGAAGCCATGCATATGATGAAAAAAGGACAACTTGTTTTACTGGACAAGTCTGTCCAAAATCAAAAACAATTTATTCATAAACTGTTTGGTTTAGCTTCATAGGCTAGAAATGTAGAGGAAGTTGCTACTCTAGGTTTCTAACTAATATTTTTGCACCAGAACCGTATCAAGTATTAAAGGGTTTCTTGAGGATAGGCATCATTTTGCAGAAGATGCAGTGAAAAACGGAGCGGTAGCATTAATTGTAGAAAGAGACGTAAACATCAATGTTCCTAAAATATTTGTTAAGAATGCACGATATGCTATGGCTGTTATTGCCTCGCACTTTTATGGATACCCATCTGATGAAATGAAACTAATTGGAATTACAGGAACAAACGGTAAGACAACAACTTCGTATTTGCTTGAGAAAATTTTGGCTGACTATGGACTTCAAACAGGTCTCATGGGGAATAACGGAATAAAAATTGGTGCAGAATTGTATCCCACTGATATAAACACTCAAGAGCCGCCAATTCTTCAGCGAAATTTACGAGCAATGAAAGATCATCAGACAGAGTATTGTGTTATGGAAGTTACATCACAAGGTTTAGATATGGGTAGAGTTATGGGGTGCAATTTTAAAACTGCTGTTTTTACAAACTTAACTCAAGATCATTTAGATTATCACGGAACATTTGAAGAGTATAAGTATACAAAAGGTCTTTTTTTCTCAAGACTTGGGAATGAATTTTCTTCCATAGATAAAAAATTTGCTGTTCTTAATGCAGATGATCAGTCAGTAGATTATTTTCAAAAGTTAACTTCCGCTAAAGTTATTACATACGGAATAAATAATGAAGCTGATGTTAAAGCAAAGAATATAGCTTTAAGTCCAAAAGGTATTCGATTTTTAGTTTCTTCTTTTAATGGGGAATTAGAAATTACTCTCAACTTAGTTGGACGATTTAATGTTTATAATGCATTGGCAGCAATAACAACTTCATTGATTGAAGGCATTCCACTTGAGGATATTAGTAACAGCCTATCTAGTATAAAAAGCGTCGAAGGTAGAATGGAAATCGTGGATGAAGGCCAGGATTTTCTCTTATTAGTTGATTATGCTCATACACCTGATGCATTAGAAAATGTACTTTCTACAATAAGTGAATTTTCAAAAGGTAAAATTATCACTGTTTTTGGCTGTGGAGGAGATAGAGACTCGAAAAAACGACCTGTAATGGGGGAAATTGCTTGTAGCTACAGTGATTTTGTATTTGTAACCTCTGATAATCCGCGTTCTGAAGATCCTTTGACAATTATTAAAGATATTGAAAAAGGTATGTTGAAATTTAACAATTCAAAGTATAAATTAGAGGTTAATCGTGAGGAGGCTATAAATAAAGCTATACAAATGGCTTCATCCAATGACATTGTTCTCATTGCAGGTAAGGGTCATGAAACTTATCAAATTTTAAAGGATAAAACAATACACTTTGATGATAAAGAAAAAGCCCAAAAAGCTATTTTAAATAACAAATAATTCATGAACATAATTTAACTAACAATATATAAAGTTTAATATATACTATAAAAAAGCTGATTATTCCTTTGATACAGGAAAACAGCTTTTTTTATGTGAAAAATCGCTTAGCGTACGAAATTCGCGTTTTGTTGGTGCTACCCCATTAAGAAGCTCACCTATTTCCGTAGGTGGGGTAAGAAAACGATTATGGGTTTCAAGGGCCACGCTGGAATTAAATACCACGCTTCAATTCTGATAATTGTATTTGAGAACCTCTAAATCCTTTAAAATCAATAACTTGTAATCTTATCAATAGAGTACACTCTATTGATAAAAGAAATATGTAATTATGCATATCTTTTTTTATTATTTTAATAGTAATGAAATCTAATATATAATTATAAGGTTTTTAATTAATTGATAAGGAGATGCGAGTATGAAGAAAGTTATAGGACTTATAGTATCATTATTTTTATTATTTTCTACCTATGCACCAATGTTTACAGAGGAAGCCGAAGTTTTAAATAAGTGCTGATATTGAAATTATATCTTTAACAATTGAATAGGAGGTTTATTGTGAACACAATTAAAAAATTATTTTTGAGTTCTATGGTATGTATTTTATTATTCAGTACATTAGGAACAGTTTATGCAGAACAAAATAATCAAGAAACTACATTATCCTTTATCGATGTGCCAAAAACACATTGGGCGTATAAAGAAATAATGTACATGGCTGAAAATAAAATCATTACTGGTTATGGAAATGGATATTTTGGTGCCACGGATCAAATCACACGCGAACATCTTGCAGCCTTTTTATATAGGTCCTTAAAACCGCAAGACAGTGCCAATAACCCATTTGTAGATATTAGTGAGAGCAATTTCAAAAAGGAAATTTTGGCACTAACAGCACGGGGGATTTTCAGCGTAAATGCTGAGAAAAAGTTCAATCCGAAAAATAATATAACCCGTGCTGAAATGGCTACTGTGCTTGTAAAAACATTTGATTTAAAACCGCAAGGAAATTATGAATTTACCGATATGAAAGGTCATTGGGCCAATGAATATGTGAAAATTCTAGCTGGAAACCAGATAACAAGTGGTACTGGTGACGGCAATTTTAATCCAAATGGATTTGTCACAAGAGAGCAATTTTCTATGTTCTTATATAGGACGATTATGAAAGTAACAGATATGCAAAATGATGGATCAGTTGGCTGGGTGAAGGAGAAAGAGAATTGGTACTATTACAACAAAGATGGTAGTAAGCAAAGAGATAACATTACGTTAGATGGAATAGAGTACTCCTTTTTTAAAGATGGAAGGTTATTCCAAGGAAGAAAACAAGTAGGGAAAGATACTTTATACTATAGTGAACCTGATAAACTAAAGACTGGATGGAGTTTTTCTGCAACTTCATGGAGCTATTTAAAAGATGGGAAGTATGTGACGGGTACATTTACCTATCAAGGAAAACCATTTGAAATTAATAAGTACGGGGATATGGAAAAGGGATGGATTACTCTACGTTCTGCTGTTAAAAGAATCTATCCAAAGCCAGAAACAAAATTTCTATTTAAATCTAAGCCTGTAAAGGATGGAGATGTGTTAGAAGTCATATCCAAACAAGGTTTATGGTATCAGGTAAAATACCAAGGAGAGGTTGGATATGTTCGGGTACTGGAGTCTGTTGTAATTGGTGAATCACCAGTTCG
>NZ_NADT01000010.1:0-9718 GCF_003264205.1 Bacillus sp. SRB_8 | reverse complement strand
TGTGTGAGCAAAGTCCCTTTATATTATTAGGGGACTTTTTTAAATTTCTACATACTTGAGGTTCCGTCACATCAACATCAAGTTAAAAGCACTTTTAAAACATTAAAAAGTGCTTTTTATTTATTATAAATACGAATGTAAACTTTTCAATATTAGTTTACATTCAATATCCCGTAAACATTGTTCTCATACCAAATCCTCTGATATCTTCAAAACACACAGCAAAAGTATACATTCAAAACAATGTAAATAAAGAGATTGGAATATCCACAAACAAAAAAAGAAAAAACTAGATACATACTAGTTTTTTACATAAGTACTGTTAGCCGAAGCTAATATATGTAATTTACCTACAAAAAATTATCACTATCAGACTAGAATTATACCTTCCAACTCAGTAATTTCCTCACTAATTAACTGCTCTATTTTTTTTATAAAATCATCAATTTGATTAAGTTCCGTAAGAATAAACAAATTTGAACGCATCCAATAAGGCTTTGATTGCTTATTGTCGGCTACTACCTCAATACCTACAATTCCTCTTTTGTCATATAAAAAGAATCTCATAGATAAAAAATGAGTTACATTGTCTATATCCTCACCTGAAACCCATTGAAACTCATGTAGTTTAAAAGTGGAAAACTTAATTATTCCCTCTTTTAAAACTTCGAGTTCTTCATTCGTGGTATATATGTTAATGTTCGCAGTACCATAAAATCCAGTAAAATCAAAATTCAATTCAAAAAAATTGGTATCTTCCCATATTCTTTTTATTTTTATATTCGGTTCAGGCATCGTGGTCTATCCTCCCATAAATTGCACTTTCCACTTGAGAACATTATAACAAGTTTCCCTTAACAAAACGGTTCCATTAGATACGTAAAAAACAATGTATATTCTATACATGTGAGGTTAACATAACACCACTTATCGGTAGTTAATCTTTTATATTAATGTTAGCTAGCTGTTGCTTTAAATCCCAATACTTTGGCCTCTTTTTTGGATCAAACCATATAGCTCCTTCTTGAAGCCAATTCTCACGATATGCTTCAATAGTCCACCCGAGTTCTTCATCATCATATCCTGGTTGAAAAGCGCAACAGGCACATATTAAACTTACGTTTGGGATTCCTTCTCTAATATAGAATGGTCCTGGTAAACAATTATAGCCACAAACTAAACAGACATATCTTCTTATAAACTTTCTAAACAACATACCAACTCCTTTATCATTGAGGTATGTTTACATAAAATCCGTTATTGGAAGTTACTTTCGATTCTAGCTTTTTGAATAACATTTGTTATGAATGGTGCTTTTGCATTTGTATATGTAACTCTGTCAGAATGATGTTTTTCAGCTAATGTTTTTTTTAACTGATAATATTGCTGAAGTGTATCAGGATGAGTTCTTAAATAATTTCGGAATAAAATATTATTACTCCAGTCTTCACTTTCATGTTTATAAATGTGCAAATGATGTGTTCCTGCTCTCCATAATCCCTTTCTAAAAAACCTTCTATTTGGGAATTCTTTATGAAAGACATGTTCATATCCAATCTGTTCTAAGGGTTCAATATACTTATTTACTTCTTTTAGATCATGAACTCCGACCATAATATCTAGTATTGGTTTAGCTCCTAATCCTTCAACGGATGTACTTCCAATGTGTTCAATGGCAATAGCTTGATCAAACATTATATTTTTTATAAGTCTATATTCTTCTTTGAATTGTAACGCCCAATTTGGTGTATACTCCTCAATTACAATTGGTTTGTCCATATTTCTGTCCCCTTGTTTGTTTTTTTGCTTGAATGTAATACCAATTCAAACTCCATAAAGCTATTTTAAACCATAGAAATGTAGATGAATATTGTATTCATAAGAGGTTAACATAACGCATCATTAGCGGAAGTAATTTTATATATCTTTATCTTCCTTTTCTAATAATCGTTTAATATCATTTCTAAAAAATTTCAGTTCATTTTTTGTTTTAATTAGTTCATATGACATGAAAAGTAATACTAATAGTATTAAAGTTTCTATCATTATACCCCCGCCTTCTTTTCCTATTACTTCCATTCTATCAGATGAAATTTTTTAATAACACTATGTATATAGTATTCATGGAGGTTAACATAAGGTCCTATTATCGGTAGCAGACAAAAAAGCCCATCTCTTTTTTTCATAAGGGATCAGCTTGTTTATCTTTCTATTATTCTAAACAACTTATTAAAAAGAATATAATACAACCAAATATTAAACCCTGTATCTTACCATCTCTTCCACCAAGGTTTTTTAGCTTCTTGATAAATTTCTTCGATTTTTTTATCAAAAGCTGTATCTCGTTTTGCAATATATTCAATCATTTTTTGCATATCTTCAATTTGTTGATCTTTTTCTTTTTCCCTTTTTTGAGATTCCAACAACTGTTTTTTTATTTCAATTTCAGTTTCTTCAGATGCTTGCAACTTAGAAATTATTATTTGGTTTTGTTCTTCAATTTGTTCTATTTGCTTTTGAAATGAATTTGCTAATTTCTGAATCTCATATTGCATTTTGTGCGGAATTAAATCGTCCTTTAATTCCTTATTTATCAGTGGTTGCACACCTTGTATCGGTGATTCTTTCTTCTGTCTTCGTATCACTGCTACAGAAGCCGCCATATCAAGGTTTACTCCAGCTTCTTTTCTAGCTTGAATCAAATCTCTAAATGTTAACTCATCTATATCAGTAAAAATCCTTGTATTGTTTTCATTTTTCCGAAAAACATACCCTGCTTTTTCAAGAGATTGGGCATACTTCCTAACTGTACTTTCAGCAATTCCAAATGTTTTAGCAATATCATGACTTTTTAATTCCTTAGGGATTCCCTCTAACAATTCAACTTTTGTATCAACCGTATCGTCCATCGCTACCACCTCTTTCTATTTTTATAAGCGATATATCGGCGATATAATATAAATAAATAACACTTAAAATAAACATAACAAAAAATAAACAAGAATACACAAAAAATTTCAGACAAATTAAGCATATACTCGTCTTTTTTAAACATCAACATACACTATGATTTAAAACAATCATAATCAAATTTATACAAGATTTTATGCAAGAAAAGATAAAAAAACAAAATAGCAAGGATCCCTAGAATCCCCGCTACATCAACCATGTATAAAATCATGTATATCAATTTTACTAGAAAAGAAAAAAGAACCCCATAAAAACAAGGATTCCTCCTTGTCCTTGCTACCGATAATAAGACGTTATGTTAACTTCTTATGTATATAATATACAAGAAAAATTGCTTTACTACCGTATTATTAAGATGGTAAAATTTAGAAAAAAGAGGTGGAAATTATTTCGAATGTAATTAATAAGATTGTATTTAAAAGAGCTACTAACTTTTTCATATTAGGAGTAGCACTAACAGTTATTGCAACCATAATAACCTTTGTAATCAATCCCAATCTAAAAGAAATAATGGAAGGGGTAGGAAATAGACTACCAGATCAAATAAAGGAATCAACAGGTATAGAAAAGGTATGGTCATTTATTATTAATAATGCTTTTATAGTACCTTTACAAATGTTTATATTAGCCTTGGTTCCAATACAATTTCTATATGTTATAAGTATAATTTTAACCGTTTCACTTCCTGGAATTCTTTTTGGAGTTGGATTACAAGTTGATTTTCAAAAAGGTTTTGGGATAATAATTTCTTCCATCCCTCATTACTTTTTTGAAATTTTCGCTTTTTGTTTATTTGCGGCTATTCTTTTTGAATTAAATCAATCTATTAGAATCAAATTAAAAAATATATTCAAAAAAGATAAAGAAAGAGTGTCTCTTAGTAAGAAGATTTTAGAAGTAATAAAAATTTATGTTGTTTTAACTTTACCTATAATGATCATTGCTGCATTCTTAGAAACTTACATAGCTGATATCATACTTGATTTATTTCATTAACTTTATATGCTTGATGAAGAATGAGATTTACCTAAACATAATACAAATTGTGCTTATAACTTCCAATAACGATAATTATGTAAATAAGCTGTCCACTTGGACAGCTTATTGTTTTTTTTTTGCTTAGCGTACAAAATTCGCGTTTTGTTGGCGGTACCCCATAATGCTAAAATTATGATTTCTAACGTCTTCTTTTTCATTAAAAGTTAAGCACCCCAAATCCCCTTAAAAAAGTTGTATTCGGAATATTGTAATAAAATCAAAAAAAGACCCTACAAGAGGGTCTTTCATCAGCTAATATTAAGCTATTTGAACATTAGTAGCTTGTGCGCCACGTTGTCCTTGTTCTACTCCAAACGTTACACGTTGTCCTTCGTCTAAAGATTTGAAACCGTCGATTTGGATAGCTGAGAAATGTACGAATACGTCTTCTCCACCTTCACGCTCGATGAATCCAAAACCTTTGTCTGCATTAAACCATTTTACTTTACCTTGTTCCATAATTGTTGCCTCCTAGTATGGATACCCACACATGTGTTACTACCCTTGCTCAAATACCTTAGACGAAAAACAAAATTTATTCTTAATCTCAAACCGAACAAAAATAGGTCATTCTTAGATTAACATATTTTCCAAAAAATAGCAAATTTCAAAAATAATTCCTTATGGTAACTAGCCACTAATAGTGGTTGCTGGAGAAAAAGTCACTATGATAGTTATCACAGCAAGAAGTTACCAAAGGATCTCAACAATATCATTGGTTAGATTTTTTTCAGACATTCAACAACTGATAAAATAAGATATTTTCGAGTTATTTTTTACTTAATGTGATTTTGTTCTGGTTTTTTGGTGTGAAATTTGCTTTTTGGCTAGAGTGCTGGCTCGTCGTGTGGGGACGAAACCCCACGTATTACGTATCTATTTTTAGAATAAGAATTATCTTGGGACGAATGATCTAAGCGGTTCGGCTCGTATACTTGCTAGTCCAAGTCGAGAACCATTAATTTGCTTTTTGTCTGTCGGCTTGGCGAGAAAAGCACACGAGCCGAAAAAAGTTTTGCAAGGACAGAATTAAAAAGAAAGGCAATAGCCTTTAGGTGAGAATTAACGAACCGACTTTTTAATTCTGAGGGTGGAGATTTTTGAGTGAAATTCTCAAAAATACTACCCGTTCCTTGCGGAACTTTTAGCCCTATATATAAGAGTGAGAAGAGGAAAGTAAAGAAAGTCAGTAATAACAAGGGTTTATAAGATATAGGGTGTACCCAAAAAGGAACACCTGTGTACCCAAAAAGGAACACCTAAAAAATGTAAAAAACAATAAAAAAAAAGATGTCAATATAAAATGACATCTAAAATAAATAAATTGGCAATTTATGTTTTTTACCATTTTCAGTTACAAAATTTTTAAGTGATTTTTTAAAGATTTTTTGAGTTGCTTTATCTACTCCGTCTTTTGGAGAACAACACATAATATTTGGATTTACAAACCATGTACGACTTGTACAAATACGACCATCTTCGGTAGTTGTTCCAGTTTCTGCAACCGCTAATAATCCTTTTTTCATTAAACCATTCATTAACTCTGAAACTTTTCCTCT
This sequence comes from Bacillus sp. SRB_8, assembly GCF_003264205.1. Lineage (NCBI taxonomy): Bacteria > Bacillati > Bacillota > Bacilli > Caryophanales > Bacillaceae > Bacillus > Bacillus sp. SRB_8. Next base: position 4,151 of record NZ_NADT01000010.1, on the reverse strand, counting down.
AGTTCTATTTAACTTTCTTGCAAGATAACTAGGCGTTGCACTATCAGAATCAAATTCATCTTCTTTACTTATTCTTTCAACCAAAATATTTGTTTTAAATTCTACATAAGGTATTAAATCCATTAAAAGCGCTTTTTCAGCTGTAGATAAATAATTAATTTCACTCAAATAATTGTAATTATCCATAATTATTTGCACAAACCTCACCCGATCTGTAGGTTTTTTCTTTTTCCCTATAAAATATTCATCTCCACCAGTTGTTTTACTTATTAACTGTAAGAGCATTGCTTTCTCTTCTTCTGAATAACCACCGGTTTGCAACTGGTTATAAATGCTATCAATCTTACTATCTCTTATTTTCGCTTTTTTTTCAGCTTGTCCAAAATCTACAACTTTTGTCATAAAATAATTCTCTCCCTTAGTGGAAGGAATCAACTTTTATATGTTAGAATGTATATAGAATATATATTGGCTGATTCCAACCTTATTATGAAAAACCGCCTCGCCGACCAAAGCTTGGGCGGTTTTTCTCGTTTGTATGTCTTTCTCTATAATAACATGAAACACCTTGTTAAAGCTTTCCATCTCTTGCAAAAACACAACATTCAATCCTATCTTTCTCTATCAAAATCTCGATGTCTTCTTATTTCTCTCTTATGTTCACGTTCAAATTGATTATCTACTCCCTTGTTATCCAATTCTTTTTTAACACTCTCTCTAAACGCCTTAAATTGCTCCTTAAAAACTTTTTTCGTTTGTACATATAAAACTCTTATATTCGTCTGCAAAACCTTTATATGAGCTTTTAATGAGCTAATTTCTATATTTAATACACCAACTTCTTTTTGCAACTTACTTTTTTCTTGTTTCAACGTTCGATTTTCTTTCATCCATCCCTCTGCATGCGCTTTTAAACTCTCATTCTCTTTCACAAAATCTGTTTTTTTCAAACGCTCATAATCCTTTTTGATAGTAACCGCTGCATTCACTTGCTTTGTTAATTCTTGATAGTGTTCTGGTGATAACACATAATTTCTTGTCTGTTTCTTCGTAATTTCAGCTTTTCCAAACATTTTATCCTGTACTTCTACTACTACTTCTTTACGTAAAAATGGAATTTTAACAGGTTCATTGGGTACTTGATCCGTAACACTATCTAATTCTTTTTGCATTTGTTCTACTCTTTTTTCTAACTCTATATGACACTGACCAATTAGCTGTAGCTTTTCACTTTCACTCTCTACTTGTTGTTTCACTACCTCTAATTCTTTGTACTTATCAACGACATCGCTTTCCAAACTCTTTTTCACTACTTGTAATTCGTTTGTTTTCTCTTCAACATTTTTTAAGTTATGGTCAATTGTTTGTAACTGCATCTCTTTTTCTTGTACTTGATTCTCAACAATTGATTTTGTTTCTGCATATTCCTTGTATTGACGGACTTTCATGTATTTATGTGAACCTACATTGGCACGTTCAAAATTTGGAATGTGTTCTTTCGCTAATTTCTCAATATAGGCCGTTTCTAATTCTCTCCAATGTGCAATTAACTTTCTTCCCGTTCCCTCTACACCTTGTTGCTGCAAAGCTTTATCCATTCCGACACGCCTCGTTAATCCTCGACTACTTTCGAAATTTGGTACATAGTTAATATGTAAATGCGGATTCGCTTCATCATCATGTAAAACCATGTTATAAACCGCTAGGTTTGGATTTCTCTCTTGAAACGCCTCTGCATACTGTTTTAACGCTTCCTTTTTGGCTTCCCTATATTTCGAGTCGTCTTTACCTTCCCCGATCGCCACGACTAATTCTCGTTGCTCATGTGTCTTATCATCTTTATGTATTTTGTCATAATAATCATCAATTTTACGGTCATTCCGTTTTTGTTTCTCGTTATACTTGTCCACTGCTTCTTGAAAGACATCCTTGTATACACTTCGGATATCCTTTTGAACAAAGTAAATATTCTCATGTAACCTGGCTGGATCAATCCCAGGATTTCCATGAATATTTTCTCTGTTATTATGACTCAATGAACTTTGGTGGGATTGATTAAATGAGATAGAACCCAACATAAAGTGCCACCACTTTCCCTAGATTAGTTGATACCATCAGTCTAGCAAAGCGACGAAATGATGTCAATTAACGTAACCCTATACTTATTTTGACGCTTTCGCATCAAAATCGATAGGGGTCTGCGACGCTCGTCGGCTTCGCCGAGCCATGTTTACCATGGCAAAGTAAACCTTGGGCTTTGCCCAAACCCACTGGGGAACTTTTCCCCAGCCCCCATCATTCGAACTCCCCAACCCCTCAATCCTTGAGGGGCTCCCTCGCCGGTTGGCAGGAACAAACAGTGGTTTGTTCAGTGCCAAGAGGGTTTGGGGTTTAGTCCAGTTGTTCAAGTCAAATACTCCCTTCACTTCGTTAGGTCCGTTTTGATTGACCAACACAAATGAGAGTACTTTAAAAGTCGTATAACTAGGTTTATGATGTTTTTCAAGTAATATTAAAACCAATAGAACAAAAATAANNTTATTTTTGTTCTATTGGTTCAAATAGTTAGGTAGCAAATAAAATAGTTGCAGCAGCACCACGCATTAATGCTCCACTTCCTGTTATTGTAACCCTTACTGATAATAAATCGCATTGCTCAACAGGAAAACTACCAAAACCAACTGCACAACAATTAGTAGGGGATCCTGTACCTGTTACAGTTGCTATAATACCTGTATTTATTGATGTTGTAGCGCATGTGTCACTTACAACAACTTCAGCCGATACAGTAGCTCCTGCAACTAAATTCTCATCTCGAATACTAAAAACTATACCAGTAATTGTTGCTGTTTGTGGTATAACCACATTATTTCTTACAAAATCTGTTTGTGCAGTACCTAAGCCAAAAAATTGATTATTAGCAATTGGCTGATCAGTAGCTAAATAAATTACCATCTCAGCTACTCCCGTTGGACCTGTTGGACCTGTTGGACCCGTTGGACCTGTTGGACCTGTTGGACCTGTTGGACCAATTTCAAGTGGTGGTTGAGGGGGGCCAAAACATTCACATGGAATATGAAATTTCTTGTTAAATTTACTCATTTATACACCAACCTTATCTTTCACCCACTTACACCTTATAACTTATGAATCCACAAACGTACAAGTATAAGAAAAAAACCTATAAAAATTAAAATAAATATTAAAGCAAGCCCTTATATCACAATTACAAATCTATTTCATAATGTATAAGGAACATGGATTAACTCTAAATAGCTTTCAATATATAAAAGGGGGCCCGCCTCCTAAAAGTTAACATTTGCATTAGGTATAGCAGTATGAACTAATCTAATTTAAAAATAGTTAACGATTCAAATACTAATGTTATTGCCGTTCCTGTTGCTCCTGTTGGACCTGTGTTAGTAAAAGTGAATGGCAGAATATACGCTACTGTTGGACTAATTAAATTTGGTTCAACAGTAGCTCAAACTAAAAAATATTTTCTTCGTTCATACATTCACCCCCCTATAGCTACTTTTTATAGGAAGTGAATATTTTTTTAAAAACCGTTCCAATATAAACTTTTATATAGAAATTTAATTTCAGTTTCGTTAATAAAAAAAACCACAGCAATCGCTGTGGTTTTTTTATCGACCGATAAAACTATGTTATAAATGCTTATAGCATTATATGTTGGATTTTAATTATTAGTTCTAATGTAAACTTTTGAATATTAGTTTACTTTCAGTGATAGAAGTAGAACCACATACCCATCAACCCAATATTTTGGAGTACCTCCAAAAAAAAATTCACCTCAGATACAACAAAAGAGCCTTACCTCTGTAGGCAAGACTCCACTAGTGTAGTTATATAGTATTTACATAGCAAGTAAGAAACATAAAACATATAATACCAAGTAGAAGAACCCTAATATTCCGCCTATAGCTAGTACCTGTTTAACCCAGCTCTTGAATTTCAGATTACTGTCAATAATCGCTTGCACTCTTTCCATATCCGTTTCCTCCTATTAAGGAGAACCCTTAAAGACTCTCACCTCGATATGGTACCATTAAAGAATGACTAATAGAGGTCTAATTTTTGTCTAAATGTATAATATTGCCCTATATGCAATATTGCATATAAGAATGTAT
>NZ_NADT01000001.1:0-25878 GCF_003264205.1 Bacillus sp. SRB_8 | reverse complement strand
TATTTATTATAAATATGAAAGTAAACTTTTAGATATTAGTTTACTTTCATATTTTCAACTCTTTTATTTTTCTATAATAAAAATAAAAGAGTAATCGCAAAGACTACTCTTGTTGTTTTTCTTTCTCCTCCTTTTCAATTTCGGATACTGATTTTTTAGGGTTTTTTATTAGTTTTCCAAGTTCTCCAGAACGTGTGAAATCATCTTCGAAATTTTCTGTAGTACTAATATAAGCTATAAAATCCAATTCTTCATTATTGTTTATATAACCTTTTAATCTGGGAACACCCATTGGACTTACACTGTGTTCTTTAAATGTAATCGATTTTACATCTTGAATATTGTAATGAATATACTTTTCTACTCGTGCCTCTTGTGCCTTCCAAAACTTTTCTTCTTTTTCTTTTTGTTTTAAGTATTCCATAGTAAAATACCCTCCTGCTATGATCACCATAACAGTTATAACCGAAATCATTATTTTTTTCATAGAAAATCCCCTTATAAAAAACTTACCAATGTATTCTTCTTAAAAATAGGATAGAAAAGAAAAGAGTAGTACAAAGACTACTCTTGTTTTTCTTCTTTCTCTTCTTTTTCAATTTCAGATACGGATTTTCCAGGTTTTTTTATTAGTTTTCCAAGTTCTCCAGAACGATCAAATTGATCTTCGAAATTTTCTGTAGTACTAATACGAGCTACAAAATCTAATTGTTGATCATTATTTATATACCCTTTTAGTCTAGGAATTCCCATAGGATTAGTTTCATGTTCTATAAATGTAATAGATTTTACATCTTTAACATTATAACGAATATATTTTTCAACTCTCGCCTCTTGTGCTTTCCAAAACTTTTCCTCTTTTTCTTTTTGTTTTAAGTATTCCATTGTAAAATACCCTCCTGCTATGAGCACCACAGCAGATACAATCAAAATGACTATTTTCTTCATGGAAAATCCCCTTATAAAAAACTTACCAATGCTTCTTAAAATGAGACAGAGAAGAAAATAGTAGTACAAAGACTACTCTTTATGTTTTTCTTCTTTTTCGATTTCAGATACTGATTTTTCAGGGTTCTTTATTAGTTTTCCAAGTTCTCCAGAACGCGAGAATTTATCTTCAAAGTTTTCTGTAGTACTTATACTAGCATCAAACCATAGCTCTTTATCATCATTTATATATCCTTCTATAGAAGGAACCCCCATAGGACTTACACTCTTTTCTGTAAACGTAATAGATTTTACATCCTGAATATTATAACGAATATACTTTTCTACTCGTGCTTCTTGTACTTTCCAAAACTTTTCCTCTTCTTCTTTTTGTTTTAAGTATTCCATAGTAAAATATCCTCCTGCTATGATCACCATAACAGTTACAATCGAAATCATTATTTTTTTCATAGAAAATCCCCTTATAAAAAACTTACCAATGTATTCTTCTTAAAAATGGGATAGAAAAGAAAAGAGTAGTACAAAGACTACTCTTTTTTCTTTTCCTTCTCTTCTTTTTCAATTTCAGATACCGATTTTTCAGGTTTTTTTACATAGTTATCATATAGTTCTCCAGAACAAGTGAATTGGTCTTCAAAGTTTTCAGTTGTACTTACACGAGCTATGAAATCTAATTCTTTATTATTATTTATATAGCCTTTTAATCTTGGGACTCCCATAGGACTTACACTCTTTTCTGTAAACGTAATAGATTTTATATCCTGAGTATTATAACGAATATACTTTTCTACTCGTGCTTCTTGTACTTTCCAAAACTTTTCCTCTTCTTCTTTTTGTTTTAAGTATTCCATTGTAAAATACCCTCCTGCTATGAGTATCACAGCAGATACAACCAAAATGATTACTTTTTTCATTGGAAATCTCCTTATAAAAAACTTACCAATGCATCCTTCTTAAAATGGGATAGAGAAGACAAGAGTAGTGCAAAGACTACTCTTGTCTTTTTTCTTTCTCTTCTTTTTCAATTTCAGATACCGATTTTTCCGGTTTTTTCATATAGTTAGCATATAATTCTCCAGAACAGTCAAATTTATCTTCGAAATTTTCAGTAGTACTAATACGAGCTACAAAATCTAATTGTTGGTCATTATTTATATACCCTTTTAGTCTAGGAATTCCCATAGGACTAGTTTCGCGTTCTGTAAATGTAATAGATTTCACATCTTGAATATTATAATGAATATACTTTTCCACCCGTACTTCTTGTGTTTTCCAAAACTTTTCTTCTTTCTCTTTTTGTTTTAAGTATTCCATAGTAAAATACCCTCCTGCTATGAGTATCACAGCAGATACAACCAAGATCATTACTTTCTTCATTGGAAATCCCCTTATATTCAAAGCTAGTTAACATATGCTCTTTCTAAAATAGGGTACAGAAGCCAAGAGTAGTTGCAAGAACTACTCTTGGTTTTTTGCTTTCTCTTCTTTTTCAATTTCAGATACCGATTTTTCAGGGTCTTTTATAAGTTTTCCAAGTTCTCTAGAACGTGTGAAATCATCTTCGAAATTTTCTGTAGTACTAATATAAGCTATAAAATCTAATGTTTCATTATTATTTATATAACCTTTTAATCTGGGAACACCCATTGGACTTACACTGTGTTCTTTAAATGTAATAGATTTCACATCTTGAATATTATAATGAATATACTTTTCCACCCGTACTTCTTGTGCTTTCCAAAACTTTTCTTCTTGCTCTTTTTGTTTTAAGTATTCCATAGTAAAATACCCTCCTGCTATGAGCACCACAGCAGATACGACCAAAATCATTACTTTCTTCATTGGAAATTCCCCTTATAAAAAACACTTACCAATGCATTTTTCTTAGAATGGGATACAGAAGACAATAATAGTCCAAAAACTACTATTGTTTTTTTTCTTTCTCTTCTTTTTCAATTTCAGATACCGACTTTTCAGGATCTTTTATAAATTTCCCCAGTTCTCCAGAACGTCCAAAATGATCTTCAAAATTCTCTGTGGTACTAATACTTGCTACAAACCACAATTCTTGATCACCATTTATATATCCTTCTATAGTAGGGATTCCCATCGGATTTACCTCATGTTTTGTAAACATAATAGATTTCACATCTTTAATATTGTAATGAATATATTTTTCTACTCTTGTTTCTTGTGTTTTCCAAAACTTTTCTTCTATTTCTTTTTGTTTTAAGTATTCCATTGTAAAATACCCTCCTGCTATAATACAAATAATGGATATGAAAATTACCAACTTCTTCTTCATAGGAAATCCCCTTATATTTCAATATAGTTAAAATATACCATGAAATGAGTTGAAACATATGAGTGAACTTAAAAAGAATACAATTGCGACAGATGAAGATTTTTTCAAACTATCAACTGATGTTTATAACGATAAATTTTTACACAAAGGAGCCGAAATAAAAGGAGTAGGGGGTAAAAAATGGATAGTTATAGAATCAATAGATGCAGATTGCCAAAAAGTAAAAAATGGATTAGAAGCTATCGCGGTAGTACCAGCAGACAAATATGATGAAAATGTAACACATTATGATGAGATAATCCTAGCATTTCGTGGAACAGAGCCTAAGCAATTAGCAGATTTCGTAACAGATATTGATCAGATTACATTTGGAATTAAAATAAATTCTAAAGTAATTACTGCAAGTAACAGTCAAACTATAAAACCTGATTCTGAAACATCATTTGATACTGGATTAAAGTGGGCAAAAAATGACATCGTAGCAAAATATAACCCTTCTTCTCTTCATACTACTGGACATAGTAAAGGTGGTGCAGAAGCGGCCCTTATTGCTGCAGAATTAGATTGTTATACAACTACATATGCTGCACCGAATCCCTATGGTTTACTAAGTCCTGAAGCAAAAAAACGAGTAAATGAAGGGAAAATGGAAAATAAAGGAACTGATTATACACATGAAAATGACAAGATTGGTAACCACACTCAATTCGGTTCACCTCTAATTGGTAAGCAATACACAGTGAGACAGAACGATACAGAACAAGGATTTCTTACACGTTTAACTATGGACGGACACGGCAAAGATACATTTAAGGGATCCTTTCATTCAAATGGAAGCCCCATATTAAAATTAGAAACTGAAGATATTATAAGACAAGCAAAAAAAATTCAAACACTCAGCAATCGATTATCAGATATCGCAAAAAATATAGAAGAGTTTCAAAAAAAAGAAGCTGAAGCAGTTCAAAAGTTAAAAAATCAATTAAAACATGAAACAGGGCCAGGTGGAAGATATCATTTATTAGAAGAACACGAAGTAGATGAAGCCATCTCACAGATTGCTAAAATTAGAAAAGGTGGAAATGACTATTTTCATGACGCAAACCTAGCAGAAGAATTAATCCATCTTTTAAAAAAAGAACAAAAAAGTTTAAGCCGATTCGGAGATGATATTAGTGATGCAGCAAATTCACTAAGAGATAAAGACAACCAATTAGCAGCAAATTTTCTAATTAAATAAGGGGATAATTATATGATGGATTTTATGGGAGAAATTAAAAAGATAGAAAAACAAATCGAAAATGCTGCAGGAGCTGCAGGAGATTTAGCAAATCAGGTTGTTGATGAATTACAAGCTGCTAAAAAACAAATTGAAAAAGAAATGCAGCGTATGATGTTAAAAACAGAGGTAGGGTTTAAATCAATAGATATTATAAAAGAAGATACATACGCTCTTCAAAAAAACATAGGAGTATTTCACGATTTACAAACAAGTACAAGAGATATAGCATCAGAACTAGAGAAAAGTTTCGAAAGTAAAACTGGTAGTAAAATAAATGAAACATTAAAAAAATATGAAAAACAAATTAACAACAAAATTTTTAATCAGCATGTTCACTTGGCGAACAGTTGCGAAAAAAAATAAGAGAAGTATAAAAAAACTAAAAAATGCTATTATTATATTAATTTATATACATTAAAAAAAGTCCTCTTATGTAGGACTTTTTTTACTTTTTTCGAATGTAAACTTTTACCCATTAGTTTACATTCAAATCTCCTTATTCATTGACTTCAAACCAAATCCCCCGATATAATCAAAATGCACAACAAAAGTATACATTCAAAATACTATAAACAAAGAGGACAAGAAATCTGTAAACAAAAAGATCTCATTAATATAAAAAAGAATACCACCTTTAAAGGCGGTATTCTTTTTATATTTTCATCTAAGCAACTAAATAATTAAATGCCATATATATAGTTAAAAATACACCTAATACTAATTCAAGACCAATAATTATATATGAAACATTCAAATTAAAATCTCTTATACTTCTATATATAAACATAATCCCTAATAAGAAGAATGTAACATATAAATATTGACCGATACTAAAAGTTAAAGTACTCGATAGTAAAATTAAAATTATAAACAGTTTGTCTATTGTTTTATAATTAATTATTTTTTGTCCAACAAATGGTTGCATAAATTCCCTCCTAACATTTTTTTCTAATTATGGATATTATAAAGATTATTATATCATGAATTTTCTGTTTTTTAAGGTTATAAATACGCTGTTTATATAAGTTTACATAACCCCACTTATCAGCAGTCAATCTATCTAGAAATCTAGAAAAATCGAGTATTGTTGAAAGTTTATCTAAGTATAATGCAACAACCATTGTTGATCAGGACCCATAGACAAATGATTGATTCGCTTCTCTTCAAAATAACTATATAAGTCTTTCCAACTTTTTAATTCCTTAAATAAATTTGTCGTTAATTCAGAAGCAGAAAAGACATATTCGATCAGGTGCTCATACTCATAGAAATAATAAACAAATTCATAATTTATATCATTTATATAACCAGCAACCCCATAACTTTTAGGAAAGCTGTTCATTTTAATCTTAGTAGCTCTTACAAAAGATTCTGGTAAGTAACTTAATAATTCATTTTCGTTTTCAGGGATGAGGGCGTAAATATAACACCCTGAAGGATATATATCTTTAATTACTCTAATAAACATTTCTTTTGTCATTTCGCCTTCTAAATCAATCTCGATGACATCCAAAATATCATATCCTAGTTCACATAATTTTCATTATTGGGAGTTGATTAATATTAGTTATATGAAATTATCAAAGTTATTCCATTAAACCAACTATATCAAGAAAAATCATAGTAGTTATCATTGCGATAACTGCTATAAGAAATTTAAATCTGAATTTAATCTTAATACCTAGCTTATCTGGAATAAAATATATTCCCAAACCCATACTAATACGTCCTATTAATAAATATAATTGATATAAAGATTCGTTATTTATTTTTGTCTTAATATACACTTTACTGTAATCAAACAATAGGAAATATATTGAAATTATAATTAAGTAGAGAATAAATAATTTCACATAGTTTCTCAGTTTAGTTTTTCTCAAAATACCCCATACTCCTTTTAGATGTTCAATCAACTTATAAAATTTCTTTTATTAAATACCAATCTGATGTGAAGTTCACATAATCACCGTTATTGGAAGTTATAAGCATAGTTTGTATTATGTTTAGGAAAATCTTAATCTTCATCAAGCATATAAAGTTAATGAAATAAATCAAGTATAATATCAGCTATGTAAGTCTCTAAGAATGCAGCAATGATAATTATAGGTAAAGTTAAAACAGCGTAAATTTTTATTACTTCTAAAATCTTTTTACTAAGAGATACTCTTTCTTTATCTTTTTTGAACATAATTTTTAATTTGATTCTAATAAATTTATTTAATTCAAAAAGAATGGCCGCAAATAAACAATAAGCGAAAACTTCAAAAAGGGAATGAGGGAGGGTAGAAATTATCATCCCAAAACCTTTTTTAAAATCAGATTGTAACACAATTCCAAAAACAACCCCAAGAAGTGAAGAAGTTGAAATTATATGTATAACATATAAAAATTGTATTGGAATCAAGGCTAATATAAACATTTGTAAAGGTACGATAAAACCATTATTAACAATATATAACCATACCTTTTCTATACCTGTTGATTCCTTTACTTTGTCTGGCAGTCTATTTCCTATCCCTTCCATTATTTCTTTTAGATCAGGATTGATTACAAAGGTTATTATGGTTGCAATAACAGTTAGTGCTACCCCTAATATGAAAAAGTTAATAGCTCTTTTAAATACAACCTTATTAATTATTTTCGAAATAACTCTCACCTCTCTTTTCTAAATTTTACCATCCGAATAATACGGTAGTAAAGAAATTTTTCTTGTATATCGTATACATAATCGGTTAACATAACGTCTCATTATTGGTAGCAAGAACAAGACGGGTCCCTACTCTCACAAGGAATCCTCCTTTTTCTATCATTCTATACATCTTTTTATACATTTCTATTGTGGCGCGGGTTTTCGGGTTCTCGTTTGTTACTGGATTAGCCGAAAAACTGTATAAAATCTTGTAAGCTCTTAGCGTAGGGTTTTTCCGAAATGTTAGTGATACCCCAGGTATAAATTTAGAAGGGTATGTATACTTTAAGCGATTTAAAATTTGATATACTAAAAGAAAAAATTAGGATGATAAGGCTATGCCCACAAAAGAGTTCCAAGACACAGTACAGCATTTTTCTTCTTTCTTATTAGATAAAGGTAGAAAACCTTCCACAATTAAACGATAGGCCTATGATATTGAAGATTTTGGTCAATGGTTGCAAGAATCTAAAAAGCTTCCATTACACAATATATGGACGACACTTAATACAGAGGATTATGAAGAGTATTTTAATGATTTAAAGATGCAACGAAATTACTCGGATAAAACGTTACATCGTGTTTATATTGTACTTAGTAGACTTTATCAATATTTAGACCTACCTAACCCAATAGAAGATATGAATTTTGTAATTCAGCCTAATCGTGCGTTACGAGATGAAGACTTTATTTCTAAAGCGGAAGAAAAAAGATTAAAGTATATTTTAACCTCATTAGAAGGGTTAACAGAAAAACAAAGCTCCGTTCGTCCAGTACTTATGGATCGTAACATTGCTGTTGTGCATTTACTCATTAATAATGGATTGTCCTTACAAGAACTTGTAGGTTTACAGATGAAGCACGTTCATTTTGAAAACAACACGATCTCAGTACCAGGAATAGTGGGTATAGAGAGAACGATTGTTTTAAGTGAAGATGATATAAAGCGCTTATATAATTATAACAAAAGCATTCCTGAACCTGTTCGTCCAAGGTACCATAGTGATGATCCACTATTCGTTGCATTTGATTTTACTCGAAAAACTTATCATTGGTCATATGACAACGATGCTCCAAAAGCCTTAACAGAAATTGCTGTTCAAAAAATGATTCGACTTGAAGTTAAAAGAGCGAATTTACGAAAAGGAATTTCAGCACAACATCTACGGAATACTTTCATCTTATGGTTAATCGAAAATGAAGTTTTGGAGGGAGAAATAATAAAACAGGTAGGTTTTAAGTCTAAGCTTTCGTTAAAAAGATATTATGATTACATCGGTTAAAAATAACGGAGGAAGATTGTGTGAAGAAAAATATAAAACAAAAGTCATATTATATAAGGGGTAGCACCACATCGCCATCAAGCTAAGGTTTTGAAGTACCCCCTAAACGAAAATTTTATTTCTCTACAGGTAGTTACTTTGAGGAGTCAGCTTATTTTTTTCGTTTTGGGGAATTTATTTTTCTTAAGTTGATAGGCATGGGGCGGTGCGCCATTTTGAAATGAAAAATAATGATTGAAAATAAAGTCATATAGACAACATTCACCCTGATGTTTCCATTTTTATTGAAATATACTAAAATATTACAGGGGAGGGTGTTATGAAAAAAGTAGTTGTGTTTTTTCTTATTGTAGCGTCTATATTGTCAGGTTTTATTGCATTTCAACAAACGGATCATAAAGAATTTGAAAAAATGGAAAAGGTAGAACAGAGGATAGGTAAAGAGTTTGTTATCCCAGATGTACTGGGTTTTGCGAATCCTAGTGAAATTTATCCTATATTACTCGAGGCAGCAAAGGAGTCACATACAAATATTTTTCGTACAAATGTAGCGTATCATGAAGATGAACAGGCAGAAATTTTGAAGTATGTGTTACTAACAACTGAAACGATATATTTTAAACAGTTTCAGTTAAGTGGGGGGGATGTGTTAAAGCCAAAAGACACATTTCAAGGTAATGCTTTTTTATCGACAGTACATACGAAAGATACAAAACAAAAGGGAGTAATAAAAGATTTTGGAGATAATCATGTGATTACAATTAAACCGCTTCAAACGTCGTACGAACATTTACCTATGGCAGGAAGATATGTTGTAGAAGGAGTAGATGATAAATCATACGATGCATTTTTAAAGCTTTTCTCTAAAAAGTTAAATCAGCATTTTAAGCCGAAACAGTATATTGTTGCTGACGATTTTAAACGGAATCTTAGTAATAACGAAGAAGCTCTCGATTCATCAATTAATTCTTTATCCTATATTCAGTATATGGTGTTTATCGTGCTCCTATGTTTTCTCATTTATTATGTATTTAACGAAGCGAAAAGGATTGGCGTTATAAAAATGCACGGCGTATCGAATTTGCGCTTATGGTTTATCGTTATAGGTAGAACTATTGCTAGTATGTTTGTTTTATCGATAGGTATTTCCGTACTTGCAACTGCTTTCGTAAAAAATGTAACTTCAGGGTTTATCTACACCATTATGTTCGATCAATGTAAAACGTATCTCATTATTACACTATTATCTCTCGTTTCATATTTTTATATTTCTAAAATTAAAGTCAATCAAATGATTAAAAATAGAAAAGATACAAAAGGTATATTTGTATTCAATACGCTGTTGAAAGTTACTTGTTCTATTATATTTGTTTTATTAGGGACGTCTATTTTAGAACAATATATTACAGTGAAAGAAAAACAAGTGAATTTAAAAAACTGGGAGAAAAACAAAGATTATGGTGTCTTTTATCCGCGTTCTGTAGGGAATGATGAAGAACAACAAGGGATGCATAAAACGGAGTCAAGTATAAATGGTGATTTGTATCCTATTTTGAATAAAATGGGAGCGGTATTAATTGATTCCAAGGAGTATGAAGAAATAGAATTGTCTAGAAATAAAGATTATAAAGGAATTTGGTCAGTTACCGTAAATAATAATTACCTTCGCGAATTTCCGCTATATGACATACATAATCAGCGCGTGCAAGTTTCAGAAGATACGGAAAACTGGATTTTATTAGTACCTGAAAAATATCAGAACAGGGAAAAAGAAATTCTTCGCTTTTTTGAAGAACGGAGAAAGCCAGCAATAGAATATGAAGAAAAAAGAATGCACAGAGAAGTCCCGAATCATTTACGCAATCGAAAAATAGACATTATTTGGATAAATAATAATCAGGAAATCTTTAGTTTCAATCCAGATGTATATAAATCTGACAATAACAAAATTAGAGATGAAATTATTGAAGTAATGACAGAGAAGAATAGTTTTGTTGGAGAAAGAGATCTTATATTAGGCGGAGGGGCGAAGGATCCTTTAAAAATTAAGTTGATAAAGCGAGATGCAGGATTAACGTATAAGACACTAGAGCCAGAACTTAAAAGATTAGGATTAGATGATAATTTAAGATATCTTGTAACAGTTGACCAATATATTTCAAAAGATATATACAATCTGCAAAAAACAATGAAAATACTATTGACGGTTACTAGTGGACTAATTGTCGGCATATTATTTTTGGTAACACAGAATATTATTGTGTATTTCAATAAAAATCAGCAGAAAATAGTGGTAAATCGCTTATTTGGCGTAGATTTTTTTAGAACATATAAGGGATACATGTTGCAATTTGTATTAATGTGGATTGTACAACTATCAATTTGCTTCATCGTAAAGAAAGAGTTTGATTTGAAATTACTTACAGTGGTGGCAATGCTTATTTTAATTGAATTTACCGCCTCAATTATTGCATTAATCACGATGGAACGAAGAAATAAAAAAACGGTGATAAAGGGAGGTTAATATAAACGCATGCAATATATATGTGAACTAATAGATGTTTGTAAAAGTTATGGAAATCATGCAGTTTTAGATGAGTTCAATTTAAAAATTTATGAAGGGGAAATGGTTGCGATTACTGGAAAAAGCGGATCTGGTAAAACAACGATTCTAAATATTATAGGAATGCTAGAGAACCCAGATAGCGGAGTCGCTAAATTATTTGGTGCAGAGAGTCCTAATATGGGTTCTAGTAAAGCAAATAAGCTTCTGAGGACAAGAATGTCGTATCTCTTTCAAAATTATGCACTCATCGACAATGATACTGTAAATAAAAATTTAGAAATTCCCTTGATTTATGCAAAAAAAACAAAGACGGAAAAGAAAGAATTAAAAGCAGCCGCCTTAGAAAAAGTTGGACTGAGCGTATCATTACAGCAAAAAATACACGAGCTTTCAGGTGGTGAGCAACAAAGGGTTGCCATAGCAAGGATACTTCTAAAGCCTTGCGAGTTAATATTGGCCGATGAACCAACAGGCTCTTTAGATGATAACAATAGAAATGAAATCATACAAATTTTAAAAAGTCTAAATAAAGAGGGAAAGACAATTGTTATTGTCACGCATGATCCATATGTAGCACAAGTATGCGATAGAGTCATAGAATTATAATTTTTGCGGGAATGAGATTATAAAGGGAGAGGAAAATATACATATCGAACAATTCAAGCAACACATTGAAGAACTATTTGGAGAACATTTACTATTAAACAAATTCCAGCATAAACTAATGTGAATTTTGTCACGCTAAGGAAACCTAACAACAGAAACAAGTATAAATTTTTCTCTAACTATTTGATTATAGCGAATATGACTTCGGTATAGTTGATAGATGAAAATTTATTAAGTTTATCTATATTAATTTACCAAACTTTATGTCACCGTTACAAAAATACGCCATCCTTTCCTATGATTCTACAAAAAGAATAGCGTATTTTTTTATTTTAGGGGCATTTTTTTTATTAGCTTGATAGCGTTGTGGTTCTACCCCACATCCCCTTTAATTTGAAAACACTTATTCCATCTAATGACCCTTTAATGGAATAACATGACTGACATTTTTAAACAACTCTATTGACACTTAACACTAACATCAATACTACACTTCGTTGAACCACATTATCACAAGTTTATTGATGTAGTTGAGATGGACTCACTTTTTGAATTTGAACAAGTATATCAAACGATTTACCTAATGATATATCAACAGTTTTTGGTATATCAGGGCCTTCGGTAGTTATTCCAGCGAAAATTGGATGTTGTTCGTTTAACCAAGTTTTTGTCACTCCGTTCGTCTTACGTAAATCAATAAAAAATTGATCTTTTTTGACCTGTCCAAAAATGTAGTTATAACTGTTTGGATCATCTGATTTTAATGTTCCATATGGGCCAAATTCACCGTCACTATTATAGACATTATATTGTCCTTCGTAAACTGATGTTCCTATAGATACATACCGTTTCCCATAATATTCTGCTAAATGCTGTCCAGCTACTTTAGGGTATATAAAAGGAATCATATTTGTTTTCGAAACGTGTCCATTATGTCCCCATACAATAGTTTTTCCTAAATGTTCTTCAGTCCACTTCGCATTTTCATACATTGCAATATCATGTTTCAAAAAAAGGTCCGATGGTTTATCAGGAGGTGACGCTAACATTGTAGTAAACTGTTCAATAATACGGGCATTTTGTTTTATCCATGCGAACTCTTTGGATTTTCCATTTAAATAACTTCTATTTTTTTCTAATAAAGCACTGATTTGTTTAGCATCTGAAATATACTTTTCTTTTTCTTCTTTCGTAAGGCTTCCAAAGGTATCCATATCCTTTGTTACAGGGATAAGACCTTTTATCTTCTCTTCTACTCTAGGCAAAAAATCTGAATTGTTTCTTTTTATATATTCTATTATATTGTTATAAACATTCTCATTTACTGATTGAATATCCATCCCAATGACACGCACTTTAGATTTATGTTTTGGATTAGCATTATATTGCTGAATCCAACTAAGAAGATTTTGCATTTCTTTCGTGTTAAATGTAGGTGATAGATGTTGGCTTGGGTTTCCCTTACCAGTAAGAACATATCGATCAAGTTCCAAGGCTCTGTCCCATCCCTCTTCTAAAACTAAGTTGATAAAGCCCTTTTCAGATACTAAATAATTAACAATGCGGTGTTTCATTGTAAAAACTTCATGAGCCCCATGCGTAGCTTCACCTAAACCTACAATTGAAGCTGAACCTACCATATTCTTAAGTGGTTTTAAATCATTAAGAGATGCAGTTGGATTAGTTGTTTTTAAAGGCTTTGCATGTGCTTCTAACCATTCCGCTATTTGATTTGTATTGTAGGGAGCTGTAACAGAAACTTCTGTTTTCGAATCTGCATAAGTATTTCCTACAAAATTAGTCAGTGTTATAGCAGAAGCAACAATTGCAATAATCATTTTCTTTTTCATAAAAACCTCCTGAAATACTTCGTTATTAATTTTTGACATGCTCTAAAGACTTCTGTTTAAACCATTAATTCTCTTATTAGTGTTAAGATACATTTATTCTAGTTCCTAAAACTCACTTATCTCTTAATAGATTCTTAAGAAATTCTTAATTCACTCATACCAATATAAAACCAAATAACCTTCAATCCAAAAATAAAGGAAGCAGGTTATTTGGTTATTCATTCCGTAAGCTTAATGCTCAAGCTAGTCATTTTTCACAGGGTTAAACTTTATTAAAAAAACGTTATCCTTTCTAAATAAGCTAGATTAGAAAGGATGACGTTTTTTTAGTACTTAAGGGTATTAAAATCTCTTAAGTTGATAACGATGGGGTAGTACCACACATCCATCAAGTTAATATTTTGAAGTATCCCCAAAACGAAAATTTTCTTCGTTTTGGGGAACTACCAATTTCTTAAATTGATGGGCATGGGGATACTACTGTATTCTCACTTTTACTTATCCACTTGTGACAAGAATATAGGTATATTTCTTCGGATGGGATATTTTATAAAATTTGGTATTAATGACCTAAAATGGCATTTAAATGTGCTATACTCTTGATAACAATATTCCATAGGAGGATGATTATCATTAACATACTTTTAGGTATTATTGGAGCAATTGTTTTACTCGTTTTTGTTGTCCATCCAGGTGTCCCTGATAAACGTGTCCCTCTAAAATCCAAACTAGCAGTAATCCTTCCGTTGATTGTTATAGCCGGTCTAATTTCCTTGTATATTTAACTTTAACAAGTACTTAACAAACAACATTAAGATAGGTAGAAAAGAATATTTAACAACGCTAAAAGTATTTCAATGCAACACAATTTAAAACATGGTAAAAATGGTTAAAAACTCTTAACGTGGTTTTTTTCTAAAATGCTGACGATACCCCTAGATAATACTTGTGGATCTTATAAATATTGTTTCGTCTATTATGGGTTAACCCTAATCATTCATTAGTTAGCTACTGAAAATACTTTGTTTTATTTGTATGATTAGGGTGTATGATAATAAGTTTAAAAATCATAGAGAAAACCCCGATTTGATTGTATTTGGAAATAAAAGTAAGACTATAAATAAAAATCACATGTATCTTGGCTGTACCCCAACACGACAAAACAATAAGCTAACAATAGCAAGAAAAAATTCAATATAATAATTAGAATTATATTGTGATATATATCAACGGTAGATTGCAAAGAGATTTTCGTGTCTCTTCCCCTACTTTTTTCCTTGTTATATAAAATCTATATAATAAACATGAAATTGAACAAAATAGACATAACATCCCTAAAGCCGAAATGTCTTAAACAAACGTTTGTTTAATTTCCCCACAATTAATTGCTATATAATATAAGTAAAAAAGAGATAAGAGCACTATTACTAGTACATTATCTCTTTTCGAATATGCACTTCATATCCCATGTAAATTTACCACATATTTCAATGGGACTTACAAATTGCTCTTCAATAATAATTATATCTTGTTTTTTGTGAAAAATATACAATTCCAAACCCTTTCAAAAATACATGGTCTGAATGTCAGGGCCTTACATGTTTTTAAGAATTATATTTAGTGATAACAAGAAATTTATTTTATTATAATTAATTAATCATGAATATAAAAACAGGTATATCTGTAAGAATACTATATTCTTCTTCATTTACCTATGCTTATATTTTTTATAATTTATTATTATATAGATATTAATTGAAAGTATTTTGTACAAAATGAATAATTGTTTTTTTAGTAATAAAAAACAAGATACACCCCTTATTTTCTTAATTTACATAATTTTCAGATATTAAAACTCTACATGTCAAGATTTGGTATATAATGAAAGCAACCCGTAGTTAGAGTGTTTGCTCCGATTCAAGTTATGAGATAGTTTATTTCACTTTTTTTCATTATCTAAAAAAGAACTTGTAGAGATACCTACAAGTTCTTTTTATTTTCAAATTCAATATTAATAATAATTTAACTATATTAACAGGGTGCTGCTATTGTTGTGGTCTTCATGTATATTAGCAAGTATTCATTTATTCACCCAGGATTTATACTATTCAAACCTCTGTTTTTTTCTGGGAACACCATGTACTTTTTATAAAAGCCAAAAATTGCAAGCTAACACTCCTACTATACTAGTTTTATCTATATACCCTAGACCGTTTCGACTATCCATACTTTTATAACGATTATCTCCCATTACAAATAATTTGCCTGAAGGCACTTTCCTCTCGCTAAAGTTGGAGAGAAATTCAGTTTTATTAATTAAATCTTTGTAAACATAAGGTTCTTCTTGTTTCTCCCCATCTATATAAACGGAATCGTTAACCATTTCAACTGTTTCATTGGGCAAACCAATTATTCTTTTTATGTAATAATTGGAATCATTCGGTATTTTTATAACAACAATCTGCCCATGATATAATGGGCAGATTGTTGTAGCTGCTCTATTTACTAATATATATTCTTGATCTTGTACAGTGGGGTACATGGAATTTCCTTTTACTTTATAAAAATCAAAATTGAAAAATAACAACAAAAACATCAACATACCAAATAGAAAAAACTTTAAATTAAGATTATATTCTTGTTCTTCAGATAACATATGGTTCCATTCCTTATTAATAATTTCATAAAAAATGCCGCCTACTAAGTTTTAATGTAGGGGGCATTTTTTTATTATCTTCATTCGCTTTATTTAGTTTGTTTGAGAAGGGGTATTATCCCCTGTATCCTTTTTTAATTCAAAGTATGCATCTAAAATGTCTCTACCAATCATTGAATTAATTCCACCTTTATCATCATATACCCATGGTACAACAACAGAAAATGCGACTTCCGGGTTATCATATGGAGCATATCCTGCTAAAGTTAAATTATAACAACGGATTCTTTTCCCTTGTTCATCTCTACCAACAGGATCATCTCCTCCATAAACTGTTTGTGCTGTTCCTGTTTTACCAGCCGGTTTATAAGAAGCTTTTTGGAAATAATGCACACCTGTTCCATCATCTTCTTGAAATACTCTTCTGAAACCTTCTTGTACTCGATCAATATATTCTTTTTTCATATCTACACGGTTCAATACAACTGGCTCCATGGATTGTACAACTTTTCCAATCTCTTCTTCTTTCACTGTATGCTCTCGAATCTCTTGCACAATCTGTGGTTTCATTCGATATCCCCCATTTGCAATAGTAGAAATGTATTGTGCTAACTGCAATGGTGAATACGTATCATACTGTCCAATAGCTAAATCTAGTAAGAAACCTGGCTGATAATTTTCTTTACTCATTTGTCCAATAGCTTCATTTGGTAAATCTATACCTGTTGGAACACCTAAACCAAATTGTCCAAAATAATATCTCATTTTATCAAATGTAGCTGCTGTAATATTTAATGAGCTATTAGGTACATAATTTATGCCTGCAATTTTTAAAGCTGTATTGAACATGTAAACATTTGATGAAACTTGTAACGCTCGTAGGTCATCAATACTTCCAAAATCCTTCCAAGATTTTTTGGGTTTTGTTCCTTTAAAATGCATTGGTGCATCATGAAAATATGTTCCTGGCGTTATGGAACCTGTCTCAAATCCTGTTAAAAGTGTAGCTCCTTTTACGGTAGATCCAAGCTCATAAGAGCTAGTCAATGTACCTAAAGCATAATCTTCTACTTTTATATTCCCATCTTTTTTCACTAATTTTTTTCCAGCCATGGATAAAAGTTGACCTGTTTTTGGATCCATCATTACAACAAACGCTCGGTCTAATAGTGGTTCTGAACCTTTAAACTCTTTTAAACGCTTTTCAATAATCTCTTCAACCTGCTTCTGTAATTTCATATTGATTGTTAATGTTAAATTTTTTCCGTTCTTCCCGTTGGAAATCATTTCCGTTTGAGTAATATTTTTTTCTTTGTCAGTAATATTTCGAACTTCAGCTTTTTCTCCATGTAATACGTCTTCATATCGTTGTTCAATATAACTTTTTCCAATGCGATCATTACGATTGTAACCACGCACTAAATAAGAGTCTAAATTTTCTTTTGGAAGCCCTTCTTCAGCACTTGTAATATTTCCTAATACCGAACGGAATAAATCCCCATTTACATAATTACGATCCCAGTCTGTTGTTGCATCTACCCCTGGGAATCTTTCTAAATTCTCACTTATTATTGCGTATTCTTTCTCGGTTGCGTTCTTTTTTATAACTTGAGGTGTCATTTGATATCCTGAACTCATTTTACTTTTAATAGCTAATACTTTTAGGTCTTCTGGCGTTAATTTACTTAGTTCTTCATCAGTGACACGTTCTCGTCTCAATTTTTCTATTTTATTATCAAACCCTTTTCCCTCAATATTTTTTGCTCTAAGTTTTTCTTCGTCTTGTTTCGTTATTTTTTTTTGGGCCTGTTCTTTATTCATTTGCATCCAAAAATCTTTTCTATCTGTTTCAGTTAATTTATTTATATCTTCTTCGGATATTTCAATTATATTTGAAAGGTCTTTAGCTACTTTCAGAATATCATCGGATTGTATACCTTTCATTCTTGTGTACGTTATGACACGAATAGCGTTATTGTTAACAACCTTTTCACCTTCTCGATCAAAAATCTGTCCACGTGGAACGGGGACACTAATGGTTTCGTTTTCTTGTTTTTCAACTATATTTTTATAAGATTCTCCATCAACGAGTTGTACTTTTCCTAACTGAAGAATAATAGTTGAAAATAGTAAAAACACACAAAAAAACAGTGCGTTTAATCTAAAAGTAACTTTATCTTTCTTTGTTTTATTCGGCTTTCCT
The DNA here is from genome assembly GCF_003264205.1 of Bacillus sp. SRB_8. NCBI lineage: Bacteria > Bacillati > Bacillota > Bacilli > Caryophanales > Bacillaceae > Bacillus > Bacillus sp. SRB_8. Next base: position 7,490 of record NZ_NADT01000001.1, on the reverse strand, counting down.
TTGCTCATGTAAACCTCCGCTTTAATAATATTAAATCCAATACTTTTACTTAAAATATATTAAATAATATATAAGGATAAGTAAAGTTAAATAAATTTAAAGAATTACTAAAGTATTACCTGATTTTATTAATATATATTTTTTAAAAAAGAGAGCACTTATACATGCAATCAACTTAAGAAACTTTGATACCCCTAAAATACATCTCATCACTTCAAAAGGTACACCTTTTGGGAATGGTAAAATTACATGAAATATTAGTTCCAAAATCTCAAAAATATACTTTTGAAACGTCCCTAAAAAACAGACACCTTTTGAAACTAATTTGTTATAAGGCTGTATCATATTGATTTTATAAAGCATCTGAATCTATAGGAAGAAGATGTTAAGAGATAATAAAGTTGTTTAATTTACAATAAAGTCCTTTGAAAAATAATAAAGTTGTTTAATTCTTATTGAACTAACGGTGCAGGATAGTTGAATAGGGATGATGATATAATTAAAGGGGAATGTACTTTATTTTATAATTTATGAGGTGGAAAATGGACTCTTTAGAATTAAACAAATCTAAATATATTGTCTCTAATATCAAAAACATTTTGCATAAAAAGCTTATACTTGAAAAACCGTTAACTAAAGATGAGGTGAAAAAATTAAACCTAGTTAATCCCCCTGTATACGAAAATGAGAAGTATCTCATTCAAGAACGGTGGTTTTATAGTATTAATATCGGAGAATGGGAAGATGTGGAGATTTTTATTCAAGGGAATAATGAAAATCCCGATGTGGAGATTATCGAAATGGCAGAAAAAATATTCGATGAACTCCATCTACATATAAGCCGTGCATTAAAATATTTACAGGAATTCTTCCCTAATCAAGAAATGAAGAACTACTATCTATCCACAATATGTTTTGGAAAGATTGTTAATTTTGACGATTATATATTTTCAGGGTTTAGTTTAGCTTTTATTTTTGATGGTCACTTTGAGTTTCAGTATAAAGTAAAATTTAAAGAGGATGGATGGCCTATTGGTTTTGAAGGTGGGCCACTTTAATAATCATAGATAATTTTTTCTTATTGAACTAACGGGTGCTTTAGTTGAACAAGATTTAAACAACTTTATTATTGATTTTTGAGTGCACACACCTTTAAATGGATAGAAATTAAACAACCTTAAAGAGCTTTACTACAATACAATGTAGCAAGGCTCTTGTATTTTTTATATCTAAATTAAATAACTTTATTATCACTTTACAATATCAGAACTTTAGGAAGAAGGGGGGATTATGATGAATAAAGAAATTCAAGGATTGTTTGATGATCTCAATTTATTTGCCCGACAAATTGCAAATGTAAGATTGTTAAATTTATCATTTGATGTATATGAATTTAGAGATGAATATGCAATGCAAGTAGACTTAACATTCGCCAGAAAAGGTCAATTTGATAATATTCAAGAGGCATTTTCTGCACTATTTAAAAAGGAATTGTTCGATGGAGAAGAATGGGATATTAGTGATGAGCCAGAACCTTCAGACGAACAATGGCTAACAGCACTAAAAGATGGTTGGATTAATACATACTATTCAAGAGTATGTATTAGCATAGAGTCAGTAAACAAAGATGACTTTATAAGTAGATTTAAAAGGGATTTAGCTGATGTGAATACACCAGAACAAGTTATTAAAGAACTCTTAATTAGATTAAGTCATATTGAAACAATACAAGTACAAAAGGGGTATGTTTATGATTGTATATTCGGACAATCTGATAGCCATTATTTTTTGTATGAATGGGGAATATATGATTAAAATCATTATAACGACTAAGATTGTGACGAAACGTACTTAAAGTAACGGGGGCGTTGGTGAAATAACGGATAACAAAACAATCAAACTTTTTTATAAAATTTATATACTAATTAGCAAAAAAAGACTCCATTTTAACCAATCTTTTTTCAAAATGGAGTCTTTGGGTTTGGCGTAAAATCAAGGTGCATACAATATTTCTAATCCAACTTTAATTCAAACTTACAACTCTAAGTACATTTATTCACAATTCTCTTCTTTCAAACAGATTTCTATGAATTCAAATAAACCTTTTGCCTCAATAGAACGTTGTCCCCAATCATGCCAATAATATAGCACTTGTCCTACTACTCCAGATTCTGATGGATCTGTATCAATACAAAGATAATCCCCGCCACCATTTTCTGCAATTGGAATCCACTTGGAATTCCAAAGAACTGGTTTAAGCTCTTTTTCAATATCTGGCTCTAAATCATCATCTGGATCGAATTCTTCCTGTAAAAATTTCCAATTATCGATAATTTCGGAAGTAGGGGACAAAGTCAAATTCCTAACAATTGGATTTACCCCGGGCTCCCAAACTTGTCCGTTATACACCCTGTAAAAGTTCTTCATCTCTTCAGGAAGTGTAACCCCCAGTGTACCCTCAATAATTTGAAACTCTTCATAACTTGCACCTGGCTGAAGATTTAATGATTCTTTAAAGTTACCTTCAGAATTTGATCCTCTTTCAATAATACATTGCCATAACCATTCAGCTTGATTAATCATGCTATTTATCCTCCTCACACGTCTCAAACATTTTTCTCCCTACCCTTTGAATTGTAAATCCTTATGTATATTTAATATCAGTTACATGACCAATCTCTATATATAATACCTTATCATTTTGGTTCATAATTCTTAACTCATTTCGAGTCATATCGTAAAAATGAATATGGCCAATTTCTGAATGCAATTTGTGCTGTTTGTGGTATGAGATGTTTACTTGCTTACTTTCAGCAATTGCTACCCCTAATAATAAGGGACTCTATTTTTTATGTATATCTTATAGTTCATTTTATTTTATAAAGAAAAAAGCCCCGGATAGGACTATATGATTTTCTTCATACCGCATTGACGACATTCTCTTAAAAAGATGAAATCTTTAACGGAACTCTTGAATGAGGTATTGCCGCAATTGTCGCAACGACCGCTAATTTTATCGGGGAACTCTGTGTATGCGTATATTTTGCTTAGATCGTATTCTTGTTTAGGTTCTTTATTTTCCATTTGTTTCACCTACATATCAATCTGAATTAATATCACTTAATCATAATAACATGAAGTATTGTTCACAAATAATAAAGTTGTTAAAAAATAATAAAGTCATTTCAAAAATAAAATAGATGTTTTCAAAAATGGTATTATTATCTATGATAGGAAACAAATAAAGGGGTAGTTCAGATGTTTAAGAAGAAGGAGAAAAAAAACATTCACGCTAAACTCGTTAACAAACAAGGGGAAGTCATTCGAGAGTTAAATGGTACAGAAGAAGACTTAGAAGAAATAAGAAAAACGGGTATTGAAATTCGTTTAGTTGAAGAAAACTCATATGAAATGGTAGCAACCGATGAACAGCTAGAGAAACTAGCAAGAATCGAAGCAGAGTATGAAGAATACCTAGATGCATGGGAAGAAGCTTTAGACGAGTTAGAGCAAGAACGAGCAGAAGAAGAAGCGAAACAGAAAGAATTGAAAGAAAAGAATAAATGGAGTACAAAGAAGAAGGTAATTGTCTTTGGACTAATAGCATTCGTCTTTTTCGGATTTCCAATGATTGATGGGTATTATGAAGCGAAACTGGTACACGAAGGAACTTCATTAAACGCTGAAATTACAGGTAGACATGTAGAAAAAGGGTTTCTATCTGAACATGGAATACTAATCGTAAAGATAGACGGTAAAGAGTATAATGTAAGAGTAGGTAGAATAACCTTCAACGATGCAGAATGGTTTGGTGGACTAAGAGTTATCAAAACAAAAGAGGGTAAAGTTAAGGTAGACCCTAGATATGAAGCCGAAGATTTAGTTACAAGCTATAAAGAAATAACCAAGTAAAACTTTAATATTCGCTTCCAAAATTAAACAACATTATTATTTGCAAAAATCGAAACCATTAAAACAAAATACAAATTTTAAATAACTTTAATAACCTCCTATCATGTTGTTGATGGGAGGTTATTGCTTTTCTGAAGATAAAATTAAAGAGCTTTATTATCTCGATACAAGTGTTCACATAGTGGATGCTTTTTATTTTGTAGACGATTATGTATATTTGATATCTGTTACATGATTTACTTTTATATAAAATACATTATCATGTTGGTTCCTAATTCTTAATTCATTACAAATCATGTCATAGTAATGAATATAACCCACTTCGGTATACACTTTGTTCTGTTTTTGATATAAAATGCTTACTTGTTTATTTTCAGCAATTGCACAACACACGATATCGTTTATAAGATCTAGTTTTTGTTCATCTAAAATAGGCATCGGTACTTCGTTTTGTTTTTCATACATTTCATTTAATCCTTCGAATTGTTCTTTTATGGCTGAAAATGGAACCCATCGCATCATACCTCGATCCATCATGACTTACATTCCTCCTTATGCTTTATGACCACCAATTTTGCCGTTTCTTTCTCTCTGAGTAGCCCCCTTAATATAGCTAATCCCTCTCATAATCGAGTTTTTACCATGTTTATGCCGTATACTATCCATTGTTTTTGCTAATTTCCTTTTAGTATCTTTTTGAGAAGTATCTTCAAACAATGACATTTGAATTGCATCATCCCTGGTCAAATTTTTTAGTGTTATATGTATTTGGCGCACCGGATGTCCAGAATGAAACCTTTTTAATAGTTGCAATGAGGCCTCATACACATCTTCTGTTAAGCATGTCGGCTGATCTAATGTAATCGCTCGTTTAAATCCTCCGCCGATGTATTTGCTATAACCTATAGCAAGCTCAACCGTACGACAGCATTTATCCATAGATCGTAAACGAAAACAAGTTTCTTCAATTTGTTCTAGGAGAAGTAATTTTAATTTTTTTGGGCTAAAACAGTCTTCTAATAATATTTGCCCTTTTGTAATAGAAGTGCTTTTCGGAATGTATTTATTAGCAATACGGCTCTCATCAATACCGTATGAAAAACGATATAACTCTTCACCTTTTACTTTGCCAAATCGTTTGATTAGATGTTCTTTAGGCGTTCTAGCAACATCCTTCAAGGAAAATAGCCCCATGCTGTGTAAAGCTTCCTGAGTCGCCGTTCCAATTCCCCATACTTTTTGAAGGGGTTTAATATTCCATAATTTCTTCGAAACATCTTCGTATGACCACATTGCAATCCTGGAATTCGAATGTTTACTTTCCACATCTAGAGCAACCTTTGAGAGAAATAAGTTAGGTGCTATCCCAATGGATGCAGTTATACCAGTTGTATCATATATCTCTTTTTGAATTCGTTTAGCAATTACAATTGGATCACGTCCGAAAAGGTGCGCTGTTTGTTGCATGTCTAAAAAGCATTCGTCGATTGAGTAAACGTGTAGATCCTCTAATGCTACATACTTTGTATAAATTTCTGTGATTTGATTTGAAATTTCAACAAATCTTCTCATTGTTGCATTCACAATAATAATGTTCGGATCTTTTGGTACTTCGTATAATCTGGTTGCTGTAGAAATGCCCATTTTTTTAAGTTCGGGAGTGGCAGCAAGCACGATAGATCCTTTTCTATTTACGTCACCAACAACAGCCAATTTTACTTTTAATGGATCTAATCCTCTCATGACACACGCACAACTAGCAAAAAATGAACATAGATCAATGCAGTAAATCATTCGATTCATACACTTTGAATAATCAAACATCGTTTTAGCCCCCAAGAACAGAACGTTTGTTCTTATTATAAACCTATTGTTTTGCCTTATACAACCATTTAGAAAATATTTTTTTATTATCAATATGGTACGTGAAATTATATATATGATTCTTCAATATTCGACGACTCAACAATATGATATCTCTTAATTTATTAAACTGGTTTTCATTGCTCCATAAATTAAAAAAAGCCTAAACCCTTGTGTATCAATAGGTTCAAGCTTTTAATTTTATAGGAATACCCTTTGCAACAAGTTGCCATTAGAATAGTATATCAGCAACTTGTAGCTACTTATATGAATGCTATATTACACAAAATTATTACAGTTTTTTAGTTTTATATTTTCATTATATGCTCTAATTTTACATTTATTCTTTATTTCGAAGTTTGAAAAATAGAAGTTTTGGACAAATTATAACTAAAAAACAAATGAGGTGTAATATATGCCCTGGTTTAAAAAACCCCGTTCAAAACTTGGAAAATTCATAGATAAACACGATTTAAAACAAGTAGATATTGCCAAGGTTAGTGGACTAAGAGAGTCAACTGTTAGTCGTTTAGCAAACATAGACAGTGTTTCACCGAGTATGAAAAATGCTAATAAAATCGTCAATGCACTTCGGAAACTAACAGGCAAAAATATTAATAACACAGATTTTTGGACATGATGAGGGCTATTAAACAGCGTAGTCCTTTTTTATCAATTCGGTTGCCAAAAACCCATATTTTTTGTAATTTAGTTGCAAACTACAAAACTTCTTTTAAAAGGAATGTACGTACATACACATTATATTTCATTCCGTAGCTCTCTAATTTCTTTTCTCGATAATCCGATATTGTAAAAAATAAGATGTTTGGTACGATATCCTTTTGTTTTTTATATAGCTTTGCAATTAAACTATAATACTGTATTTTTTCTTCATTATTCTTCATGTGTTGCAGCCTATCAATTTCAACAAAATGTGGTACTTGATCTATTAAATAATAAGCATCTGGTACAATTATTTTTTCTTCATTTTGATATCTAAATTTTATAACTTGTTCTGTCTTCCAATCCGGAAAATCTAACCACATCCAAGCCTCGTTGCGTAAAAGAATATGCTCAAGTTGATGCTTCTTTTTTCGTTCATCCGGCTCTAATCCTAACAAGGCACAACCTTTCTTATTGAGGTAGTAAACATACTCCCGGTTATGAGAGGTCACATGGCAATATTCCCGTAGATCCTTCAAAATACGATTTGCATTTCGAATACTACCTAGCGCATGTATTGCTTGCAATTGCCTTCTGGACGCAAACTCCAACTTATTTAAACTCGATAAAATCTCGATCTGTCTCGCTCTCTGTTTGAGTTTCTGGTGCCTCATTTTGCTTCACCACCTTGTATTGCTTTAGTAACTCCCACATATCTTTATCCTTTAAAAAAGGTACTTGGATTTCTTCTGTACGATCCGTTTTAAACAATGCCCTTCCTGGAAGGGAAGGTAAATCCTCTAGCCCTGGTTCATCTAAAGCAACTTGTGAAGCGACCGCTGTTGGTAATCGAAAGCCTATTTTCGCATCAGCATTTTGTTTAATTTGTCTTGGTAATGTATCAGAAGTAGGATATTGCGTACAAAATATGAGCCGGAATCCTAAACCACCTCCGATTCTTGCGATTTCAGATAACATCTCCTGGCACAAAAATAATACATCACGTTGTTTTTTAGGTAATCCTTGTGTGGGACAAAGATTTGCTCCTTCAT